>CAVYEE010000017.1:0-149201 GCA_963767365.1 uncultured Peptococcaceae bacterium
GGCGTGGCGCCCCCGGGATATTTCGCATTGCAACCTTCGCCGATTATCGCCAGGTGGCTCACGAATTTGCTACCTCGGCCGGCACCCGGGGCGCCAAGTGGATGGATGAGGCAAAACCGATGGTAAGTGACGATCTGCGAGAGCGCGTCGCTGAAAGCTATGCGCCAGCCACTTTGAAAAAGGAGCGGGCGGCACTGCGTAAGATATTTGACGTTCGAGATCTGGCTGCAGACGTGCGTCTTGCGGTTCTGTCTTATAAAAATACCACCAGGTCCAGGATACCGGTGGCCAATGACAGGCACTTCAGCCATGGCCGGCACCGGGAAGAAATCACGGTCGCCAGGGCGACAGGTCTACGCCGGCGGGAGCTGGCAGACTTCCGTCCTGGAGATGTTTTAGAAGCGCCGGATGGATCTCTGGCTGTCTGGGTTCCTCACGGCAAGGGTAACCGGCCCAGAGTGTCCCGGGTACGCGCCGATCTCCAAGACCAGCTTCAGGATGTCATCGGTGGCCGGGATCCGGAACAGCCGGTATTCGACCACGTACATAAAGCGATGGACGTCCATTCCTGCCGGTTTGAATATTCGGTGGCCAGACAGGGAGAAGAAAACGAGAAAGATCGCCAGAGTGGAGTCCAGAGGCCGCAGAAGGAAAAGCTGCGGGAAGTGTCGAGAGACCTGGGGCATAACCGAATTGGCGTGATTATTACCAGTTATGGCGGTAAGCGGCGCAGTTGATAGAAGCTGCTGGTGGATTGGGGGCAACCAAAATGAGCGAAATAAAATCAATCGACGATCTACCGGACTTCTTTAGCGTCAAGGAGCTTGCTGCCTTGCTTCGAATTTGTGAGGCTGCGGCCTACTCATTAACCCGGCGCCGGGGATTTCCCTGCATGCGTCTAAGCGGTCGCACGATTAGGATCAGCAAGGCCGGGTTTCAGGCATGGGCGCAGGAAAATTTCAGGCTGGAGACTCCAAATTCAATTACATGGCGAAGCAACGAAGGAACGGGAGAGAAGAGAAACTGGGGGGGCTAATTCGGGTTGGCAAGTTGCGGAAAATATTGAGGAGTTTAATTCCCCTCTGCTTGACAAGTTCCACGTATACGTATATAATATACTTATATAGACGAAAGGGGCTGACTTTAATGGGCAACAAGACTTTGTATGTCAGAGATAGCGACGAGAAGATCTGGCAGAAAGCTGAGGAACTGGTCAAGGGACAAGGTGCGGAAAGCCTGTCTAAATTGGTCACTGATGCACTGGAAAAGGAGTTGGAAAGAATGGAGGCTGCCGAACAGTTAAAGGAAGGCATTGAAAAAATCGGTCTTAAACTTGATACTGAAAAGGGAACCAGGAAGATTGCATTTAATGGCAAATGGCTCGTTAAGGATTATGAGCCAGAAGGTTCTGGCCGTCTTATGTCAGTAGCGCTTACAGAAAATGAATCTTACTTTGTGTTTTGGGAAGGTTTCCCTGACGAGTACGAAGTTTTTGAGTATTTTAATGATTTTATAGACAGTGAAGCAATCCCCGAAGAGTTAAAAAGCATGGTTGCTAATGAAGTGGGCGAGGATTACGTAGAGTTTCTTGACATCTAACGATGCTGCACCCGAACATTGATGAAGCGCAGAAATAGCCTCAAAACGGGGCGCAAACCGGCGATCAGGTAGCTTGATACCTAAAAGAATTTAGACCCCCGCCAGAACGCAAATATGAGGGAGGTAAACCAGAGTGGCGAAGAAGCGGCGAGGCAGGAGGGGTAACAATGAGGGCATGATCCGAGACCGGGCGGATGGCCGCAAGGAGGCCAGGGTCACCATCGGCTATGATCCGGAGACCGGCAAGCCGAAGTTTCAATCTTCTATGGCGACACCCGGGAAGAGGTTGCGGAGAAGATGAACGAGGCGCTGCATCAATTACACATCGGCGCACGTCTTGACCCGAATAAGGTTACTCTCTCAGAATGGCTTGACCGATGGCTCACCGACTACATGCAGAAGAAACTCAGGGCGACCACGTTCGCCAGCTATAAAAAAGAGATGAGGCTCCACGTCAGGCCATATCATCGGCAACATCACCTTGAAATCGCTCCAGCCAGACGATTTGCAACGACTATTCAACAACCTGTTGACAATGGCCGGATCAAGAATCAGAACACCACTGACAGCAGGGCAAGGACGCTACCCCCGGGCCTGTCCCGGCACACTGTCCAGTAAATCAGGACCATCGTCAAGGAAGCGCTCAAACAAGCCGTCCACAACCGTATCATCACATTCAACCCCGTGTCTGCTACCACACTCCCCCCGCTGGAGAAGAAAGAGGTGTGCCATTCACCCAGGAAGAGGCCGAAAAATTCCTGGGTACTGCCAAGGGCAGCCGCATATTCGCCGGCTATTACCTGGATATGTTCACTGGCATGAGGCGCGGCGAGATGCTGGGTCTGATGTGGGATGACTTCGACTGACGGAGCCAATTTCGAGATAAAGCGGGAACTGGTGGAGATCAGGGATGACAACACCGGGAAAGTATCACCTGGACTTCCAACTGCCTAAAACCCCGAAGTCTCAGAGGACCATCCCCATGACTGAGGACATGGTTAAGGTGCTGAAGTCGCACAAAGCCCGACAGAACGAGGAAAAACTGTTCTTCGGCAAAGCATATCATGATGAGCATCTGGTCTTTGCACCGAGGATGGAAAGCGGATCTGGCCGCGGAACTTCAACCGGCAGTATAGGGCTTGCTGAAAAAGGCCGGCGTCGAATACAAGAAGCCTCATTCCATGCGCCACACGTTTGCATCCAGGTTAATCGAGGACGGCGAGGATCTCCGTAACGTTCAGGAACTGCTTGGTCACACGATGCTTTCCACGACGGCGGATATTTACTCTCATGTGACCGAGCGAACCAAGAAAAAGGTCATGGACAGGATGGGCGGCCTACTCAATGTCGAGGTGGATTGAACCCCAATTGTGGTCAAATTGTGGTCAAAATAGACCCTGTGATCCAATCCTTTGGAAATCAAAAGACCCTGCATCCCTTGCAGGGTCTGATTATTCTCTGGTGCGCCATGAGGGAGTCGAACCCCCAACCTTGTGATTAAGAGTCACCTGCTCTACCGATTGAGCTAATGGCGCTTGTTTAGTCAAAAAATGGCTGGGGCGGGAGGATTCGAACCTTCGATGCAGGATCCAAAGTCCCGTGCCTTACCGCTTGGCTACGCCCCAGTTTGAAATAAATGGGGTGGATGATGGGGCTTGAACCCACGACCCCCAGGGCCACAACCTGGTGCTCTGCCCAGCTGAGCTACATCCACCATCTATTCGGTTTCAAGCAACTAATATTCTAATCGCAACCCGTTGTGTTGTCAACCGGCCGCGATCACTCACTTATAATCTTACCCAAGGGGATCCGGATCACTCACATCGAAATCTTACCGAGGGGATGTGTGTGAACATGTCGATGCAAAGTCGCCGGGAATACTTGGGCACCATGTGTCTGCGCTACAAGAAAGCTTCTACAAGAGCAGAGAAATCGAAAATCGTTGATGAAATCGTGGACGTCTTGGGCTACCATCGGAAGTATGCCATTCAAGCCTTAAACAGCCCAAAGATTGCCCTTAAGAAAATTGTCAAAAGGCACCGTCCTATTCAATACGTCGAAGCGCTGCCGGCCATCCAACTGGTCTGGGAAACGCTGGACTTCCCTTGCGCCGAGCGTCTCCATCCGGTGCTGCTGTCTACCGCAGAACTACTGGCAAAACACAGGGAACTCACTCTGACACCGGAAATACGCCTGCAAATGTCCCAGATCAGTCGGGCTACGTTGGCCCGCCGGTTGAAACGTCTGAACTCGCCCAAGGCTAAGCGTGCCCTACCGGGACGAAGGCCGAATACCGGCCTGCAAGCGGAGATCCCTATTGAACGCTACGATTGGGAAGAAACCAGACCCGGCGCCCTTGAGGTTGACCTGGTAGAGCATAATGGCGGCTCCTCCCTCGGCCGCTTCGCTTACACGATCAGCGTGGTGGATGTGGTCAGCGGTTACAGCCGCCGCCGGGCAGTCCTTGGCCGTGGTCAAGCTGGCGTATTTCAGGAACTAACGGGCATTATCCAGGACTGGCCGACACCGGTCTGGGGCCTGCACACGGACAACGGCAGTGAGTTTATCAGCGACTACCTGTTGCTTTTCTGCCAGAAAAACAAGCTTTCATTCACCCGCTCCCGTCCCTATAAGAAGAACGACAACGCGCATGTGGAACAGAAAAACCTGCAGTATGTGCGGGAGATCGTCGGCTACGAGCGATACGATGCTCCGGAAGCAGTGGAGTGGCTCAACCAGGTCTATGCCTGCCTGGATCCCTATGCTAACCTGTTCCTGCCGATGCGCAAGGTGATTGTCAAGGAACGTAACGGCAGCCATGTTCGCAAGAAGTTTGACACTGCCCGCACACCTTATCAACGTTTGAATGAAACCGGCGCCCTGACTCTTAAGGCCAAGCTGATCCATCAACACCAGCTGAAAACGTTAAATCCACTGACGATTCATCGCCAGATTGAAGGGCTGCTGAGCAAGGGACCTTTACCTGTTTCTACTGAATCACAAACAACCGTTCTTAACCAGGAGGTGGCTGTAGTGACTATATAGAGTTCCTGTAGCGACTATATTATTGGAGGCATGAAACGATGTTCATCCGGGTTGTCAAACGCAAGCTCCGGCAAGAAATGGCGCTTGACTTCAAGCTCCTGGAGAGCTACCGGCCAGCGCCGGATCAGCCGCCGAAGCACAGATTCTTAAAGAACTGGACCATCCGTCAGGACAACATCTGGGCCATGGGAGAGTGCCTCGTTGACAACATCGAATACGACCTGTTCACCCTGGCGCCGGAGCATGAGCAGAAGAAAATTCTTACCCAAGTTAAAAGGCTCTGCGTAAGTATCAGCGAATAGGCCCAGCCCGTGCTTTTTAAGATGCGGAGAGGGCGGGTGGGGATTAACTTCAGACGCCATTGCAGTTATCAAAAAACCAATTTATTAACACAGTTGGGTTAGGTTTTTAAATGAGTGATCCACCCTTCTTGGGTAAGATTTTTATGTGAGTTGACACGCCGGCCGGCTCAAACCGGCGAACCCCCAACCTTGTGATTAAGAGTCACCTGCTCTACCGATTGAGCTAATGGCGCTTGTTTAGTCAAAAATGGCTGGGGCGGGAGGATTCGAACCTTCGATGCAGGATCCAAAGTCCCGTGCCTTACCGCTTGGCTACGCCCCAGTTTGAAATAAATGGGGTGGATGATGGGGCTCGAACCCACGACCCCCAGGGCCACAACCTGGTGCTCTGCCCAGCTGAGCTACATCCACCATTATTCGGTTTCAAGCAACTAATATTCTAATCGCAACCCGTTGCGTTGTCAACCGGCTCAAACCGCTGTGTCGTTAGGCCTTCTTGCTCTTTTTTTTGGCATCCTTCTCCTCGTACATCGCCTTGTCTGCCACCAGGATCAGGCTTTCCGGATCAGGAACCATGCCGGGCTCCCAGACCACGCTGCCGATGCTCAGCCCGAGGTCGCGGGTGGCCTCGCTGGCGTTAGACCATACCTGGAAAGCCACAGCGGACCCGGTCTTCCACCAGGTTTAACCCGTCCCGGCCAGCCCGCACTATGGCTGTGAACTCATCCCCGCCCAGGCGGCAGGCGATGTCCCGCTCCCGCAGCGACGACCGGAGCAGATCGGCAATACCCTGCAGTACCTGGTCTCCCACCAGGTGTCCGAATCTGTCGTTGACGGACTTGAAATTATCGATATCCATCATCAACACCCCGAGTGGAAGGGCTCTCTTCTGCGCCAGGTAGATCTCGTTTTTGACTAATTCCTGGAAACCCCGGCGGTTGTACAAGCCTGTCAGGTTATCGGTCACGGCGCTGGCCTTCAGGTCCTGGAAGATAGTCTCGAATGGCGCATCCAGGACGCGCAGCACCACGCCATTGTAAATCAAGACATAGGAAGCCAGTTTGAAAATGTGCCTGACAAAGTTCATGACGCCATAAACATCAACGTACAGATAGCTCAATTCGGACAGAACGGTGCAGGCCATGGCAGCCATCAGGATGCGGTACAGGGCCTGGTCGAGTTGCCTGCGCTGCCGGTAAAACAGCAGCATGGCCGCCAGTGTGACCAGGGAGATCAGGTAATCGCTCACTATCTTGAAAATGGTCGGCCCCCGGGCGTCAATGTAACAGGTTGGGAAGATGGGCAGCCACATGATGAACAGCAGCAGGAGGCCGGTTATCACCGCGTATATCCAGATCTGCAGCCTGGGTGAAAACCGGGGCGGCGGGCAATAAAGGCCGCCAACAGGAAGGAGACGGCGAGCAGGTAACGGCCGGCAATCCATAACTGGGTGGCCGTATTGACGCCCTGAACCGGAAAGATGCCCTTTCCATTAGAAGAGATGATTTGGAAAAAATCGATCACAGCTATGAACAGGTAAGCGTTGCCCAGGAACAGCAGCAAGGTGTTGCCGGAATACTTGTAGGTCCGGGTGGCCAGGACATAGATCAGGGTGGCCACGACGACGGAGAATCCTTCTAATAGCGTACTATACAGCAGGTAGTTGTTCCGGGCTACAACATAGAGGAACAGCACCGCCAGCAGACCGGCAGCCAGCCTTGGCGCCACGGCGAGGGCCTTGTGCAAATCCTTGCTCGTTATCGGGGTTGTCATTAGCGTATCCTCTTTCCCGGGTAATTGTTACTATCGACATACGTATTTATTATTACTTTATAATTTGTAAAGTTCCTGCAGAATTCCTGCAGAAAAGGTCAGATTTTGAAAATTAATGAAAATATAGGGGGAGTTTGTCAGTCCGAGGAAAGGAAGAGGATATCGTATCAGATTGACAGACAGACGCATAATTTGAGGGTGAGACGTGGATGTCATCCCGCCTCTCACATCCCAATTTAAGGAGGTTTTAGGATGGCCACTGATAGCCTCAATCTGCCACCGCCCTTCGTGCCTCCCGGGCAGCACCAACTGCCTCCTCTGCCCTATCCTTACAATGCCCTGGAGCCGGTAATCAGCGCCAGGCCCCAGTGTCTAGGGGGTCTGTTGGTCATGTCGAACATGTTGTTAGTCGGCCTGAGATCACCTGATCAACAAAAAATATCATAACAATATCAGAATAGCCCAGGGTATCCTCCACCATAGCAGGTACTCGGCTATGGGCAGTCGGATGAATCAGCGAACGATTCCAACCCCATTTCTTCCCATGTGATGCCGTATGGTGCTCCGCCTGAAGTATAACCTGCTATATAATAAGAGATCCGCCCGAAGCTCATTCATCACAATCCGGATACTGCACCGGAGCATCACCTTTTTTCTCCACCACCACCGGCCTTACTGGTGGCACATCTGAATAGAGGATCTCGTCCACCCTTACCGTAAACATCCACTCATCGCCAAAATCGAATAGGTACAGAATCTTCTGTCCGTTCACCAATTCCAGCTTGCCGACGGTTGCCCTGTCAGCAAAAGGACTATCGCCAGCGTTCCTATCCCAATAGGCGTTTTGTGACCACGGTCTGCCGTCCATGAAGAAGGCATAGCTATGGTCATTGTCGAACTCGAAAGCATCCTGGATGGCCTCATGCAAATGATGCAGTGAATGGACCGATGATATTTTGATCCGCCGCCAGATGTTCCTGCTGTATGACACCTTGAAGATATAGACGTTGCCGCCTCTCCCCGGAGTTGGCTTTCCCTTCCCATGGTCCAGGATGGCGTCGATGGATTTGGCATCAACTGCCGGAAATATCTGCTCAAAAGCCTGCTCGAAGGGCTCGATTTTTTGTTTTGATAAAGGCCTTGCCAGGCCAAGTCTCTCTATGATCGGCCTCAGGCTTTCATCGCGCCAATCTCGCTCTATCCGCTTTTCATCCCGATGTTTATTGTAGAGCTCATAGGGGCGCCGGCGACAGGCATTGATCATGGCAATGCCCAAGGGGGTGGGCGTGACGGCCTTGATGTCGATGTCCTTCTTTGACGTATGGAAAGCTGGAATATTAGCTTCCTCGTACTCCCAAAAACCGAAATCGCTTAAATGGTGCACAATCATCCCTACTCCGACAAACAGTCTGTGGACCCGGTTGGCGCGATCATAACCGCTATCAAAATCCTCTACGTTAGCAAAAACTCTTTCGTTCGGCTGCACATCTTTGAGCGCCTCGAAGGCCAGTTTCGTGTACATAAAATGATGAAACAGGGCCGAAGAATCACAGTAGAGTTGATCAAAGTCCAGCCGGGTCCAATAGATTCGGAACAACAACAAATACCGGGCAAGGGGATCTAACGCCCTATATTTCTCGAGTATGGGTGACGGCGCCAGGTAGGCCTCTCCCTTGTTGCGGCTCTTCAGCACAAACAGCCCGGTTTCCAGAATGATGTGGAAGAACAGATTGATGGTAGGGTAAGAGGGCTGCAGGTATTTCGGCCCATCCAGCTCTCTAGGTTTTGAGAGCAGGGCGTTAATTGCGAAACAATTCTTTTTGCCAAGCTCGCCCCTGGCCCTGGTTAGCTTTGGTTTTTTTTCTTCGATGTAGCGGCAAAATAGCTCGAAGTTGTCGATGGTGGGCCGGATGTCCTTTTCTGTGGCAGTATATTTTATCATTTTACAACTCCTATAAAGTTTCGACCATCTTTTAAAGTGTTCTTCATGCCAATCCGGCTATCTCTCCCGCAACGCGTAGAACGGCAACCTCATGTTTGCAGAACGGCCCCCAGTCATACGGACAAGTGCAGTCCGCACCTATTATCTCGCTGCCATCAAGCTCGACAGTCACGGTATAGTCTTGGGTGCCGGCGACAAAAGCCGTGTAGATATCTTTGTCCTGATGCCCCTGAAGCTAAGAAATTGTTATCCAGGGACCTAGCCGCCTTTATCCCGCCGCTTGAATAAGTGGGGTATTGGAGCGGATAGTCTGACAAACAGCTCAACCCCCGCCGATTGCGGGAAAAAGGGAAATTCGATCGCCCTCTTTTAGTATAGCATCTGCTGTAACATGGCAACCGTTGACGAGCATGGTAAAAACCTTTTCCCGCGGAATGGCAAGCCTGTTTAGAAGCAGCCCTACCGAGCAGCCCTCTTGCACTTCTAGAGGGATGCCCTGCCCAAACCTGGCTCCTGGAATGAGGTTATCCAAACCGCCAAAAACCCGAACCTCGACATCCACAGCAATGCACCCCCCTGGATTCCTTTAAGTTTTTGAGCAGGAAAAAGGCACCCCAAACGGTGCCCCATCTCCGTCGCTTTTTTAGAAGTTAAAAACCTGGTTAAGCTCTTTTGCATCGATGTCAAACCTGGTGTTGTGCGGTGGGAATTCTTCCAAAATGAAGAATTCAGGCAAAGAGTCATCGGCGTCAGTGAATCCCGCCAGCCGGTTAAACTCCCTTTCCGTCCTGAGAACCTGCTGACCCAGCTTGGTGACATCCTCCGCAGTCATCTGCAACCCGTATTGGGCATTCAGCATCGCGATAATGGCAGGGAGGGCTTCGGGATCGTCCAGCACCGCGAAGGCTACAAAGAGGCACAGTCCGGTACTGTCAATCACTGCCGTTGCGATCTGGAGGTTGCGCGACAGCTCAACCTGGCCATCCGGCTTCAGGGGGTCTACATACCCGCCGATTCGCAGAATGTTCGCCGTAACTGCATAGCCTGCGGTATGGTCCGCTCCCATCGGCGAGGTGGCATAGGTTACCCCCATGCCCTTGCAGGCCCGTGGGTCGTAAGCGGGCATGCCCTGTCCCTTTGCAGCCGGAACGTGTGTGATACCGAACACTTTCCCGGCACATACCGACCCGCTGCCAATGATGCGCCCGAGTGGAGTGGCCTTCCCCACCTCTTCCAGCGCTTTGACGGCGGCCTCTCCGCCCCCAAAGGGAAGCACCCCCGCCTCCATGAGCACACCCAGGGTACACCCTGTTTCGATAGTATCCAAACCCACGTCATTGCAGATGTAATTCAGTTTGGCAACTATATCGAGGTTGGCATTTTCCAGGTTGGGCCCAAGCGCCCATGCCGTTTCGTATTCAATCGGGGCGCATACCTTACCGTCAGGCATCGGGTAGATGTTAGAACATTGCATCACGCAACCGGGCATACAGGTGTGCGTCGCCTTCCCTCCGCGGGCCACAGCAACCTCGGCCAACTTCTCGCCGCTTACTTCCTTGGCATGATCGAAGTGACCCGAGTGAAAGTTCCGCGTCGGGAGGGCGCCAGTCTCGTTGACGATGTTCATCAATATATCTGTGCCGTATGCAGCAAGGCCGCTTCCAGTAACAGGGTGCTTTCTGAGGCATTCAGTAAATTTCCTGGCCGCAGCCCTGAATTGTTCAACATCCTTGACCCTGGCGCCGAAATGCTCCCCGGTATCCACCACAATAGCCTTGACATGTTTAGATCCCATCACCGCCCCGAGACCACCGCGGCCTGCATAGCGGGTGCTGTTTCCTTCACCATCATTATTAGTGACACCTGCTGTCGCCATAAGCATCTCCCCGGCAGGGCCGATAGTGATTACTCCCACTTCCTTGCCGTAACGCTCCAGCAAGACGGCTGTAGCTTCGCAGGTGCCCTTGCCCACCAGATCATTGGCAGGTATCAGATCTGCACCTGCAGCGGACACTTTCACGAGATACCAGTCATCAGTGGAAGGGCTCCCCTCGATGATGACGGCCTTGATGCCAAGGCTGGCAAGTTTCTGAGAGGTGACACCTCCGGCATTCGCCTCTTTAATCCCCCCCGTCAACGGGCTTTTGCCTCCTACCGACAACCGCCCGGATGAGGGGGCCGTGGTTCCGCTCAGAAGACCCGGGGCGATAACCAACTTGTTGAATGGGCCGAGAGGATTACAATCCGGTGGAACCTCATCGAATACTATTTGCGAAGTCAGCGCCCTTCCACCAAGCAGTGAGTACTTTTCAGGCAGATCTTCAAAACGTGCTACCCGATCGGACATATTGACACGCAATATCTTTCCCATCAATGTTTCCCCCCTTTGTTCAAAATAGTCTCATACTTGTTCTGTGCCCCTTCTCGCAACAGGGATACTGATGGCCTCTGAGATCAACACCATCGGTCACTGAGATCTGCTTGCCCAATGATCACCCCTTTCTATAATTCTTAATTAAAACCGCCAGGTATGAAAAAGCCTCCCACTACGGAAAAAAGCACAGTCCCCTGGACGGTGCTCCTTTACCGCGATGGGAGGCATGCCAGTTTCCCAACATACCCTATCGGCCCGACGGCCATAGCATCGCCTTAGACTATCGGGCTCGGAGCTGTTAAATTGTTGAATAAAGCAGCATCTTTGAGCTTGGAATCAGCTTGCCTGCCGACTTGTACCCTGTATGGAAAATTTCGTGATCCTTACGGGCGCCACTCGTCGTGACTGCGATAGAGCTGCATTTGATGGGAAGAGTTGCCATGAAGAGAGTCGAAATGCGAGGGAAGGTGTCAGATCCTGAAAGTCCTTGAAGAAGAGGTATATTGCCACAGCCATCAGATCGTTCGAGGTGTCTTGTTCGATCCTGCTGCTGTCGGACCGGCGTATAACTACCTGTTTTACCCTTCGTCGTTATTTTTAAAAATCCTCTTTCAATTATTCTTTTTTATTCGATGGCCTGAACAAGACAGAACTGCAACTGGTGGAAGCCCGGCGCTCGAACAACTTCGAGAACATCAGGGGACTGGAACGAAATCTGGCCTTCAACGGCTCCGGCCATATCCTGCACAGCATCTTCTGGACGGTAATGGCCCCGGGCGGTTCCGGTCAGCCATACGGACAGACCGAGTACCAGATGACCAGGTACTTCAGCAACACTCTGGCCTTTTTCAACCAGTTTACCGCGGCTACCCAGGATGTTGAAGCCTCCGGTTGGGGCATTTTAGCTTGGATGCTAAGTTCACTAATCTCACCACACGACTCGCCATCTGCCAATAATTAAATCCGGCTTAGATGGCCGGAGCTGTAATCGTAACAAGGATGATTCGGTTACTGACAATCAGGTGCATCAGCGAAAAGTTCCAACCCCATTTCTTCCCACGTAATGCCAAATGGCGCACCACCCGATGTATAGCCAGCTATATAATAAAAATATTCGTTTGAACATGGATATGGATCTATAACCTGGAGCTTTTGCTGCTCTCTAAGCTGCCGTCTGCGCTCATGTTGCTTACGGCGGTTCTCTGCATTCTTCTTCAACTGCTGGATCCGGAATTCTGGAATTTCAAGACCAAGCATTTGCAGTTCACGTGCGGCACAGAGTAGGTCCACCTTGAAGTGCTTGCCGTAGCCTTTGATGATATTTTTACCGGTATATTGTGCTATCCAGCGGCCGGCCTGCCTTATTCTATCTTTTCTTTTCAGGGTTTGACATCTCAGATTCATAGCTGCTCCCCGTTGGCTACCTCAAGTATGGCCTCATCGCTCGTTTGAAATGCTGATACTCCTTGCGGTATCGTTTCTTAAGCCTTTCGACAATCTCAAACACTACCGGGCAGACTTCGCAGTTCCAGATCAGATTGAGAAGCCGCGATACAAGGTCGTCCTGATCTGTAAAGGGATATTCACGGCACATTTCCGGACGGCAATCATAAATGGAGCAACCCTTTTCTATAAGAAAGGAACAGGGCATGCTGTTAAACACCCATTCTCCGTCAACATTCTTCAGGTAGGTTTTTCTAAAATCCTGCTCGGACAGACCAAGTAAGCGAGAGATCCGTTCAATATCTTTGTTGTTAAGCTCAGGAACGATGATCTTGCAACAGTTAGAACAGGCAATACAATCCGTCTTGTCAAACAACTCCCGGTGCATTGCATGGACTAGTCTATCAAGCTCATCGGGGTCAAGATCCTTCAGAAAAGTTCTGAATATCATGTTCTCTTCTTCAACTGCCGGGAAAGCCTTTTTCAGTTCGGAGCGCTCCTGTGACCATACCCCCAACTGCTCACCAAGCTGGCGCAGCTCTTGAAATGATTTCAGGTCGGGGCGCTGCTGAAAAACCTGGCGTTGCCATGCCAGGGCCGCCTCGTCTCTTGATCGATGGCACCCGATTCCAGGCACTCCTTCAACCCCTCTGCGCAGTCTTGGGCAATGCAGGCAATGTCCCCTTCTTCATCCGTTTCCTGAAGTTCATCGGGGTAGCTTTCCGTCATGCCGTCCAGCAGAGTAGCATAGACCATCCCCGCCCCCCGCCAGTCTTCCTTTCCGGCCAGACGTTCGGCCGTCTGCAGAATCTCACGCAGGGCCGTCTCGATGTCATAGGGTTCATGCCGGCGCAGTGCTCTCTCCACCTCACGTTTCAAGGCAGACACATCCAGCGACAGCCCCTTGAACGTGCCTACCGCCAGCCCGACCACGGATGCCAGGAAGGATCTCTCAGCACGAGATCGGCAATCAGGGCAATAAGCTCTTCCTTGCTAAGCCGGGCAAGGGTCCTATTGTTCTTTTCTTTAGTCTCATGAATCCCTCGCACCTTCCAAAAGGCAGATGCATAATCTGTCAAAAAGAGTACCATAAAAAGCCGATAGGAGGGATGGACATGTACATCTATAACCCGCCACAGCCCTATGTACCTCCAGGCCAGCACCGCTTGCCGCCATTGCCATATCCCTACAATGCCCTGGAACCGGTGATCAGCGCCAGGACATTGCAGATCCACCATGACATCCTGCATAAAGGCTACGTCGACAATCTGAATAAGACGGAGCTCACATTAGTAGCGGCCAGGCAGACGAACAACTTCGACAACATCAGGGCGCTTGAACGCAACTTAGCCTATAACGGCTCTGGACATATCCTGCACAGCATCTATTGGACGATCATGGCCCCGGGAGGCGCCGCTCAGCCTTACGGGCATACCGAATTCCAGATCGTTAACTATTTCGGCAGCGTTGCGGCCTTCATCAAACAGTTTACAGAGGCATCAAAGGATGTTGAGGCTTCAGGGTGGGGCGTACTATGCTGGATACCGAGCTTCAGTCATTTAGAAGTCTTGACCGCCGAGAACCACCAAAAGCTCACGGACTGGGGCTCTATTCCGGTGCTGGTATGCGACGTCTGGGAGCACGCCTACTATCTCGACTACGAGAACCGCCGCCCGGACTATATCAAGGCCTGGCGGAGCCTAGTGAACTGGGACGAGGTAGAGCGGCGGCTGCTCCTTGCCATGCAGGCCAGCGTGCCGCTGACGATACAAGGATTGATAATCCTGTTAACATTTCACCACTTTGGCATTTAAATTCTCCGACTCTGCATAGAGCACCCAAGGTTGGGGGTTGAAGTCCCTTATGGCGTAGCTGGTCGGAGCACTCGCCTCTGAAACCATGTGGTTGTGCGCATCCACCAGCACCACCTTCGGCTGGTGGGTGCGCACCTCGTCCTCGTCCAACTGCACGTACGACAGGATGATCAGGATGTCTCCTGGGTGGCCCAGCCGGGCGGCTGCGCCGTTCAGGCAGACGACCCCGGAACCCCGCGACCCCTCTATGGCGTAGGTCTCGAACCGGGCGCCGTTATTGTTGTTCACCACCTGCACCTGCTCGTTGGGCAGGATGTCGGCGGCTTCCAACAGATCCCTGTCAATGGTGATGCTCCCCACATAGTTGAGTTTCGCTTCGGTGAGCACCACCCGGTGGATCTTTGACTTGAGCATTGTCCTGTACATTGCTCAAACCTCCAGGTAGATATTGTCAATCAGCCTGGTCTTTCCTACCCATACCGCCGCTGCCAATAAAACAGGCCCATGCAGTTCGGCCATATCGGCCAGGGTCTGGCCGTCGCAGACCTCCACGTAGTCTACCCTGATCGCCTCGTTATGAGTGAGCCCGTCCAGAATGGCGGAGCGCACCTGCTCTGCCCGGCGTTGACCCCTCTGAACAAGCTCCCGCCCTGCCTGCAACGACCGGGGCAGAGTAAGGGCGGCCTCCCGCTCCGCAGGAGAGAGATAGACGTTGCGGGAACTCATGGCCAGGCCGTCCGCCTCGCGCACGATGGGACAGGTAACGACCTCCAGGGGCAGGTTCAGGTCGGTCGTCATTTTCCTGATCACCAAGGCCTGCTGGGCATCTTTCTGCCCAAAGTAGGCCCGGTCCGGCTGGGTGATCTGGAAGAGCTTCATGACCACCGTGGTCACCCCGCGGAAGTGGCCGGGCCGCGACCGGGCGCACATCTTCTCTGTTAGCGCCCCTCCGACCTCCACATGAGTGTTGAACCCCTCCGGGTACATCTCCGCACCGGTGGGGGTGAAGACGAAGTCAACGCCCTCCTCCCGGGCCAGGCTCAGGTCGCGCCCCATGTCCCGGGGATAGGCGGCGAGGTCCTCCTGCGGCCCGAACTGCAGCGGGTTCACGAAAATGCTCATGATTACCTGATCGCATTCTGATCTAGCACCTTGCACCAGGCTCAGGTGCCCCTGGTGCAGGTAACCCATGGTGGGCACCAGGCCGATACTCAGTCCCCGGCGCTTCAGGCCGAGGGCCACCTCCTGCATCCGCCTGGCACTTTCGACCACTTCCATGATCGGCTCCCCCACATCTCACTTTTCACTTCTTATATCTCAAGTCACTAGCGTAGCCAATGACTTCGTACCCGCCGGGTGCTCAGCACTCAACAGCCGCATCTCCCTGCATAGCAGTACAGCATACGTTGAGTGCTGAAGGCGGCACCCGTCACTTCCCTCTCCCTGCATCACACTTCCCAGTTGTATCTCTGTAAGAGGCGCCGGTTATCAGCATCTGGTCAGGCTGGGCCCGGCTTCCGCCTTGGGCGTATCGTAACAGTGCTCCGGGCCTGGGAATCTCCCATCCTTCACATCCGACTGGTAGGCTCGTACCGCCTCCTTGATGGCATCGCCCAGCGAGGCGTACTGCTTGACGAACTTGGGCACCTTGCGCCCTGACAGTCCAAGCATGTCGTGAACCACCAGCACCTGTCCGTCACAATCGGGGCCGGCTCCGATGCCGATGGTGGGCGCCTGCAGCCGGGAGGTCACCTGTGCCGCCAGCTCCGCCGGAATGGCCTCCAGCACCAGGGAGAAGATTCCCGCCTCTTCCAGGGCCAGGGCGCTATCCAGCAGGCGCCGGGCCGCTGCCTCGCCCTTCCCCTGTACCCGGAAACCCCCGAACTGGTGCACCGACTGGGGGGTGAGACCGAGATGGCCCATCACCGGGATTCCTGTCTCCACCAGGGCTCGCACCACACTCGCCCGCTCGCTGCCACCCTCCAGCTTTACTGCCTGAGCGCCGCCCTCTTTCAGAAAGCGCCCGGCATTCAGCACGGCCTCGGACAGGCTCGCCTGGTAGGACAAAAACGGCATGTCACCAATCACCATCGCCCGCCGTGCCCCCCGGGCCACCGCCCGGGTGTGGTGGATCATCTCGTCCATGGTTACCGGCAGGGTATTCTCATAGCCCAGCACCACGTTGCCCAGCGAATCACCCACCAGCAGCATGTCGACGCCGGCCTCGTCAAGCAGACAGGCCGTGGGATAGTCATAGGCCGTCAGCATCGTTATCTTCTCGCCCCTGGCCTTCATCTCCATCAGAGTCGCTGTTGTTACCCGCCCCATCGCCGATCACTCCCTTTTGTCATTCTCAGAATCAGGCACCGAAGTTATTGAATCATTCGATATTGTAGTCTTACCACACGGGATTCAAAACCTAGCGGACACCTTACGCTCTGGCCAATTGCCGATCCCCAACCTGCCTTCGTTTCCCTTCAAGGCTGTCATAGGAGTTCATCAGCAGCACCCGCAGGTCGTCGGCCTGCTCCGGGGTGATCGTGCCCTTGGCCCGGGCAACGTCTACTGTCTTCAGGCCGAGGCTGAGGTAGATCCTGAGTTGATCCGGCAGGCCGCCCAGGGCGGCCAGGTGCTTCCCCAGTGTCCCCGCATCGCCCCGGGCGATCGGCCCGGTCAAGGCGTGGGGAATCCCGAGGGAACAAATATTGTTCAGGGTTCCTGTTACCAGGGGCAGTAGGGCGGGCAACCGCATCCCTTCCGGAATGTCCGCCTCTTCCAGCAAGTCCAGGCTGCAGGCCATCAGGCCCACAAAGTAGTTGGATGCAGCCACACAGGCCGCGTGATACAGTATCTTGGCACGGGAATCCAACAAGAAAGACTTTCCCCTGAGCTGGACGACAATCTCCCTTGCAAAGTCGTAGCCCCGGGGATCGCCCTCGATGCTGAAATAGGATCCGGGGAGAACGGTGATCGCTTGCTCCACGCTGGCAAAAGACTGGATCGGGTGCAGGGACAGGGCAATCGCTCCCTGGGCCGCCGCCGTCGCCAGTGCTTCGGAGGTGAGGGCGCCACTCAAGTGCAGGACGATCTGCCCGTCATGAAAGGCCGCAGCCTCAGCCAAGGCAACAGATACCATGGCTATCTCGTCATCGCTGGTGGTCAGGAACAGAGCGTCCGCCCGCCGGGCCACTTCAGGGCCGGCTAAGGCCGGGCAACCCAGGCGCTCCGCCAGGATCTCCGCCGAGGTCTGCCGGCGGCTGGCCACCCCCACCACCTCGTAGCCTGCCTGCTGCAGCAGCAGGGCCAGGGCTGAACCCGTCCGGCCACAGCCGATGAAACCGATCTTCTTACGCTTTTCCAGATCCGCCATCCCTTCAACCCTCATGCCTCATGACCTCCCATGCCGGATAAAATAGAAAACCTCCTGACGAAAGTCAGAAGGCCGCGTAATCCCGACTATTCCGGCACGGCGCCTTCCGTCTCCGTCCTCTTCAGGTACAAGCGGTTGGCTCTCAGTCTTTTGCCCCGCCTCCGGCAGCCTCCCGGTATGGTCGTTTCCGATGCCATCCGGGCTGACCTGAGGCGTAAGCTAATTCCAATTTTTTATTATATTATCATATCAGGATCGTCTGATCAACCAGATTTTTTCATGATTTTTTCCCTACTCCCAAGAGCTTGTAAATGCTCCAGGCTCGTTTTGCCATCCGGGTGGATGTAATCCGGAGCAATCTCGGCCAGAGGCGCCAGCACGAAGCCTCGTTCATACATCCGGGGATGGGGCACGGTCAGGTCAGGGTCTGTCAGGATCGCGTTTCCGTACAGTAACAGGTCGAGGTCGATCACCCGGGGGCCCCACCTGATCAACCGCTGCCGTCCTAGAGCCTGCTCGATCCCCTGAAGCACCCGGAGCAGTTCCCAGGGGCCAAGACTGGTGGCAACCTCCGCCACCTGGTTGAGGAACCAGCCCTGCTCGGTGTAACCCACCGGTTCGGTCTCATACAGGGAAGAGGAGCCGGCGAGGGTGATCCCCGGGCTGCCGGAAAGAACGCGGCGGGCATCTTCCAGGTAAGCCACCCGGTCACCCAGGTTGGAGCCAAGCCCGATAAAAGCCCGAATTTGTTGAATCGGAAGGCGGATGCAGGAAGTCGGATGTCGGAATTCTGATGTCATGATGTTTTCATCATACTTTTGCCTTTTCCTTTTACCGAGGGCTATCCGCTCTAATGCCCCCGCTTCTTTGAAGCGGTGGGATAAGAGCGGCTACGCCTCTAGTTAACTATTTCTAAGCTTCAGTGGGGGATTGTCTTACCCCCACTGAAGCCAAGAACTAGTTGAATTTTCTGACTTCTGGCCTCTGACCTCTGTTTTCGGCAGTTGGATGCCAGTTTCAGAACTTTTTCCTGCTTCCGACCTCTTGCCTCTGATTTCTGTTACGACCTCTTGCTTCTGACCTCTGAATTCAATGGCGCTGGGGGCTCCTGCGAATCTCCACGCCCACGTAGTCAAAGATGCCTCCCAGGGGGGCGTGCGGCTTCTTCACCCGCACCATCACCTCTTCCAGCGAGTAGCGGCCCAGCACAGCCTGGGCGATCCGCTCGGCCAGGGCCTCGATCAGGTTGAATCGCTCCTCTGTTACGATCTTCTCCACCAGGCCATAAACCTCCGTATAGTCGATGGACTCCGACAGGTCGTCCAGGCGCCCGGAGTGCTCCAGGTACGTGCCCAGCTCCAGGTCCACCAGGAACCGCTGACCGATCTCCTGCTCCCCGGGGAGCACCCCGTGAAACCCGTAAAATTCCATGCCCTTCAAGATGATCTTATCGTGGCCGCGCCCCATCCCGATCACCCCCTAATATTTCTCACTTCTCACTTCCCGCATCTCACTTCTCATTATAGCATCCACCATACGGGCGACGAGGGTCATCTCCTTGACGTCGTGTATCCGGATGATGTCAGCGCCATTGGCGATCCCCCAGGCGACCGTGGCGGCAGTCCCTTCCAGGCGCTGGTTTACTGGTAGGTTCAGGGTTTTGCCGATCACCGACTTGCGCGACGTACCCAGCAGGATCGGCTTACCCAGGGACCGCAGCTCGTCCATGTGGCGCAGCACCACCAGGCTTTGCTCGGCGGTCTTGCCGAACCCGATGCCCGGATCGATGATAATCTGCTCCGGCCGCACCCCGGCGTCCTCGGCGATCTTGACACTCTGCCGCAGCGACCGGATCACGTCCCCCATCAGGTTCTGATACTCGGTCCCATCCTGGTTGTGCATCAGGATGACGGGAGCGTCATAATTCGCGGACACCTTGGCCAGTTCCGGGTCCTTCAAGAAACCCCAGATATCGTTGATAATGTGGGCGCCGGCCTTCAGGGCTACCCTGGCAGTTTCCGCCTTGTAGGTATCGATGGAGATGGGAACCCCGATCTCCCGAAGCAGCCGCTCCAGTACCGGCATGATCCGGGCTATCTCCTCCTCCGCGGACAGCGGCTCCTCGTTCCAGGTCTGCGGGCGGGTCGATTCACCCCCGATATCGATGATGTCGGCCCCCTCGGCCACCATCTGTTTGGCGTGGGCAACAGCGGCGTCGAGCTGGTTGAACTTGCCGCCATCGGAGAAGGAGTCCGGAGTGACGTTAAGAATACCCATGATCAGGGTACGCTCACCGATAGTCAGAGACAGGTTGCGGCAGCACAGCCGGCGGCCTGTTTGCGGTTCGAGGTTGTCCAACACATCCTTGATCGATTGGGCGAGCCGGGCCAGGCCGAACGGCTGCATCTCCAGTTTGTGAGCAGAGCAGGTCATACTGCTTCAGGGTACCCATCAACAGGACATCGGTCGTCGTCCACGGACAGGGCGCCAACCTCCCAGTTGAGCGCCGCTTCGCCCCCCCTGGACAGCATCTCCTGTTTGAGGATGATCGCCGCTTTGATGGAGAGGTTTTCCACCCGCAACAGGCGGTGCACCGCCTTGGGCACCATCAGGGCATTGCCTCCGGAGCCGGCGCCGATCTCCTTGATGGCACGCTGCGCCTCCGTCTTATTGGCGACCTCTATCACTCTCAGGTTATGGGGGTCGTATCTGTCCATCATTCTCCGCCTTTCATTTCAGAAGTCAGAGGCAAGGCTCCCTGGAGTCACCATCCTCCAGAAGAAGTCTCCCACTTCTAGAAGTGGGAGCTGAATTCGGCATTTTAACTTCACCAAGAAGTCCCCCGCCTCTTTAGGCGGTGGGTTCAGATTAATAGATCAGTGGGGGTCTCTGCGCTCCCCCATTGAATCATCGAGCGAGCGAGTTCGCTTTCATACAGGGCAGGTTTAATAAATCAGGACGAGATTGCCGGTCTCCATCTGCGAGAACTTATAGCACTTTTCCTGGGCGCTGCACTCGTGGCAGGCCCTGGACAGGTTGTCCGCCCTGAACAACAGTTCCCCCAGCAGGGACATCTGGGTGTCCTGCTCCCGGTGCTCGTAGATGGCATGAGTGACCACCCTGATCTCGTCAGGGTGGAAACCGGTCCGCTCCAGGATCTCCCCGGCCATGGCCGCCCCCAGCGGGGCGTGGTCCTCGCCGGTCTCGTATTCTCGCCACCGGGCGACGTCGTGCAGGATGCCGGCGGCATAGATGACCTCCTTGGCGGCAGCAGGGCCGCCGAGGTGCGCATCCTCGATGAATTGCTTGAACTGCCCCGATTCCAGCATCAGGATGTAGGCAATCCGCGCCACGTCGACAAAGTGCTGCAGGGTGTGCTTGCAGAACTCCCGGTCCTGCTCGATCTCCTTGAGCCTGGCCAGGCTGTCTTGAAACACGGGGTCCCGAATAATTGCGTCTATTCTTTCCATGTCCCTCTCCTTAACCCTCTATGAAAATTCAAATGCTGAGAGCAATTTCCAAGAATATCATACTCTCTTCGCCTCATTATTACAACCGCTAACCCCTGCGCACCTTACCGCCGCAACAAACTTCAGGCAAGTGGTCAAATAGTCAATATATACCTTGTGAGGACTTCTCACCGAATGATGTCAAGATAAAGCCGGGGGTGGCGAGAAGCCTTCCTCCGGCTGTGTAAGCTCACTTACCACAGATGACTACCCGCTCTAATGCCCCCGCTTCTTTGAAGCGGTGGGATAAGAGCCGGGTGCCCTCTGGGCGTGTCACTGTATTAACTATTTCTTGGCTTCAGTGGGGGGTTGTCTTCCCCCCACTGAAGCCAAGAAAAGGACTAGTTGAACCGGTAACGTTCCCTAGAACAGGCCCTGAACGGAGCCGGTATTGACGTCGACGTCGATTCTCCGGAAGGCCGGGTCTGAGGAGGTGCCGGGCACCAGCTTGATATCGCCGCATATCGGCACTATGAACTTGGCGCCGGCGAAGATCAGGACGTCTTGGACCGGCAGCGTCCAGCCCTTGGGCACACCCTTCAGGTTCGGGTCGTGGGTCAGGGAGTTCTGGGTCTTGGCCATCATGGTGAAGAAGTCCGGGTACTTCTCCCCGTACATCTTGGCCTTGGCCTTGGCAGTCGGCGACCAGGTCACGCCATCGGCGCCGTAGACGTTCTTGGCGATGGCTTCGACTCTCTCCATGAGCGGCATGTCGATCGGGTAGAGGAATTTGAAGTCCACCTTCTCCTCGCAGGCGTCGATCACGGCGTCGGCCAGTTCCAGGGTGCCCTCGCCGCCGAAGCGCCAGTGCTTGGACACGGCGACGCGGGTGCCGGTCTGCTCGACCAGGCGCTTGAGCAGCTTGTGCTCCTCGTCGGTGTCGGTCGGGAAGGCGTTGATGCAGACCACCGGCTTGATACCGGACTGCTTGACGATGCCGATGTGGTGCAACAGGTTGACAAAACCCTTCTCCAGCAGCGGCAGGTTCTCCTTGGTGTAGGCCTCGTCCAGCGGGCGCCCGGGCACCACGGCCGGCCCGCCGCCATGCATCTTGAGGGCGCGGACGGTGGCCACGATAATGGAGACGTTCGGCTTCAGGCCACTGACCCGGCTCTTCACGTTCCAGAACTTCTCGAAGCCGATGTCGCAGCCGAATCCGGACTCGGTGCAGTGGTAGTCGAACAGCTTGAGACCGACCCGGTCGGCGATAACGGAGGACTGGCCGACGGCGATGTTGGCGAACGGCCCGGCATGGACCATCACCGGCTGGTATTCAGCCGTCCAGCACAGGTTCGGGTTGATCGACTCCCGCATGATGGCGGTCATGGCGCCGGCAACTTCCAGGTCCTCGGTGGTCACCGGATTGTCGTTCCGGTCATAGCCCACGATGATCCTGCCCAGGCTCTCCCGCATATCCTTCAGGTCGTGCACCATGGCCAGGATGGCCATGATCTCCGACGCCACGGTGACCATGAAGCCGGACTGGATCAGAGCGCCGTCCATCGTGCCGCCGAGGCCGATGACGATGTTGCGCAGGGCCTGGGCGCCCAGGTCCATGACCCATCTCATCTCCACCTTCTTGGGGTGGATACCGAGGCGGCGTAGGCCGCGCTTGGCTAAAAACTCGTCGGTGTAGTTGTCCTCGTGCTGCATCCTGGACGTGGTGGCCACCATGGCCAGGTTGTGGGCGTTCATGATGTTGTTGATGTCGCCGGTGAGGCCGAGGGAGAACTCGGTCATCGGAATCAGCAGGGAGTTGCCGCCGCCGGCCGCCGTCCCCTTGATGTTGAAGGTCGGGGCGCCGGAAGGCTGCCTGACAGCGCCGCCGACGTTCTTGCCGCGCATGGCAAGCCCCTCGATGACCCCCATGGTGGTGGTGGTCTTGCCCTCGCCGAGCGGTGTCGGAGTGATGGCGGTGACCTCGATGTACTTCCCGTCCGGTCTGCTCTTCAAGCGCTCCAGGATCTTCATGTAGTCAAACCTGGCAATCCTGCCGTAAGGAATTACCTCGTCTTTTTCCATGCCTAGCCTGTCAGCAATCTCATACGGCTTAGGCATGTTCTTTTCGGCCGCCTCGGCGATCTGCCAATCCTGCATTTGCGTTGCATCGTAAGGCATAAAAATACCGACCTCCCTTAAAATTTTACGGATTTCTCTCTACATTACCTAAAACCACACCTACTCGCTGCACCCAACTGACCAAATCCGCCTGCTCCATTTACCCTGTCCTCTCCACTCCCCCTTACCGAGGGCTACCCGCTCTAATGCCCCCGCTTCTCTGAAGCGGTGGGATAAGAGCGGCTACGCCTCTCAGTTAACTATTCTCCGTAAGCTTCAGTGGGGGTAAGACAATCCCTCACTGAAGCCAAGAACTAGTTGAACAGGCTTGATCGTCAAAATATCAACAGGTGCCAGCCAATAGGATCAGGCAACCAATCTGGAATTCGCTACTGCTCCTATTTTTCCTGCCATTGCGTATACTTTCTAATTAAAATTTTATCCTTGAACAGACCGCTCCGCGCGGGCGAAATTTTCATTCATAAACCCACTTATGCATGTCCAGGGTATAATCCAGCAACTCGTCCTGATCGAAAAAGAGGCTGATCTCCCGCTCGGCGCTCGCCGGGGAGTCAGAGCCGTGCACCACGTTGCGCCCGATGTCGATCCCGTACCGGCCCCGGATGCTAGCCGGTGTGGCCTTGAGCGGGTCAGTCGCCCCCATCATCTCCCGGGCCATGGCGATACAGTCCTTCCCCTCCAGCACCATGGCCACCACCGGCCCGGAGGTGATAAAATCCACCAGGCCCTGGAAGAAAGGCTTGCCAAGGTGTTCGGCATAGTGCCGACCGGCCAGTTCCGGGGTGATCCGCAGCAGTTTCAGCCCGACGATCTTCAGGCCGCGGCGCTCGAAGGCGCCGATGATCCTTCCGGCCAACTGGCGCTGTACCCCGTCCGGTTTGACCATCATAAAAGTGCGTTCCATTTGCGGCATAAAATCTCCCCTTCAATTAGGAAGTCGGAATCGAGCCTCGAATCAGGCCTCCTGCATCAGCGCCTCGAACTCGCCGCGCTCGATGGTCTCCTTTTCCAGCAGGGTGGTGGCGATCCGGTGCAGCTTGTTGAGGTTGTCTCCCAGCAGCTTCTTGGCCTTCTGGTAAGATTGCTCGATGATCTGGTGCGCCTCCTTGTCGATGGAGTAGGCCGTGGCCTCGCTGTAGTTGCGTTCGCGGGCAAGGTCGCGCCCCATGAACACCTGCTCCTCCGGACGGCCGAAGGTGATCGGGCCCAATTCCTCGGACATGCCGTATTCGGTGATCATCTTGCGCACCAGGTCGGTCGCCCGCTCCAGGTCGTTGTGCGCCCCGGTGCTGATATCCACCAGCACCAGGCTCTCTGACGCCCGCCCGCCCAGCAGGGTGGTGACCAGGTCGAGCAGGTAGGACTTGGTCTGGATGCGCCGGTCCTCGACGGGCAGCGAGAGCGTGTACCCACCCATACGCCCCCTGGGGATGATCGAGATCTTGTGCACCGGGTCGGCATGGGGCAGCAAGCCCTCCGACCACGGCGTGCCCCGCCTCGTGATAGGCGATCAGCCGCTTCTCATCCTCGCTCATGATGCGGGACTTCTTCTCCGGCCCGGCGATCACCCGCTCGATGGAGTCCTCCAGTTCCTTCATCCCGATTTTCTTCTTGTCGCGGCGGGCGGTCAGCAGCGCCGCCTCGTTGATCATGTTGGCCAGGTCGGCGCCGGTGAAACCCGGCGTCCTGCGGGCCAGCACGTCCATGTCCACACCGTCATCCAGGGGCTTGCCCCGGGCATGCACCTTGAGAATCTCCTTCCGGCCGAGCAGGTCGGGGAGGTCGACCGTGATCTGGCGGTCAAAGCGCCCCGGACGCAGCAGGGCCGGGTCGAGGATGTCCGGACGGTTGGTGGCGGCGATAATGATGATTCCCTCGTTGGCGCTGAAACCGTCCATCTCCACCAACAGTTGGTTCAGGGTCTGCTCACGCTCGTCGTGGCCACCCCCGAGGCCTGCGCCCCGGTGCCGCCCGACGGCATCGATCTCGTCCACGAAGACGATGCAGGGGGTGCTCTTCTTGGCCTGCTCGAACAGGTCCCGCACCCTGGCGGCGCCCACCCCGACGAACATCTCCACGAAGTCGGAGCCGCTGATGCTGAAGAAGGGCACCCCGGCCTCGCCGGCGATCGCCCGGGCCAGCAGAGTCTTACCGGTGCCCGGCGGGCCGAAGAGCAGCACGCCCTTGGGAATCCGGGCGCCCATGTCGTTGTATCGCTTCGGGTCCTTGAGGAACTCGACGATCTCCTCCAGCTCTTCCTTGGCCTCGTCCACCCCGGCCACGTCTTCGAAGGTGACCTTCTTCTTCTCGGGATCCAGAAGGTGCGCCCGGCTGCGCCCGAACTGCATCACCCGGTTGCCGCCCCCCTGGGTCTGCTGCAGCATGAAAAAGACAAACCCCACGATCAACAGGATGGGCAGCAGGGTGGAGAGCAGCCCCGCCCACCAGGGTGTGCTCTGGGGGGAGGATAGGTCACGGTTGTCTTGCCGGATGTGGCGTTGTCATCCAGCAGCTTCAGTAAATCCGGGTTGTTGGCGGGGATATCGGTGTTAAAATTTTCATTGTCGGTGGTCGTGCCATCTACATGATAGCTGCGTATCTTCCGACTTCAGCGAAATACTTTTTATGTTCCCCGCTGCCAATGCAGTAATAAACTGGTTATAATTCCAGGTCGTGGTACTGGTCGTTGCAGGTACAAACAGCTTGATGGCCAGCACGGCAAAAACAACGATGACCAGATAAATCAACAGATTTTTCAGGAGGCGGCCCACATTAAAACCCTCCTAACCAGTCTCTCTAAAGCATACGTAATATTTTAACATGATTTCTCAAAGGGATTCAATTTTTTTCGCTGGAAGCTTTTCGCTGGAAGCATCTTGTCTCTTCGTTAGGGAGCATTAAAGCTGGCAAGTCGAATGAAGCGAGAAGTCTCTCCTCGCCTCTCAAGATAACTTCTCAGCCTCAAGGATCAACATACGCCTGGTCTGTTCAGTAACCGGCGCCGTCTCGGCCCTCCGGTAGCCTGCCACCCAGATGATCTCGCCCCCGGAGACCACCAGGGCGACCCGGTCGCGGAGGCGGGCAGGTACCCGAAGCTCGCCCAGTAGCTTCTTCAGCTTCTTGGCGCCCTGCATCCCGAAAGGACGGAGGCGGTCTCCTGCCCGGCGGGTCCTGACAGCTAACGGCGACTCCAGTTGGTCGTAATCGAAGCAGGCCCGGTTACCGGCGCCGGTTTCCCACAGCCGCTCCGCGCCGGCAGCGCCGGGAATGATGTCAACCACTTGCGCCCGGATAACCAGCCCCAGTCCGGGCAGAGGCGTCCTGCCGGGCACCGGCAAGAGAACAGAAGCAGGATGCAAGAGGTCGGAGCCGGACCGTGATCCCTCTGCTTTCTTGCAGCTTCTGTTTCCTGTTTTTTCCGGCCTCTGACTTCCTGCCTCGGACTCTGATTACCACGGCCACCGTAAAACAGGTGGATCCTTTGCTGACCCGCACACCGCGTGGCAACTGGACGGCACCGCCCGGAGCGCCCCGGCTCAGGAAATCCAGGCAGTCCTCCACATTCTGATATCCCAGGTGGCGCAGGTTGCCCCCCGCTCTCCGGACTGCGGCACGCAGCAGGCAGCGGCGCAGGGCCAGGGGAAGACGCAAAAAGGCAGGCAGGGCCAGGCGTACCTTTCCCGATGGTGGCCTGGCGCCATCAGACGCCGGGGCTACCGTCGCCGGCCCGGGTGCCCGTGAACATTCGTCCGCGCCGGGTGCGCCTTTGGGCGCATGCGCCTGGCGCCGCGCCCGTCCAGCAGCAACTGGCCGAGCAGGGACTGCGCGCAGCGCCTGAACCAGCGGTTTTCTTCCCCCATGATCTCCGCCAGGCGCAAGATCGCCTGGTCCAAGCGGGGGTTGAACTCTTTCTGGAGCAATGGCAGCAGGCGGTGCCGGATCCGGTTGCGCAGGAACTCCGGAGAGAGGTTGGAGGCGTCGGTGCGCCACTCCAGCCCGGCAGCCCGGCAGTAAGCGGCAATCTCTTCCTTGGAGGCGCAGAGCAGCGGCCTCACAACCCTGCCGCGCCGCGGCGGGATACCGGCCAGGCCCCCGGGCCCGGCGCCCCGCATGATGTTGCACAGCACCGTTTCCACCTGGTCACCCGCATGATGTCCCAAGGCAATCCGCTGGGCGCCGATCCGGTCTGCCACCGTCTCCAGCAGCCAATAGCGAGCCAGCCGCCCGGCATCCTCGGTCCCGGTCCTGAGCCGCCTGGCGATGGCGCCTACCCGGGCGCAGCCGATTGTGGCCGGCAGGCCCAGGCGGTGTGCGAGCTGCCGGACAAAGGCGGCATCATCCGCTGCCTCCGGCCGCAGCATGTGATTGAGGTGCACGACGTGCAACTGCAGGCCATACTCCGGGGCGAGCTGACGTAAAACCTGCAGCAAGCCCACCGAGTCCGCCCCTCCGGAAACCCCGACCACGATCTTCATCCCGGGGCTAAACATCCCGTGCCTGGCGCTGAATGATCTGATCCTGGAAAGAAATGCCCGCTCCTTGTCCAAACAAGCTCACCATGCCATTGTTCCCCCAAGTTCCTGCCCGTCGCCGAAACGCGCCACCAGCACCGTCATGTCGTCCCTGTTCTGCAGCCCGGCAGCCTTCAAGGCATACTTCAGGATCAGGTCTGCCACCGCCTGGGCGTCCTCCAGGGGCAAGTCCTTGAGAAAGTCGTACAGCCAGTTGTCGGGCAGGAAAGCTTCCCGTTCGACCTCGGTGACCCCGTCAGTGACCATGATCAGAATATCTCCGGGCAGCACCTGGCGGCGGTGCACCTCCGCTTCCACCCGATCCAGGATGCCGGCCGGCCAGCAACTGGACCTGATCATCTCGACGCTGTGGCCCCGCTTCAGAAAGCTGGGCGGCGCCCCCACCTTCAGGAGATCCACGTACCGGCCCTCCAGGTCGACTGCAGCCAGGTCGATGGTAGCGGCGCACTCCTCACCGCCCCGAAGGTACAGAGTGGCGTTGACGATCCCGGCCGCCGCCTCCGGCCCGATCCCGTTACTCATTAACTGTTCCATTAATTTTACCACAACCCTGCTTTCGCGCATGGCATTGATCCCCGCCCCCATCCCGTCGCTGATGGTCAGCAACAGGTGCCCCGAAGACTGGTGCGCCACGGCAAAACTGTCGCCGCAGAAAGTTTCCGAGGACTTAGATCGTTGTGAAAAACCGATCTCCGCCTCCAGGGGCAAATCCGGCAAAGCATCCGGCTTCTCCCGGCCCAGCCACCGGTTAATGAAGGGGGAAGCCAGGAAGAAAATCCCCACGGTCAGCAGGCTGGCCAGCAGGTGCCCGGACAGTTCGCCCGGGTTGTCGTAAAAGATGGAAAAGAGCATGCTGGCCAGGAAGAATCCCGCTATCACTCCGGTGCGGCCAAAACCCTGCAAGACTCCGGCAAAGAAGCCGATGCCGGCGTAAAAGCCGGCCCGGGGCAGTATCGTCTGTAAATTACCGCCCAGCAGCCCCAGGATCACCCGGCCCCGGCCCCCCAGCCGGCGCCCCAGCCATAGGCCACGGTGATCAGGACGCACCGGGCCAGGATCTCCTGGAGAGTAGCCGGGCCGACGTGCAGGTCTCCCAGGCCGCACATCAAAAAAACCAGGACCAGCAGCGCCCGCAGTTCCTTCTGCCGCTCCTTGACCCTCAATGCCCCGCTAAACCCGTAGAGAGTAAGCGGGGTGCACAGGCTGACCAGGGCTGACTCGCTGAGCAGGCTGAATAGGGCCGCCGGGTTACCCTGATGCAGCAGGAAGATGCCCCTGGCCAGGATATTGATGCCGCCGGCGGCCAGAGCCCCGGACAGCAACGGCTGGGACCATCTACCCCGAAAGAACCTGGCCAGCAGGAAGGCCATAGCCACCGACACGGCCTCCCCCACCGGCAGCAGCAGGTAACCGGTTCCGGCGCGGGTGAACACTCCCGCCGCCAACCCGGCCACCACCGCCCAATCCATGGGCGCCGCCAGGAAGGCTGCAGTGATCGCCATGGGCACCGCAAAGGGAGCGAGGCCTCCTACAGATGAGCGCCCGGCGGCGACGCCCAGTACCACGTAGAGCAGAAACAGGGCAACGCCCTTGACCTGGGAATACCTGCCGGAGATGCCATGACGCAACCAGGCGTACTCAGCGCCCATCCCTAGCCACCTGCCCTTCCTGGAAAGATCCGGATTTCGATCAATCCATTATAAGGCAAAGTTTCCGGGAAACTTGTGGTAATCTGCGCCCAGATCCGGCGACCATCCGACAAATTAACCGCATAACTTCGCTTCGCTTCGTTTGAAAATTAAAACCCGCCTTGTAGGCGGGGTTATTCTCCACAGATGACTACCCGCTCTAATGCCCCCGCTTCATCAGAGGAAAGGGGTCGAGGAATGTCCTCATGACGGGGTGGATAAGAGCGGCTACGTCACTGTATTAACTATTTCTTGAAGCTTCAGCGGGGGAAAACAATCCCCCGATGAAGCAAGAATTAAATTGAATGGTGACCCGTAGGGGATTCGAACCCCTGTTACCGGCTTGAAAGGCCGATGTCTTAGACCACTTGACCAACGGGCCACATATGAGTGATAAGTGATTTTTCGATGGCTAATCGCCACTAACTTTTTTAATGGTAGCGGAGGAGGGATTTGAACCCCCGACACTGCGGGTATGAACCGCATGCTCTGACCAACTGAGCTACTCCGCCCGCAGGACCTCTGTTGATCATTTGACACCTGGATGAAACACAGTCTGATGGCTGGATGTCAACGACTAATTGCTAAAAACTAAAATGGTAGCGGGGGCTGGATTCGAACCAACGACCTTCGGGTTATGAGCCCGACGAGCTGACCACTGCTCCACCCCGCACCGTCAAGCTCATTATGCAGGAAAAACAAAATGCTGTCAAGCAGTGCTGGCAGACAACTGGCCCCGATGCTACCCGCTCTAATGCCCCCGACCTCCGACTTCTTGCCTCTGACCTCTGAGATCAGCGGGGCGCGCTGTCCTGAACCGCAAACAGTTTGGCTATATTCGGAGCCAGGGGATAAAAGGCCAGCCCCACCGTTCCCGGCCCGCCGTGGGTACCAAGTACCGGTCCCATCTGGCAGAGCTCCGGCGTCAGGTGGGGATAGATCGCCCTGACCCGGTTCACCAGTTCCTGCCCCATAGCCTCGACACCGGTGTAGACAGCGCAGACCCTGATATCAGGGCCCAGCTTCTGCATCTCCTCCATGATCCGCCGCACGGCATTCCCCCAGGTGCGCACCTTATCGAAGACATCGATGGCGTTGTTTTTCATAGCATTAAAATAGAGGATCGGCTTGATCTGCAGCAGATTGCCCAGCAGGGCCGCACCGCCCCCGATCCGTCCACCCCGGCGCAGGTACTCCAGGGTATCGACGGTGAAGAAAACCTTGGAATGTTCGATAACATAATGAACGATCTTCAGGATCTCGTCCTTGTCCAGGCCAGCGGCAACCGCCCGGGCGGCAGCCTCTACTACCATGTAGAGACCGATCGACGTGGAATGGGAGTCGACAACCGTGATGTCCAACCCGGGCAGCATCTTTGCTGCTGCCCGGGCAGCCTCGATCGTCCCGCTGATCCCCTCGGTAATGTGGATGGAGATGATGCTGTCGGTGCGGGAGCCGACTCGCTTGTATGCGTCCAGGAAATCTCCGACGGAAGGCTGCGAGGTGGTGGGAAGGTTGGGCGCCTTGCGCAGCCTTTCATAAAACTCATCGAAGTTGCTGCCCATCCCCCCTTCCGGAAAGCTGTCCGCCTCAAAATTCACGATCAGCGAGACAACCTCGACCTGGTACTGCTCTTTGAAGCGAGGCGGCAGGTTGGCAGTGCTGTCCGTCACGATCCCAATCCTGTCCATAGCCCATCCTTTCAACATATGACATTACTGCGACTCCTGGCTCCTGACTTCTGACTCCTGAGTTGTTTTCACCGGGTCACCATTAAGGCGGCTAACCCCTGACTCTATTCCGGCACTTTCGTGACTGCCCCGGTGCTGGCGGAAGTCACCAGGTACGCATAGCGCGCCAGGTAGCTTTTCCCGGTAACCCTGGGAGGGGGTGCCGCCCATTTTTCCCTGCGCTTCGCAATCTCTTCATCCGAAAGCATGAGCGTGATTTTGCGGCCCGGGATGTCAATCTCGATCAGGTCTCCCTCCTGCACCAGGGCGATGGGACCGCCCTCCGAGGCTTCGGGGGAAACGTGCCCGACACAAGCCCCGCGTGTTCCGCCGGAAAAACGGCCATCGGTGATCAGCGCCACATCCTTGTCCAGCCCCATCCCGGAAATGGCCGACGTGGGGCTGAGCATCTCCCGCATCCCCGGCCCGCCTTTGGGGCCCTCGTACCGGATGATTACCACGTCACCCTTGCTGATCTTGCCCCCGGTAATGGCAGCGAAGGCCTCATCCTCACTGTCAAACACCCGGGCCGGGCCGCGGTGCACGAGCATCTCCCTGGCCACTGCCGACTGTTTGACCACCGCTCCGTCGGGCGCCAGGTTCCCCCGCAGGATGGCGATCCCACCTTCTGTACCGTAAGGATCGTCCAGCGGGCGGATCACACCCGGGTCTTTGACTGCGGCCCTGCTGATGCTCTCTCCCAGCGTTGTGCCGGCAACCGTCTTCTCCTCTAACGACAGCAGGCCCCTGTCACCCAGTTGCTTCAACACGGCTGAAACACCGCCGGCCATGTACAGGTCGAAGATGCGGTCGGTACCGGCAGGAGCTAGCTTGCAAATATTGGGTACATGGGCGCTGATCTCGTCAAATACATCCAACTCCAGGGGCACTTCGACCTCGCTGGCGATGGCCAGCAGATGCAGCACCGTGTTGGAAGAGCCCCCGAGCGCCATGTCCAGGGTATGGCGTTGCGGAAGGCGTTCAAGGTCATGATGTCACGCGGGCGGATATTGTTCCGGACCAGCTCCATGACCTGCTGGCCGGCCTGTTTGGCCAATGCCTTGCGCTTTCCATAAGGGGCCGGGATCGTGCCGTTGCCGGGCAGGGCGATTCCCATGGCCTCCACCAGGCAGTTCATGGTGTTGGCGGTGAACATCCCGGCGCAACTGCCGCAGGTGGGGCAGGCGTTCTGCTCCATCTCGTCCAGTTCCTCTTCGCTCATCGCCCCCTGGGCAAATGTCCCCACGGCTTCAAACAGCCCCCCTTACCAGGTCAACCTTCTCTCCCCGGTAATAACCGGTGAGCATGGGGCCGCCACCGACGTAAATGGCGGGGATGTTCAGCCGCCCCGCCGCCATCAGCATGCCGGGTACGATCTTGTCGCAACTGGCGATCATTACCAGGCCGTCAAACTTGTGGGCCACCACCATGGATTCGATGGAATCGGCGATCAGCTCGCGCGTGGCCAGTGGGTACTTCATCCCGTCATGGTTCATGGCGATCCCGTCACAGATGCCGATCACCGGGAACTCTACCGGTGTGCCGCCTCCGGCCGCAACCCCCAACTTGGCAGCCTGGACCAGGTCTCTCAGGTGAATGTGGCCGGGAACGATCTCGCTGAAGGAGTGCACGATGCCGATCAGCGGTTTTTTCAGGTCATCCCTGGTGTAGCCCATGGCGTAAAAGAGCGACCTGTGCGGCGCCCGTGCGTATCCCTGCGTCACCTGCTCGCTGTTCAAGACAAATCCCCCCATTGTCGAAGTTCGATTGCAACACTACTGCGGTCAATCCTAGTGAGCTAACTGCGATTCAATGCGTAAATATGCGATCATGAGCAATTTTCCCAAACTGGATCTATCCATACCTATTTTCTACAAGAATAGCCATTCCTTTAAAAATCTGCCGCCTGCCTGGTTCCCGAAAACAGTTCGGCCAGCGGCTTGATGTGGCTGGTGTCGTTAAGGCTGCGGATGATGTAGCCATGCTGGTCGTCCTCTTCAATCACGTTGATGGCGCAGGTATCCTGGCGGATCGACCAGAAGCGGGAGTTGTCCAGGCCGAGCAGGGAAAGCAGGAGCACCTTGTTGACGACCCGGTGGCTCACCGCCACCACGTTCTGGCCCGGATGGCGCCCGGAGATCTGCTTGAGAGCCTGCAGCGCCCGGGCGCCGACGTCATCCAGGCCCTCCCCTCCCTCGAAGCGCACCTGGTGGGGAGCAGTGACCCACAGCCGGTAAGCCTCCGGGTACTGCTCCTTGACCTGTTGGTGACTGAGGCCCTGCCAGGAACCGTAATCGATGTCGGTCAGGGCGGGTTCGTTAATCACCGGCAGGCCGTGGGGCTCGGCAATCAGCCGCGGCAGTTTCATGCGCCCGGCTCAGCGGGCTGGAATAGACGGCGGCAAGCTCCAGGCGGCTGAGCGCGCCGGCGGTGAGCCGCCCCTGTTCCAGGCCGTGTTCGTTTAACTCCACGTCAACCCGCCCCCGGAAGACCTCTTCCTTATTCCATGCGGTTTCGCCATGCCTGACCAGAAACAGGCGCATTTCCTATCCTCCTCCGAATAGGGCTAAGGCCTGCCGTGAAGCAGATTAATGGCCCGCTTCCAGGTATCCTGTTCGGCGCCCTTGGGCTCCCAGGCATTCTGGTAATCCAGCTTCCTGAAGTATTCTTGAAAATCGGCGTTGATCCCTTCCAACCTGTGTTGATAATCCTCTAACAAAAAATCTTCAATTTCAGGGGTTGCCAATTCCAGGACTTGCAGCAGGTGATCCCGGCAAAAGCCCCTTGATTTTTGATATAGCTCCCTGTTCTCTGCTTCCGAAAGCAATTGGATCACAGCGCCGGCGGCATATTGCTCATAGAACTTGATGGTGTCGCAGACAGGGCAGGGCTTGTTTCTTTTCAAGAGATCAAATCTGTGTTTGCTTTTTTTGCCACGGGAAGAAATGTTGTCGGCAGGGTTGTCTCTCACCTTGGCAACCTTATTCGCCAGGTCCTTGGCGATAAAACTATAGGTCACGCTTAATTGATGCGTGGAGAGGCCGGCGATTTGATAGGCGTGGTCGTGGCAAAATCCGCCTTCGGCCAGATTGAGAAGCGTCGATGCCTGGCTGTAGTTTTCAATCAGAAACCACCTGATGTACTTGTCTGCGTTTTCTGCCACAACTGTGCAGATTGGACAGTCCGCCGCTTCCCGCAACGCCCCGAGGATGTCGTATTCAATCACAACAAAGCCCCCGTAATGCTATATTTTAAAAATCGGCTAAATAAAAATGACCCCGTCTCATCGATTTCCCAGATGACTACCCGCTCTAATGCCACCGCTTCCGAAGCGGTGGGATAAGAGCGGCTACGCCACTGGTTCAACTATTTCTAAGCTTCAGTGGGGGAAGGCAAGCCCCCACTGAAGCCAAGAACTAGTTGAACAAGACAGGAGTCATCATCGACCAACAAGCCGCAATTTTGGACCAACCAGGCAGGCCGACTCCTTGGCCAGCCGTATACAATTAGTAGTATTCCGAATTCATGCTATAGCATCATCATTTTACTGTCAATAGCATATCCAATAGTGAAACTGTCAAGAACACGTAGGAACACTAGAACTTACAGCGGCTTCTTCTGTGAGCATTGACACCTGGCAAAAAAGATTGTAATCTATATATAGAGCTATATATATAGAGGTGGTTGGAAAGTGGGAATGACAAAAAAAGTAATGGTTCTCTTTGATCCGGAGCAATATCAAAAGCTCGCAGAACATGCCAGATATAAAGGCATTTCGGTTGGCAGCCTGATCAGGCAGGCGGCCGAAAAATCGCTGGCAGAAGACGAGGATGCAGCAAGGGAGATCAGGATACAGGCGGCGCGCCGTTTGATAGAAGCAGAAGAGACAATCATGGAGTGGGATGAAATGGAGCGCATGCTTGAGCGCGGGCACCAGGGATGAAAAAAGAGCCATATTTTATCGACACCAACATCATCATGTATGCCCGCGGTCGGGAGCACCTGTATAAAGTACCGTGCGCCAGCATCCTGTTAAAAATTGCCGATGGTACTTTTGATCGTGAGCTTGGGACTCCCACTGTCGATTCCGAAGTGTTTCAGGAAATCATCTACCGCTATGGTTTGGAGAATAGATGGGAAACTGCGGCTTCTGTAGGCCGTGAATTATTGTTAATCGGCCTGGACGTCCTGGCTGTTGGCGTGAGTGAGGTGCACAGGCTGATTGAGTTATCCGTGAAGTACAGTGGAAAAGGCATTAGTCCAAGGGATCTGGTGCACACTGCGGTTATGATTGGCAACGGAATCAGAAAAATAATATCTACCGACGTTCATTTTGACCACATTGAAGAGGTCGAACGCATCGATCCCGCATCCCTCCGATAGTCAACCTCGCGGACCGGTTCTATCATCGTTTTCCTTTACATATAACATCAGGCACAGAAGCCGGTCAAGCGCTGCCTGATCAAATGCAGCAGCCGTACCGGCCCCCCTGCCAGACGACGGCTTTAAAAGTAATGGCTGGCCACCAGGACAACTACGAGCAAGATGAAGATGTAGCACACATAAAGATTGATGCTGCCCGACTGCAGCATGGCGATTTTCTCCGCCAGGCGCCGGGTCGCCCCGGTCAGGGGACGATAGAAGTAGTCTTCCACCAGGGAAGCCACCCCGGACTGGTAGACGAGAAGCCCTTTCTTGGGCTCCAATTCCCCATACAACTGGAAGAACCGCCCGAACAGCATCCGGATGGGGTTGGAATAGGCCACAGCCGTGTACTGCATGTTCGGCAGAAACTCCGGCCGGCCGCCGTCCCAAACCTTTCCGGGCACGGTCCTGCGCCTGCCCGCCAGCAGGGTGATGCCCACGGGAACCAGCAGCAACAACAGGACGAAGACCGCTATATAGAGGGTGGACATACTGGAAAATCCTGCCGCCGGCTGAATGACCCAGCCGTTGATGCCGGACGGCGCCCCCAGCAGCCCGCCCCCAAGCCTGATCAGGTCGGCGAAGTCGCCCGGCCTGAGCGACACCGGCGGGACCACCTGGTTCAGCAAGCTCACGCCGTAGATAAGCTGATTGACCCGGTCAAGCAAGGGGATCACAGCCGTGGCCAACAGACCGAGCGCCACGCAAAACATGGCCAGGATCCCCATGCCCCAGAGCATCGCCCTGGGGGATTCGGAAGCCTGTCGTGCCTCTCTGGTCCGCGGCAGGCCCAGGAAAGCGATGCCGAAGACCCGGACGAAGCAGGTCAGCGCCAGCCCGGCGGTTAGAGCCAGCGCCGCGGCCGCCACCGCAATGAGAATTTTGATCCCCACCGTCCCAGGCAAGCGGAAGCTCTGCAAGGCCGTTTGGAAAAGCAGCCACTCACTGACGAAGCCGTTGCTGGGCGGTATCGCCGCTATGGACAGGGAGCCTATCAGGAAAAAGAGCCCGGTAAGCGGCATGCGCTTTAAAAGCCCTCCCATGGCATCCAGCAGATGCTCTCCGGTGGCCCGCTCCACGGCGCCCGCCCCCAGGAACAGCAGCCCCTTGTAGGAGGCATGATTCAGAGCGTGGAAGAGGGCCACCAACAGGGCCAGGGCGGCAAAAGCCTTCAGCCCATATGCAGAAAAGACCATGGACAGGCCGAGACCCATGAAGACGAGACCCATGTTTTCAATGCTGCTGAAGGCCAGCACCCTTTTGAGATCCTCATCGATCACCGCATAGAGCATACCGAAGATTGCGGACAGAACTCCCAACCCGGTTACCACGACACCCCACCAGACCGGGCCACCGCCTAAAATACCCAGGATGACCCTGGCGGCGCCGTAAAAACCCAGGTTGATGACCACTCCCGACAAGAGCGCCGAGATATTGGCCGGGGCCACCGGATGAGCCAGCGGCAACCAGACATGAAAGGGCACCATCCCCGCCTTAACCCCGAAGCCGACCAGAACCAGCAGGAAAACCAGGTCCCGCACCGCCGCGCTCGCCAGCGGGGACCCGGCCTGTGCGGCTACCAGGTGCAGGGTGGCAAAATCGAAACTCCCCCCGAAGGCGTACAGCAGCAAAAAGGCCACCAGCATCAGGGCACTGCCCAACTGGCTCATCACCAGCATGATCAGGCCGGCCCTGGCCACCCCGGGCCGGTCGTGCCGGGTGTTGACGAGGATATAGGACACAACCGTCATCACTTCCCAGAACAGCATGAAAACCAGGATGTTGGCCGCCACCAGCACCCCGGCGACAGCCAGGAGAAACAGGTTGAACAGGGATGCCGGACTGCGCCTCCCGTCTCCCGCCAGGGAGTAGACCGAGGCGGCCAGGAAGACCGTAGCGGCCGCCAACAGGAAGAACGCCGACAGACTGTCCACTTCCAAATGAAAACGGGCGAGCGGCAACCAGTCCGCACTGACCAGGGAGACAGTTCCTCCCCCGCATAAGACCGTCACCACGCCCCAGATCAGGGCCAGCGAGGCCAGACCGGCCAGGGCGTAAGCAACCCGCTCCAGGCGCCCTGGCCACAGGCCAGCCACAGCCCCCAGCAGGGCGAGCACCAAAGCAACACTAAATAGCTCTTGCACCAAACCCACTACTTTTCCTCCTTTACTTGATTGTTCCCCAGATGATGCGTGACCTTTTCATATGTGCCTTAGGTACTGGGGAACATCGTTACCGGGCCGCCAGCTTTGCTGGCGCGGGGTTCCGGCAACCAGCCCAGCCGCCCACCAGTCGCAGTCCGTCCAACAGGGCCAACGGATGGGGCGGACAGCCGGGAATGTACACGTCAACCGGCAGGACAGCGTCCACTCCGCCCAAGGTCTGGGGCTTTCCGAAAGGCCCGCCCCCGGCGGCGCAACTGCCGGCTGCCACTACGAATTTGGGGCCGGGCATGGCTTCATATACCTCTATTAGCGGGGGCGCCATCCCCTGACTGACCGGGCCGGTAACCAGCAGAACATCTGCGTGGCGCGGCGAGGTGGTCAGGAAGATACCCAACCGGGATGCATCGTAAAACGGGTTGGCCAGGGCGGCCGTCTCCCTCACGCAGGCGCCGCAACTGCCGGCGTCCACATGCCGGATGTGGAGGGATCTGGCCAGGACCAGCCGCTCCGGCCGGTCAACCGGCCCCCGGCCGGGGGCCGGGGAACCAGTCATTAGGCCCTGCCGTGAGGCCGCAGCCATTTCAAAGCAGTTGGAAAAGGCGATCCGGCCGTCCGGGCAGGCACTCTGGCACCTGCCGCAGAAGAAGCAGCGCCCGGTATCGATCACCACTGCCGGCGCCTGGAGCCGGATGGCGCCGGCAAGACATACCTTCCGGCACTCTGTACACCCCTCGGGACAGTCACCGGGGCCGATCTCCGGTTTACCGCGGTAACTGTCAACGCTCTCGTCCCGATAAGGGTAGGCGGTTGAGACGATACCACGTTTCAACCCGCTGCACACCCAATCGTAAAACATGGCCGCTCCTCCTCCCTATCTGTCACAATCCGCGCAGGACTGGTTGAAACTGGTGTCAATGAGCGGAAAATCGGTCAGGATGTTGCCGGACTCCGCTGCCGGGCCGAACACGCCCCAGTTGGCGTAACTGGCCGCCCGGATGCGATAGGCGGCAATGGTTCCCCTGTCGTCGGTGCACACCCAGTGCAGGGTCTCGCCCTGGGGCGCCTCCACCCAGCCCAGGGCCTCACCCGCCGGCCAGGACACCGGAACGTCGCCCTGCACCGTCCCGCCCGGCAATTGGGTCAGGACCTCCTGCACCATGCGGAAGGATACGTCCAGTTCGTCCACCCGTACCCGGAAGCGGGCCAGGACATCCCCTTCCCGGTAAACCGGCACGGTCAGAGGTAATTCACCATAAGCCGCATAGGGATGATCGCGCCTGGTGTCCCGGTCCACCCCGGAAGCCCTGGCCACCGGTCCGACTGCCGCCAGATCCCGGGCCTCGGCGACGTCCAGCGTGCCCGTGGTCTCCCAGCGGTCGATGATGCCGGGCGTGGCCAGAACCATTGCCAATATGCGCTGCCACTCGCCGGCCAAACGTCCGACGGCCAACCGCAGGTCATCAGCCTGGCCCGAATTCAAGTCCCGCCTGACGCCGCCCGGCGTCACGGCGCCGAAAAGGTAGCGATGGCCGAAGTAGGAGAGGTTCAGACGCAGCAGGCGTTCCCGCAACTGGTCCACCTGCGCCGCCCCCACCGTATGGCCGGCCGCCCCGATCATCAGGCCGGTGTCGAGCAGGTGGCTGGCGATACGCTCCAATTCGGACAGCACAACCCGCAGGACTGCCGCCCGGCGCGGCACGGCAACGCCGGCCAGGCGCTCCGAGGCCTGGCAAAAGGCCAGGGCGTGGGCGACGGCCTGGGTCCCACCGGCCCTTTCGGCCAGCAGAACAGCCATCTCCGGCGTCAGGCCAACGGCCCTCTCCTCCAGACCCCGGTATTTATACCCCAGGCTGGGCGTCAGCCGGATAATCTGTTCGCCGATGGTATCACCGGAGAGGGGGCCTGGCTGTGGGCGTCCGGCAGCCAGGTATGCATGGGGGCATAACCGGCCTTGGTGCCGTAACCCAGCAGCGCCAGCAGAAAGCCCAGCTTCAGAACTGCGGGCGACATCCGGGAGGCCACCTGCACGAGGACCGCCCAGTCCAGGGTCTGGCCGGTGCCGGCGGGAATGGCAAAAACGACGAGAAAAGTACCGAGGAGCGCCAGCAGGCTGCCCACCGATGTGATGAGAACATACTTCCAGGCGGCCTCCAGGGTCTCCGGGCGGTCATGGTACCAGACCAGAAAAGCCGAGGCCAGGGTGGTGGCATCGATGGCTATCCACAACAGTCCCAGGTTCTGGGCCAACAGCGCCAGGATCATGGTGCCGGCAAACAGATTCCAGAGGACGTAGTACAGGGCGTAGCGTTCCTTTTCACCGTTCTCCCGTTCCGCATCGCCCCTCAGGTAACCGATGGAATGGATCGAGGCCAGAAAGAAGACTACTCCCACCAGGGGCAGGAACCAGACAGTCAAGGCATCGGCTGTGAGAAACCCGAAGGCCAGGTTGACGCCGGCCAACTCACGCTGCGCCAATAACGCCGAGACAACCAGAATTCCTGCCGCGCCCACCAGGGTCGCCGCCTCCATGACCGGGCGGGGTGGCCGCACCAGGCACACCAGGGCAGCAGCCAGGGGCAGGAACAGGATTATCAAGAGCAGCAAGTTATTTCACCCCTTTAACCGTTGAAATTCGAGCGTATCGGTGGTTTGCCCGACCACATGCATGCTCCGTACCAGGATACCCATGATCAGAACGCTCGCCACCAGGTCGAGCAGGATACCAATTTCGATGATCAGAGGCAGGCCGGCTACCGTGGCCAGGGCAGACAGCATCAACCCGTTTTCCGCGCTCAAGAGTCCAGCGACCTGAGGTACGGCCTCCCGGCGGCTGATCATCGTCCAGAGACCGATCAGGATGGTGGCCAGCCCCACGCTCAGAGCCGGCCCGGCCGGACTGGAAGCGGCCATGGGCATATTGGCCGTGCTGGCGTTTGCCACGATCACCAGGACACCGCTGATGATCAGCGAAACCGGTATGCCGAAATAGAAGGAAAGCTCGCGCTTTTCGTAGACGCTGTCGTGAATCGTCCGCTTCAGCAGCCAGGGTATGAAGAGCGCCTTGACGAACAACGCCAGCCCCGCCAGGACGAAAAGGTGAAGCGCCCCGGTAGCCACGGCCAGGGTGAGGGCTACGGCCGCCAGGAGCAGGCTCTGGGTGGCGTAGGTATAGATGCAGTTCTGCATCTGCCGGGCCACTACAAAGGCGAAGTTACTGAGAAGAAACAGGGTTGCCAGCAAGTCAACCAGCCTGCCGACAATAGCAGGATACGGCAAGATTCTCCCTCCTAAACTCCCATGGTATAGGTGATTACCGCCAGAAGCGAGACGACGAAGGCCGCCCCGAGGTATTCAGCCACCCGCAACAACCGCAATTTGGCAAAGGAGCCCTCAATGAAGGCGATTACCAACGCCGCCACGGCCATCTTTACCAAAATGGCCAGCACCGCCAGCGCCACCGTCAGAGGCGCCGCCGAGCCAGCCAGTCCCCAGGGCGTGACCAGAACGTTCCACCAGATGGTCAACAGAACGAACAGTTTCATGCACGAACCCCACTGCAACAGGGCCAGGTGGCGCCCTGAATGTTCCATCACCCTGGCCTCGTCGATCATTGACAATTCCTGATGGGTAGCGGGGTTGTCCACGGGAATGCGCCCGGTTTCCGCCAGGACCACCAGGAAGAAGGCCAGAACCACCAGGATGTGGGACGGCGACAGGGCAAGGGCGGGACTGGACAGGGCCTTGTTGACAATGTAGGGGATGGTGGCTCCGGCCGCCAGGGAAACCGTGAAGAAAACCATCATCAAGACCGGTTCGGACATGAAGGAGACAAAGCGGGCGCGGCTAGACCCCAGGCCACAGAAGGCGCTACCGGTATCCATGGCCGCCAGCACGAGAAAAAAGCCGCCCAGGGAAAGGATGAACCCACCCCCCAGCATGTCTCCCATAAAGGCCATGAACAGGGGAAAGGTGGTCAGAACAGGGATCAGCAGGACCACCACCAGGGGTACGGTAAAGTAAATGTACGGAGCAAAGGAGAAAATCCAGGAAGCCTGCTCCGGGATGACCGATTCCTTACGCAAGAGCTTGAAAATGTCGTGGTAGGGCTGCCATACGCTGGGCCCCCGTCTGGACTGAAAGATCGCTTTCCAGCGGTTGATCCACCCTTTCACCAGGGGAGCGAACAGCAGGACGGTCAGAAGCTGGACGAGGTTCAATAAAACGGATTGAGCCATGATCTTACCCCCTTGAAAAATAAAAACCCCTCCGGCCCCCATGTTACCGGGGCCGCAAGGAGCCATTAGCAAAACGCGTTAAGCGAGCTCCATCGCTACAGACCATGCTGCGAAACCTGCTGCAAGTACTTGCTGCAAATCAGGCCAGGAAACTCTGAACTACCCCCCTCTCCGGGGCAAAATAAAAGCCCCCACCTCATAGGTATCACCCCACAGGTAGGAGCCATCAAGCCGATAGCCATTCCGGTGAGCCCCATCACCGCTACTTTCCCAACGCTGGTTATTTTACTTGACCGGATTTGCCAAGTCAATAGCATTCAGCAAGCATTTTCGTTAAGATTTCTTCAAGAAGCCCTACCAGTCTCCGTCTTGCCAGTAAAAATAGGGGTATGGCCGCCAGTTCGGCAACCAGGCTTAACGTGATCAGCAGCAGCAGGGACACACCATAGAGGACGCCGATCACTGTGCTCCCCAGGAACCAGAAGATTCCAAGGCCGGCCAAGCGGGGTTCCGCTCGCTCCCTAATTTCGTCCCGGACAGCTCTTGAATAGCTGGTTACCGGGAAAGGCGCACACCCAGCGACCGGACAACCTGAAGCGCCAGGAGCAACACACCGACGCCACCGAATACCGGGTAGATCAGGCGCACCAGGAAAGAGAACGGAAACCGGGAGAGGATCAGGGACAGGGCGAGGATCAGGACGAGGGCGGGGTGATAGGCCATGCGTCCCCGGAGTCTGATCGCTACCCCGTAGCAACTCACCACTGCACTGCTGAGGATGGCCGCCCACAGCACGGCGAAGTAGAACCATTGCAGGCCGGGGTGCGCCATCCCGGCCACCACCAGCATCGGCACCTCCCAGCCGGCCACCTGGCCCCGGAAGGGGAGTAAGATCTGGAAGATCAGCAGGGCAAAGACACCCAGACCGAGACCGCCCAGCACGTTGCCAGCCAGGCGCTCCCGAGACGGTGCCCGCTGACTCAGGGGCACCAGCACCACCATCGCCTCCAGCATGTTGAAGCCCGTATAGAACAGGGTTGCCCCAATCCAGTGGGGGAAGATCGGCATGACCAGGCTCGTTCCGGTCTGGGGCGCCAAGTTGCCCAGGCTCCGGGTCAGGGCGAAAACCGCCAGGAAAACCAGGAATTTCAGCGGTACCAGGAAAACGGTGAAGGAGACCAGGGATTCCAGACCGCCCCAGAGTATCGCCAACACCACCATACCGGTGAGGAGGCTGCCACAGCCTGCGGGCAGGCCCAGGTGCCCGGCAAATAAGGCATTGCCCGCGGACAGCATGATAAAGACGGAGCAGAACAGGTACAGGGTGATCGCTGCATCGACGCAAAGCGCCCCGACGCCCCCCACCAGGAAATGCAAGTAGTCAGCATAGGATGCCAACTGCTGGCGGGCACTACACTCGCACAGCCACACCCCCCAAAGGGCAAACAGCAGGCCGGAGCAGATGATCCCATACCTGCCGGCGGGTCCATAGCCTAGAAAAAACTGGCTTAATTCCTGGCCGGAGGCGAACCCGGCGCCGGCTACCGCCCCGATAAAAGCTGCCGCAATCTTCCAAGTCAAACCTCTCTCCCTGCGGGGCACTGCACCACTCCCCCTACCGTTGGGACATTCCCCCATCGGGGGTGTACCCCCTCCTCTGAAGGAGGCGTGTTCCCATTCCTTAAAAACTGAACTCGATAAAAGTGAACGACTTGATCACCCGCGTGATGTGATGCACGAGCCTGGGCTCTTTTTCAATATATTCGGGCTTCAAATCACTCACGACGACGCTATATACTCTGTCTCGGCGCAGAAAATGTTTCTGCAGCCCGAAGAGACGGGCACTCCTGTCGGTAGTCTGCAACAACAGCAGAGTAATGATCTGGGAGTTCTCGTCGAGATGAGACCTTAGGACATGGGTCCCCCGTTTACTCAGGGAGTTTAGCTGAAGGAAAAAATAGTCCATAAAGTTCACGTCGCCGACATCTTCAATCATCAAGTTTATCCTGGGATGAAAGAGTGTTTCTTTATTCAGCAGAATAGAAACAGAATGTGTTCCGGCGCCCCTCTCGCTGCCGTCAGTGATTGCCCATCCATCTGGGGAAAGAATTTTAATCCCCAGGTCGGCACTGTAAAATAGGCGCGGATCATCCTGAAAGCGGTACTTGGATTCTGCAAGGCGGGGAACCAGGATGGTGGTGGCCGCGGCACCGGACGCTTTCATCGAAGAGCCTGCTAATCGCTTTGGGTAAAACCATGTGCAAGAGCCTCCCTCCGTGCCATCGAGGCCTGATTGGCCGCATTGTTGCCGGCGGAACATCTTCCGCCACTGCTATTGCAGTCTAGCGACCCGTTAAAATGCCACTAAATAACCAGTCTATCGTGTTAAAAATTGAAACCAAGATATATCTCAAAAAACACAAAAACTCCCCCGACCCCATGTTACCGGGACCGCAAGGAGCTATTAGCTAAACGCGTTAAGCGAGCTCCATCGCTATAGACCATGCTAAGAAAACCTTAATCAATTAATTGCTACCATCTCTTTTCAATATAAGACAAAAGCCCCTACCACAGGCATTTGCCCTACAGGTAGGAGCTATTATTTCGTAAAACTATTCCGGCGAGCTCCATCGCCGCTATTTTCCATCACCTGCTATTTTACTCTAGTAACCTCCGAAGTGCAAGGTTTTTGCAGGTTTTTTCAGGTTTTCCGGTACCAGATCAGCACCAGCCAGAAAGTTATCTATTGCGTGGGGAGTCAGCACCCCGGCCTTTACAAATTTTTCTTTCACGAGATCAAGTGCCTTTGCTCACTATTCTCCGCAGTGATGCGGCCGCAGGCTCGCCGGCCAGGTTAATCTTCTTTTCGATGGCAGAGCGGCAGCTTTCATAGTTCCGGATCAGCACCTCTTCCACTTCGGCACGGAGCGACCAGTCGGCGCCGTCAAGCAAGTCAACAAGGGGCGCTGCTGCTACCTTGTCCCGTTCAGTACCGGAAACCCTCGGTAAACAGAAGGAACAGGCCAGGAGTGCGATTTGCGGATCGTCGTCCGTCACCAATGAACGCACAGAATCAGGCAAATCCTCCCCCTGATGCAATTCCACAAACAGTCTTAAAGCGCTGCGCCGCCGCCGGCGGCTGGACTCGGTTTCGAAGTCCGACGACGGCGTCCGAGCAGACGCCAATTGCAGCAAACGTGGGCAGACAGCGGGACCGAACTTAGAAAGGCCTTTTCCGCCGCAGGCCGGTAAAAATCATCCCCCAGAGCCTCAACAAAAATCGGGATTGCCTCTGGGCGGCGATATTCCCCCAAGGCTTCCACAACACCGGCGAGCAGTTTATGGCTTGCCGTTTCCAGCAACAGAGAAAACACATCATCGCCCGGCCATTTCATCAGGGCACGGGTTACCGCGTTGGCAACGGCTTCATCGCCCGCTTGCTCTACGGGATCGGGGATATCGAGGTTCGAGGTTCGATGCTCGAAGTTCGTGTACGGGCATTCCCCTCGGGGCAAAAGTTGTTCTTCCCTTCCGCCATCCAGCTCACGGCTTTCGGCTTCAAGTTCCGATTCTATTGGACCCCTTGGCCTAAAGCGGGCTAAAAAATCGAAGAGCACTTCCTTGGCGCCCAAAGCCGCCAGGACTTCTACGGCCCGACAACGCGGTTCGAATATCCCGCTGCGGTCGCGTGTAAAAAGAAACTCACAGAGCGGTTCCACGGCAGCCTGCCCGCAGGCATCCAGAACAAGAACGGCCTGGTCAAGGCCCCGGAGGGAGTTCAACCTGGCAATTGCCTCGTTAATCCGTTTTTTTTTAGTGGCTCCTGGTTTCCAGTTATCATTTTACCCCCACTGCCAAATCCATGATCGCCTTCCTCACAGCATCAGCATTTCACTAAGATACGGCTATAGTATAAGTGTTCCTATGCGCCAATAATTGGCAGCAGCTAAGGTGGCCCACATTGTCAAGACATTTTTGGCTATTTTTAAGGTGGTTTCTCTCCTTCCCTATGTCATCATACCTCAGCGGCATATAGGTAAGCTGTTGATCATCTGTCTGGATATTGAGGAAGCCCCCCATGCTGCCCTGGGTCGAATTCGACTTGAAGGTTGCTTTTTTACGAATCCAGTCGGCACATTCATGAGCAATAGCTTTCTGCGTCAGCTCGTTGCGTAGTCTTATTTCGAATTCAGTTCCATATAAACTCCTTTCTCTTTGTAGCCTTGGTATATAGAACTCACGCTTTTCCTTCAGTGATTTTTCTGTTACGAATGTCGGGGAGGTAAAAATAAAGCGCAATGAATCAATGCCAATTAGTTGCCGTTTAAGTTCCCGGCTAGCAAGCCACACAAATCAATAGAACCCTCGGATTAGATTCATCATATCTCTCCATCTTCCGCCCAGGGCACGCATACGTTCCGGCCACCCACGATACGTATTATGGCACGCCGGTAGGCATCCTCCTCATTGCGATTCGCCAATGCCCTGCGTAAAGCATCACGCTTCATGGCAAAACTCCGCATATCTTCCGCATTTTCCTCAAAACGTTGTGCAGCATGGGAGAGAAGGAACTCGCAGCTATCTTCCGTTAAAACGGCATCCATGAGCATACCGAGGTGCCGGAGGCAGGCACCCTGTGAGCGGCGATACTGGCTCCGGCCGACGACTTCGCCGATCGTAGCGGCGAGCCGCTTAATGTATTCTCCTTCGGTCTGACGGAGCAATCCGCAGACACGGCAGTTTCGAGCATCGCGCATCAACCACCGCACTGCATCTCCCTCTGCAGACGCGGCGATGTCCGCTCTCAGATGATGGGCAATCTGTTCGGCCAGCCGTGCAAACCCGATAGAGGCGTCCTGTGGGGAGGTCATAGCGAGCAACTGCCAGGTGTGAAGCGGACAGAATCCCAATTCCGCCGCAAACTCAGCCTGCGCCCGCTCCTCAGTGCCGATCTGATACTGCCAATGGGCAAAGAAGTTAGAGGCATGTTCCGTGATATGCTGGCAAACGGGACATCCCCTTGTCTGCAAATCCGCCGCCATATCCGCCGCCGCTGGCATTGGGGTGTTTGCAGATTCCTGCACAGTTCCCGTGGTCGTCTGAACCTGAATGGGCGTCGCTTCATCATGCTCCGCCACCTCTGCCATCCGGCCATCAAGGATGCCCTCATGCAACGTCTTCAGCTTCTTTCGTACTTCCATTACCGTTGCTGCAGCGGTATACGGGTCACGTTTCATCCTGACGAATCCTTCATCCTGCATTGCCCTGGCTCTGGCTTGCAAAGCGGCCTCTCCGAAAACATCCTGCACAGCTTCGTCATCCAGGATTAACAGCGCCTTGTGAGCCACCGCGGCAAGGAAAGCGGAAGACTTCTCCCTGGACAGAAAGGAAGCCAGTGCCTCTTCGAGGGCTTTGAGCCCACTATGTTGGTAGAGGTCCGTATCGCCGGATATCCTGGCATCAAGTCCCAGTCGGGCGGAAACGGGAAAGACATTTACATCGCCGCATCCAATCTGTGACCGGATTGTCTCTGTCACAAACCCCAGGACTTCGCTCCGGTCATTGTCTGCCACAAGGTCGGTCTTATTGACCACAATGAAGATTTTGTCCACGTATTCCCTAATTTCTTTAAGAAACTCCAATTCCAGGCTTGTCATCGGCATGTCCACGCTTGTTACGAACAGTACGGCATCGCATTCCGGCAGGAAACCGTAGGTAATCGCCGTATTAGCCGTGATTGACGACCCGACGCCCGGCGTGTCCACGAATTCCAGCCCGCGCCGCAGGAACGGCACAGGCAGTTCCACACAAGCGGTCTTGACCTTCTTCCGATTCGCTGTATTGCCTTTTTCGGTCACGTAGTCAGGCAGGGAGGATACCGGCAGTTCCTCGGGAAAGGCGGAGTTGTCGTAGCTGACCACCAGCCGTTCCGCAGGGCCGTACTTGAGAATCGTGATGGCTGAGGTGAGGGGCAGCACACCGGTGGGCAGAAGTTCGCGCCCGATGATCGCATTCATGAGCGAACTCTTGCCGCGCTTGAACTGACCAAGCACCGCCAGGGTAAAGCGGTCTTCAGCCAGCTTCACCACCAGTTCGCCACACTGTCTTGCTGCGTTTTCCCGTCCAAGCGCCGTCAGCGCCTCTCGCACAATACGCAACTGGTCTGCCAGCGCCAGCTTGGCCTGCGTATATGCGCGCAGCTTCTCCAAATCCGGCTCGACCTCAGCCGTAAAAATCTCCGGATTGGCTTTTTCAATAGGCCCTGCGCCGTCTGCAATCCCGGCATTCGTTTCGGGTGAGGGACAGTCATTATTCCCTATACTCATGCTTCAATTTCCTCTCCGAATATCCCGTTATACAGATCTTCGCCAAAGCTGGTTTGCAATGGCTCCCCTTCGATTAGCTTAAATGTTCGCTCTCCGTCAGTTTGCCTTTCAGCCCGCAGGAAAATGGCGTTTTCCATTTTCTTGCCATAAAAACCATGCGCAAATTCGTATAGATGAGTGACGAAGAAAACCTTGATGCGTTTTTCCAATAATGCGCAAATTATCTGCCTTGCGATCTCCGAGCCCTCTCTTTCGTTTGTGGCGGCGAATGATTCATTAAACAGCAACAGGGAATTTGGGGTTATATTGTCGACGATATCGCTCATTCTACTGAGTTCTTCATCAAGTTTCCCGCTTTTCATGGAAACGTCTTCTTCCCGTTTGTAGTGCGTGAAAAGGCCGTCGCGGACATTGGCACAGAAAGACTCGGCCGGTACAAACATGCCGCATTGCATCATCAATTGGGCCAAACCGATGCTGCGCAAAAAAGTCGATTTGCCGCCCTGGTTGGCGCCCGTGATGATCACGAGGTCTTTATTGTCAGCTTGCACATCATTGCCCACAATTTTTTGTTTCATGGTTAAAGCTAGACAGACATCGTATAATCCCTTAAAAGAATGTTTGCGTTCGCCGGAAGCCGCAGGTACGGGAAAGCAGATTGGTTCCCCTATTTGGGCCAGTTGCTCATGTAAATTTAAACAACTAACGTAAAAGGCCAATTCGGTCCGTAACATATTAAAAAAACTTTCTATATGATCAGCGGACTGGGCGAGGGCATTGGCAACGAGGTTGATCCCCCTGTCTCTCAACTCCTCCAGTGCCCTGGCGCCGCTTTCATCACGCTCATTGATATAAAAGGCGTAAACGGGTGGTTTTTGGGCAAAGATCCGCTTCATCCAACCCTGTTGCTTGTCTTGCGGTTTACGAAGTACGTAATTGGCGCCTTCATTGCCTTTTCCCAATTCAGCGCTGATCAAAACCCCATCTTTAAATTGCAGTTCCCTTAGATGATCTTGGACGCTGGCGAAATATTCATCATCAAGTTCTTTGTCGAGCATGGCGAAAAACGCTTTAAAGCCCTCTGACTCAAATTTATCGGCATGCTCATCGGCTATGTTCTTTAGTTTTTTAAGCAAGCCCACAAACATCTGCATCATTTCTCTTGCACCATGCAGTATTGAGCCGGGATAATGGCTGAAAATGCCAAAAAAATAATGCTTTTTCTTGCTTTCAATTAATTCCATCGTGATATCGTAGATATCCCTGACAATGGAAGAATTTTTCAGGCAATCCTTGAGAATATCTTGGCGATATAGCATTGTGTCCAGGTCATTTAAACCGGACAAAACGGCTTTCCTTGCCACTTCAAATAAAAATTTGTCGCCGAGCGCCATGGCGTCGAACAGCGTGTTTAATTCCAGGTCTTGCGTCAATGCTTGTTCATTCCACGGTAATTTCTCCTGCAGGTCAAAATCGCGATCTTTGTACATGAGAAACGCCTTCATAATTTTATGCGCTCCTTTAAACAATCGTAAGTAAGCCGGTACTTTTCGGCAATTGATAGGGCGTATGCAAGTCCGTCGGCACGCCTTCTGACAATTTTAAACGTGCGCACTGCCGGATTCTCGGGAACTACCGTGCTGACCATGCTGACGGTTTTCTCGCTTAAAGAAGCCAATTCAACTACGAATGTTGCGCAAACGCACAGCAAATCCAATTGGATTATTTTTTCCATAATCTTTTTGCCCAAAAAAAGAGCGTCATTTAACGTTGTAGAAGTGAAAATTTCGTTCACGATGATTATGCTATTTGGCGTGGCCTGGTTTAAAATATCATAAATCCTGACCAAGTCATCCTGCAGTTTGCCACGGAGGTTTTTGATGTCTTCTTCCTTTTCAAAATGCGTAAAGAGCCTGTCGAACAGAAAGAGCCGCGCCTCCCTGCCCGGGACGGGACAGCCTATGCCGGCCAGGTAATGCAACTGCCCGAAAGTGCGGGTGAAGGTTGTTTTGCCACCCTGGTTCGGACCGGATACCACAAATATGCGTTCATTGCCTTTCAGGTAAAAATCATTGTATACGACGGACGAATTTCTGGTAATAAGTTTATTAGCAAGGGCTAAATCAAATCCTTCATAATCATAAACTTCCTTGCATGTATCGGAAATTTGCGGATAACAAAATTTCAATCCCCTCCGTTTGAATATTGCGACATGCTCCAGGTAGGCGCTGTAAAATTGTATTTCCCGGTCAAAAACGGCGATCGTTTCATCCAGATAATTGCCGTTTTTTGCGTAATAATTGTCAAGGTTTAAAAAAATGTCCGGATACAATTTGGCTACCAAATCCAGGATCCCCGCTTCAACATGGTTCATGCCCGACGCGGTGGGAAGCTTGGCCCTGTAATCTTTCACCGCTCCCTGTTTGAATTTCTCGAATGTTTCCTCCACATCGGAGCTGTAATCAATTTCAGATTCATATTGACGAACCTTGACGCAGTTACCCTTGATAATCAGGCAATATTTTATGGTGGATAAATCGGCCTTAAGCTTTTTCGTTTCCGCCAGAAGCGACGTAAAATAGTCGGATTCGTAATAGTTCGTTATATATTTGCGGAAGGCCAGAAATCCGCGCGATTTTAAATCTACAACGGCTAAATCAAATACCAGGCAACTAAGGGCTTCGCAATAAATTTCCACTGCCTCCAAAAACCATCCATCTCTATGGTATTTGTAGTAAAGCTTCTCTACCAAGGCAAGATACCGGCGCATTATACGCATTCTTTGCGCAAATGATTTTATATTCTCAAACAGAATTTCATTTTCAAGATCCTGCATTATTTCCTGACGGTACTTGATCGCATCGATATCGTTCAAGGAAGTGTAAAAAAACGGCTTTAAATTATACTCCTCCTTACCGGCAGTGATGGCGTCTATAACCTGATCAAGATTTAAATCAACAAAAAAGAGGGGTGCTTCAAGTGTTTCTTTTTTTATGCTGTCTTCGGTCTTTTCAAATAGTATGCTTTTGAAAGTCATGGGAAAAACACCTCCTGGACATGACATGGGCTGAAAGCGTCAGCTCTATCGGGGTAAAATAAAAACCCCTACCTGGCAGGTATCACCCTGCAGGTAGGAGCTATCATACCAAAAGTCGATTCCGGTGAGCTCCATCACCGCTACTTTCCCTCACTAACCACTTTACTTGAACAGACGTGCCAAGTCAAGAGTATTCAGCGAGTCTGGGGATGTGCCGTCTTGCCAGTAAAAAAAGTGGAATGGCAGCGAGTTCGACAACCAGGCTGAATGTGATCAGCAGTGGCAGGGACACGCCATAGAGGACACCGATCACCGCGCTCCCCAGAAACCAGAAGATTCCAAAGCCGGCCGTGAAGAGGCCATACGCCGAAGCGCGCCGTTGTATCGGCACCATCAAGGCTACTGCGGCAGGAATGATCGACTCTTGGACCCCCGTGCCCAGACCCCAGAGGGCGACCCCGACGAGCGCCGCCCAGAAGCCGCCCAGAAACACCAGCGGAGCAAACAAGGACGAAAGGATCGTCAAGGGAACCAGGATGATCATGCCAAACCGGTCAAAGAGGCGCCCAAAGAGCAGGGAGCCTATGCCACCCACCCCCATCGCCACCGCATAGAAGACCGGAATCAAGGGGCCGGAGACGATGGACATCTTCTGGAAGTGGTACGCCATGAAGGGGAAATCGGCGAATCCGAGGGCGACAAGCACCGCTCCCGCAAGATAGATCCAAAACACACGAGGCAACCCCCCGGTCTCTATATTGGGGGGTGCACTCTCCATCTCCTCCGGATGGGGATAGGTCAAGCGGGCGACTGCCAGGAGCGAGAGCATGACGAGCGCCGGGATGAACAGCATGGCAAAGGCGAGCCGGTAATCGCCGCGCCAGGCCAGGATAGCAGCGGCAGCCAGCGGGCCGAACAACGCCCCACATTGGTCAAGCGCCTCATGCAAGCCAAACGCCCAACCGTAGCCCCCCATCTCCTTGCCGGCATGGGAGAGCATGACATCGCGCGGTGGGTTGCGGGTCGCTCGGCCAAAGCGCTCCAGGATAATGAGCACGGCTGCCAGCTGCCAGTTCCCCACCAGGGCAAGCAACGGCACCGAGGCCATCTGGATAACATAGCCAAAGATCGTAATCGGCCAAAATTGGCGGGTCTTGTCGCTGAGGCTCCCCGAAACAAGGCGCCAGGCATACCCGATGAACTCGCCAAACCCGGTCACGAGAGCAACGGTGAGCGCACTGGCGCCGAGCAAGGCCAGATAGGGCCCGACTATCCCCCGCGCACCCTCGTACGTGAAGTCCGCAAAGAAGCTCATCACGCCGATCAGCAGGACAAACATGAGTGCCCTGGACTTCATGGATGATGGCTTCAAAGTTTTCCTTCTTTCGTGCTATAATAAAATTGGGGGTGTTTGCATGGAAGGCTTTAAGGTTTTTTGTTGTGTCGAAAAGGCTGATGGCGAGTATTTGGCCTACTGTGATGAACTCAGGGCCACTGCCAGCGGCGACACGGAAGAGGATGCCCTGTCCAACCTGACGGCGGCAATTAAAGAACTGTTCAAGTACCACGGCAATCAACTTATAAGCCCGGGCAGGAAGCGGATGTTGGTCGAGGTGGTCTGAGATGGCCAGCCTGCCTCAGTTGACATACAAAGAGCTTGTGTCCATGCTCAAGCATTTCAGCCTGACATTACGCGGTGAATATTCAGTCATTATGGTGGGGGTCAACCGGAAAGGCAACCCTTACACAGTGCATCACCACCCGAGCCAGCGAGTGAACCCTAACAAACTTGCGAAAATACTCAAACACCTTGAGGTTTCCCAGGACGAATTTTTGAAGTGGTATCAATAGATCATCGGTATTTTTTCAGCGGATTCTCAAAGATAGCAGCTTTACCTAACTGTTGCTCGATCTCCAGCAACCGGTTGTATTTGGCTATACGCTCGCTGCGGCAGCCCGAGCCCGTCTTGAGCTGGCCGCCCCCCATCGCCACCGCAAAATCAGCCAGGAAGGTATCTTCCGTCTCCCCGCTGCGGTGAGAAATGACGTAACTCCATCCGGCCTTATGGCACAGGTTGATCGCCTCGATCGTCTCCGTCACGGTGCCGATCTGGTTCAGCTTGATCAGAACGGCATTGGTGCTTTGCTCCTTGATACCGCGCTCGATAAACTTGACGTTGGTAACATAGATATCATCACCGACAATCTGGATTCTCTGCCCCAGAGCCGCCGTCTGCCTCTGAAAACCCGTCCAGTCATCTTCCGCCAGGCCGTCCTCGATCGAGACGATCGGGTACTTATCCAACCAGCTCCTGTATAGTTCGGTCATCTCGTCACTGCTCTTGATGCCCTGTCCGGATTTCGCCAGGTTGTACTTTCCGTTTTCATAAAAAGAGCTGGCCGCCGGGTCGAGCATGATGGCAATGTCCCTGCCGGGCTGATAGCCTGCCGCCTCGATGGCTTCGAGGATCACCTCACAGGCCTCCTCGTTGCTCTTCAGGTTGGGGGCGTAACCCCCCTCGTCGCCGACGCTGGTGCTATAACCCCTCTTCTTTAATATTTTTGCGAGCGTATGGAAGGTTTCCGCCCCGTAGCGCAGAGCCTCGGCAAAGTTCGGAGCGCCCAGGGGGGCGATCATGAATTCCTGGAGATCAACGCTGTTATCGGCGTGTTTGCCCCCATTCAGGACGTTCATCTGGGGGACGGGGATCCTGGCGGCCCCGGCGCCACCCAGGTAGGCAAAGAGAGGCAGGCCCATAGAGCCGGCTGCAGCCCTGGCCACCGCCATGGACACCCCCAAAATAGCGTTGGCTCCCAGCTTGCCCTTGTTGGGTGTACCATCCAGTTCAATCATGAGGCGGTCGATCTCCGCCTGGCTCGATGGGTCCCTGCCCACCATTTCTTTGGCGAGAAAATCGTTCACGTTGGCCACTGCCTTCAAGACACCCTTGCCGCCATATCTCTTCTTGTCGTCATCCCGCAATTCAATGGCCTCATTCTCCCCCGTCGAAGCGCCGGATGGGACCGAGGCTGCCGCCGCAATGCCGCTTTCCAGGGTGACAAAGACGCGCACGGTGGGATTTCCCCTGGAATCGAGTATTTCCATCGCTTTTACAGACTTGATCCGGTCGTTCATTTTTATCCCTCCTCTGGCTAAGCTAGTTAAACATAATATAGTTTTACTGGAATTTCAAGTTTTAACCTTCTTCGGCAAGAAGTCTCCCATCCTCTTAATGTGAAAATAGCTCCGTTTTCATGTGCGGTTTGTGATGGAGCCATCATGTGCGGTTAGGTGGGAGATGAAATTGCCGCCGCCAAGTATTGGCGGCATGAGAACACTTATGCTATAATACAATCAGCCGTGTATTAGCGAAAGGCTGATGCGATGAAGAAACTGGACAACAACAACCATTCGGTATTCTTACTGACCTACCACCTGATTATCTGTGTCAAGTACCGACGCAAAGCAATTGATGAGCAGATTGCTACCCGTATCAAGGAGATTGGCGAGTACGTCGGCAATAATTATCACATCACTTTTCTGGAATACAACCATGACCGGGATCACATCCACATTCTATTCAAAGCCCATCCCAATACCGAAATCTCCAAGTACATCAATGCTTTCAAAAGCGCCTCATCCAGGCTGATTAAGAAAGAATTCCCGCGGGTTCGTAAGATGCTATGGAAAGAGATGCTCTGGTCCCAGAGCTATTGCTTGCTGACCACCGGTGGAGCACCCCTGGAAACATTGAAGAAGTATATCGAATCACAGGGGAAGGAGTGAACCTGTTGCAAATTGTCTACCGGTTTGAGATCCGACCCACCCGGGAGCAGGAACAGAAAATGTTCCGTACTCTGAAACTCTGCCGGCGTCTCTATAACCGCTCCCTTGAGGAGCGGATCGCCACCTACAAGGCTACTGGCAAGGGTGTCACCTACTCTATGCAGCAAAATACCCTGCCCGCTTTCAAGAAAGAGAACCCGGAATACCGGACGGCGCACTCTCAGGTATTACAAGACGTGCTCAGGAGGCTCGACCGGGCTTACCAGAACTTCTTCGAGGGCAGAGCGGGTTACCCGCAATTCAAAGACAGGGATCGTTACCGGTCATTCACCTATCCCCAGGTAGATGCTGTCAGGGAGACATTTCAGCGAGACGGCTTCATCTACCTCTCAAAAATAGGTTTCGTCAGGATCATCGCTCACCGCCCCTTTGAGAGCGACAAAGTGTTCCAGATCAACGTCATCCGCAGGCACAACAAGTGGTACGCCAATCTCACTGCGGATCTTGCCGATACGGAGCTGATCCCCGGCGATATTGACAAGAGCGTCGGCGTCGATATGGGCCTGCTCCATTTCTACGCCCTGTCTGACGGAACCACCGTCGAAACCCCCAGGTTCTTGAGGAAGTCTGAACGGAATCTCGCAAAACTTCAGCATAGACTCTCCCGCAAGAAGAAGGGATCAAAGAATCGCAGGAAAGCAAAAAACAAAGTGGCAAAATGCCATGAGAGAATCTCAAACCAGCGCAAGGACTTCCTGCATAAAAAGAGCTACAATCTGGTTGCCGGCCATGATGTCATTGTGATGGAGGATCTCCAGGTCAGGAACATGGCGCAAAACCGCCACCTGGCAAAATCCATCCACGACGCAAGCTGGTCAGCCTTTCAGGGCTACGTTGAGTACAAGTGCCAGAAGTTTGGTAAGCAATTCGTCAAGGTTGACCCGAAAGGCACGTCCCAAACCTGCATCTGCGGGCATCAAGTCCCCAAAGATTTGTCGGTCAGGATACACAAGTGTCCCCGATGCGGCCTGGTGGAGGACCGGGACGTGGTATCCGCCAAACTGATTCTGGAGCGCGGCCTGAAAATACTCACTGCTGCCGCCTAAAAATAAATATCGCTTCAGGTAGGGTTGGTTCACCCCGAACCTAACGCCTGTGGAGATTGTGTAAGACCCCGGGATCCGGGGCGACGGTCGAGGAAGCAGGAAGCCAACGCAATGATGTTCTGCCCACGAAGCCCCCGCTTCTGAGCGGAGCGGAAGCTAGGATAGTTCACTGCAATATATTTCTAATGTTTTCCAGATGACTACCCGCTCTAATGCCTCCGCTTCTTTGAAGCGGTGGGATAAGAGCGGCTACGCCTCTAGTTAACTAGTTCTAAGCTTCAGCGGGGGAAAGGCAAGCCCCGCTGAAGCCAAGATCTAGTTGAACCATCCGTTTTAAAATATAAGCGCTGCCTCCCTTGTTTTCAGATAGCAGCATCTCAATCGTGGTCAATTCCTCATTCATATATGCCAACGCCCGGGTCATTAAATTATCCATCTCTTTATTAACCTTCTCGTTTAAGTCAGAAGTCAGACGGTGAAGATTCTTTTCCACCTCGTAAGGTATCTGTTTTGCAAAGTAACGGCGGAAGACCGGCCTGTAGATAAACATCGGAAACAGAAACCACAACAATTCCAGATGAAAATCGAAAGACCTGCTGATGGATATATCCGGCCTCTTTAACTCTCCCACCGAGATCTCCCATTCTTCGGATTTCGTCTGCACGCCTAAAACACGCTCCAGGTTTTCATTCAATCGTTCACGGAAGGACTTGAGGTAAAACGAGAGATGCTTTTTGACCACGCTTAACAGTTCATAGGATTTTTCTTCTTTTAGTAATATTTCTTTGAGTTCTGAACTCAGCGATTGGTTCAGCCATTTTTCAAACTGCCTGGTCACCTCGTAAAGATTGCCCCGCCAACTGGAGAAGGCAGCCTCGTATTCCCGGCCAATCTTTTCTTCAATGCCCTTTCTGAATGCATCCAGATATATTTGGAAATTTTCACGTGTCTTTTTTTTATAACTCCCGATAATCAACAGGAGTTCCTGCCGGATAAAATGAGAGTTCAGGTGCTCGTCTAAAATAATTTCCTTCAATTTTTCTTTTTCGGATTCTTTTTTCAGAGAAGCCTGGTAGGATATGCTCAAGTATGAGAGGCAGTTATTAACAAGCGAGCCGATTTTATGTTGCAATATTTCCGTATAAATTTTATCCCGATTATGGGCAAGGGGCAGAAAAATGCCCTGCTCGATGGTTTTATTGTACTCATCTGCATGCTCATAAGCGGAATATTTAATGATGGGGAAACTTCTCTCGAATGTCTTGTCAATTGCTTCCGCAGTGAAAGCCTCGATGGCCTTTATCTGCTCTTCTGGAAAAAGATCGGTTTTTGTAATGATAATAGTGATTTCAGGCGAATATAAATAGACTTCTTTGAGAAGGCTCAATTCGTTCTCCGAGATCGGCCTCTCAGCGCTGATAACAAACAGAACACCCCCGGTTTCCGGAAACCACCCCGTCGTCGTCTCCGTATTATGCTTCCAGATACTGCCGATACCAGGAGTGTCCACCAGCCTTATTTCCTTGATATTGCTCAAAACAGGAACTTCAATATCAACCAGGAGGACATTTTTTATATTTTCGGGGTTTCCGGATTCGGAAACATAGTCCGGTATCTCATCGACTGAGATCCTCTTGCTCGTGCCATCCATAAAAGCTACAGTCACTTTTTCTTCCGGGCCGTACCTCGTTCTCGTGATCACGGAAGTGACAGGAATACTGCCTACGGGCAGTAAGTCTCTATTGATAAATCCGTTTAAAAATGAGCTCTTGCCTGCCTTGAACTGTCCTAAGACGGCTATATCCAGGTATTGGTTCTGCCCGGTGAAGTTGATGACACTCTGCAGGGTTTTTTTGGCCGAATCCAGGCCAAAATCATCGCAGACCGACTGGATCTCTTTTAATGTTTCCCTGGCCTGAGAAAGCATTTCATTCTTTGCTTTTACTTCCATGACTTTATTACCCCGATCTTAAAACTTAACATAAAAAGGCTCCCCCCATGTATTTCTTGGTAGGAGCCATCAGCTTCTTGCATACGGCGAGCCCCATCGCCCTTTCACATCCATCTTGAATTATATTCCCAGCCTACCGGCAAATCAAGAGGTTATTCCCCCTGTTTCTTGCTATCTACTTGCTCCACCAGCCATTCCATCCAGTGGTCGAAGCCCTGTCCGGTGCGGGCGGAAACCTGAAAGGTCTTGAGCTCCGGGTTGATCAGGGCCATGTCCCGCTCCAACTCCCCAAGGTCACAGTCGGTGTAGGGCAGCAGGTCGACCTTATTGATCAGGGCGGCCTTGGCCAACCGGAAGACCAGGGGATACTTCATCGGCTTGTCGTTGCCCTCGGTAACGCTCAACACCACCGCCCGGGCGTCCTCGCCGAGGTCGAACTCCGCCGGGCAGACCAGGTTGCCCACGTTCTCCACGATCAGCAGGTCTACCGCTCCCAGGTCGAAATCCCCCAGGGCCGGCTTGATCATCCGGGCGTCCAGGTGGCAGGCCCCGGCGGTGTTGATCTGCACCACGGGCACACCCCGCGCCTCGATCCGCTCCGCGTCCCGGGTGGTGTAGATGTCCCCCTCGATCACCGCCAGTCTCAGGCCCTGCGGGAGGATCTCGATGGTGCGCTCCAGGGTGCTCGTCTTGCCGGAGCCCGGTGAACTCATCAGGTTCAAGACGAAGATCCCGCGCTCCCGGAACAGGTTCCGGTTCTCCCGGGCCGCCTCGTCGTTCTCCTGCAACACCGGCGTCGCCAGCCTTACCTTAACCATCGGCCTACTCTCCTTCGTAAAAATCGATGTAGAGTTCCCGGCCGCCCACCAGCTTGACGTTGACGCCGGAGCAGGATGGGCAGATGAATTCGTAGTCCCTGATCTCGAAGCGGTGCTGACAGTCCTTGCACTCGCCCATCACCGGCTCCTCCCTGATCTCCAGGACGGCGTCATCTCTGAGCAACGGCTCCTCCATCCGGAAGGCCTCGAAGGCAAACTGCAGGGAGTCGGGCACAGCCATGGTCAGCTTGCCGACCACCAGCGCCACCTTGCTGATCTCCTTGATGTCGTTCTCGGCGGCGCTGGCCCGCAACTGCTTGACCACGCCTTCCATCAGCGAATATTCATGCATGACCCACCGTCCGGTACAGAAGTCGGAATGAAGCCAAATGCCTGATATTGGATACAGGGAGTCCGGTGTTTGTGATCCTTGAACAGGGTGTTGCAACCCAATTGTAAATCAACCTGTCAGCATCCGCAACCTCGTTTCCTTGATGGTCCGAAAGGAAAGGCTAATCGAACCTCGAACATCGAGACTATACCCCACCCGCAACGCCCGCCGGAACTCCGTTAACGGGGCCTATCTTGACGGTAATGCCCGGCGCTGAGCCCGGCTTGACAGACGGCTGACTCTCTTCGGGCGCTGCTTGACCCCCGGCATATACAGATTGGTCTTCAGGGTACTCGGGCACATTGATCACCGGGACCTGCGAGGACACAGGCCCCAGTAATTGGGACAGTGTATCCAGCGAAGCCCGCAGCTTCTTCCACCCCGAATCCCGCAACTGTGCCCTGAGCGGCCAGCCCGCCTTACGGATGCTGTCGCAGAAGCTGTCCAGGGATGACCGGTCTGTACTGGATGCCTGCCCGGCAGCCAGGCGCTGGGCGGCCGGAAGATAGGTCGCATCCAACCGCGCCTGCAACTCACCCATCCTGTCGGCAACCGCTGCGGGATCCCCGCTGTTCAGCGGCGCCAGTTGGGCCGCGGCCGCGGATGCCTCACTGGCCTGCAGCAGGCTCTCATAAAATGCCGAGCGGGAGTTCGGGTCATTCCAGTCGGTTTGGTTAGCGTCCAGGTACACCGCCGAGTCCAGGTTGGCCAAGGCAGAATCGACGTCTGTTCTCAGGGCGGTCAAGGCATCGTCTCCCATAAACCGCTGGTGCAGGGCCTGTCCGGCATTGAAGCCGAGAGAAATTAGCAGGGCCAGGCACAGTCCCGGGATCAGCCAGCCTTTCCAGCCTTTAATACCTATTCGCATACTACTCCTCCCCATTGTCAGGTGCTCTCATTCTACCAAAGTTTCTAGGATCGTTCTAGCCCGGCACTAAATGATAGTCCAGCACTCAACTCGGACGATTATCCATCTTCAACCTCAAAAAGTTCTTGTTCAACTAGAGGCGCGCCCAGAGGGCACCCGGCTCTTATCCCACCGCTTCAAAGAAGCGGGGGCGTTAGAGCGGGTAGTCATCTGTGGTAAAAATATACTTGTCGTACCTGGTAAATTACTATATAATTATCCATAAGTTTTTCAACTAGTTCTTGGCTTCAGTGTGGGATTGTCTTTCCCCTACTGAAGCTTAGAAATAGTTAACTAGAGGCGTAGCCGCTCTTATCCCACCGCTTCAAAGAAGCGGGGGCATTAGAGCGGGTAGCCCTCGGTAAAACTTAATACAACGTAGGATGGGAGGATGGAGAATTGGTTTTCGCGCCTGTGCAAAAAAACGGTTACCGCTGGGTAATGCTGACTTTATTCGTACTCATGTCTCTGTTTATCTGGTCCGCCTGGTTCGCTCAGGCTCCGCTCCTGGGAACCTATTGGGCCAAGTTAGGCATCGGGGCGGCCAAAGGCAATCTTCTGCTCTCGTTGCCCGGCCTGGTGGCCATCTGCCTGGGTGTTGCCACCGGTCGCTGGGTCGATACCATCGGCACCAAGAAACTGCTCGGTATCGGCGCTATCTGCGCCTTGATCGGCTTCGGGCTGCGACCGCTATTCATGACCTCATTTGCAACCCAGGCCGTTCTGACCACCATTGGCGGCTACGGTATCGCCTCCCTGACGGCCTGCCTGGGGCCCCTGATGATCCAGTGGTTCGGCCACGAGAACGCCCACACCTACATCGGTATCGGGGGTGGCTCATTTTTCATCGGCGGCGGCCTGGGCATCATCGTCACTGTCGCCCTGTTGGGTCCGCTGGGCCTCTCTGGTGTCTTCTGGCTTTACAGCATCCTCATCCTGGTCATTACCGCCCTGTGGTGGATCCTGGCCCGTCAACCGGAGACCGGCCCAGCAGCGGAAAAACCTTCGTTCGCCCGTGAATTCAAAACTATCATGCAGTCACCCTCGGCCTGGATCAACCTGGCCGTGGCCGTTTTCCTGGGGGGCTCCACTGTCTTTGCCATGGGCTTTTTACCTGGGCAGATGGCGGTGGCCAACAAGCTGACGCCGGCCCTGGGCGGCACTATCGCCGGCCTTTTCCCGATCGCCATGGGCGTGGGCATGATCTTGCTGCCCTCTCTGGCCGGTCGTTGGGGCCGCAAGGTTAGCGCCTTGGTCTTCATGGCCATCACCCTGATCGTCTGGCTGGTCTATCTGAGCAGATCGTCATGGGATATCGGCATCCTGATCCTGCTCGCCATTCTCTTTGGTTTCTTCTTCGAGGTTCCCTGGGGGCTGGCCTTCTCCCTACAGGAGAGTATGCCCGGCGTCACCCCGGTCAACATGGGCGTGGCCGCCGGGGCCTACACTGTTGGCACCAACATCGGCGTGTTCTTCCTGCCCCTCATCCTGGGGGCTTTTGAAGATCACTTCGGCTTTCCGGGCGGTAGTTGGGCACTTTTCGTGGCTTACCTGATAGCCCCGCTCGCTCTGCTGATGGTGAAGGAAAACAGGGCGTGATTGATCCACCGCCCGCTGTCCGGTAAGTATCATACAACCTCGCTATATAGCGAGGTTGTATTTTTTGAAAGTCTGCGCCCTTGAAAACATCCCGCGCCCGCAAACAGGCACCCGGCGGCACCCCCACCCGGCTTGTCCTGGGGAAGGTTCGCTTACCCCAGATCCTGCTTGATCGCTTCCAGCACCCGTTCCCGCGCCCGGGGCACCGCCGCCTCCACCTCCGGCGTCAGACCGACGCGGAAAGGCTCTTCCGAGAGGATCTCCACCCCGATGATGGTCAGTTGGGCGGGCAGCCGCTCCAGCAGCCGCCCCAGTTCCACGGCGTCGATGATGTTCAGGCCGTGCGACGAGACCGGCATCACGTCCCGCGGGGGCAGCAGCGAGGCATCGAAGCTGTGCACCGTCCCCGGGGCGGCGCCGCTCTTGACGGCGTCGACGATGATCACCCGGTCCGCCCGGTCCCAGAGATCAAGAAGATTGAGGCCGGGGGTACCGGCCTCAATCAGTTCCACTCCGTCAGGGAGCTTAACTTCCTTCAAGCTCCGGATCACCTGCAGCCCCACGGCGTCATCCGACGCAAACTCGTTGCCGCAGCCGATGACGAGCAGTTCGGCTTTCATTTACTTCTCCCGGTGCAGCCTGACCTTGATGGAGTGGGTGGCGCAGGACTGGCACGGGTCATAGTTCCGGATCATCATCTCGCACTTGAGGGTCAGGTCATCGTCCGGCAGGTTGACCAGCTTGGGCACGAAGGCCTGGAAGTCAGCCTCCAGGGCGGCGATGTTCCGGGCCGTCGGGGCGACGATATCGTACTTCTGGATGACACCGTTCTTGTCTACCCGGCCGCCGTGGCAGCAGATGCCGCGGGCTGCCTCGGTGACAGCATAAGATTCGCCGGCCTTGTATTCGTACTCGATTTCCTCCAGCTTCGGCTCACCCAGCACATCGATCAGTTCAATGGAGGCGTCGATGGCCTGCATGATCTCCAGCGCCCTGGCGACGATGCTCATGAACGGCTTGAAGCACGGCACCGAGAAGCCCACCTCGGCAGCGGCTTTCTTGGCGTCGGCGGACAGGGTGCCGAAGTTGTTGTTAACCCGCATCAGGGGACCGACGGCAAAGCTGCCCTTCCCCTTGAGGTGGGCGTGCTTGCAGTTGCAGACTCGGCACATGCTCCTCGATGAGCCAGGCCGGGTAGTCCGAATCCGGCACGTTCAGGCCCTCGTTGGAGTACAGGCGGCCCTCGTTGATCGGGTAGCGCTGGGGATCGTACAGGGAGACGTACTCCGCCTTGCGCTCCAGGCCCTTGTAGGGCTCGACGTTGGCCAGTTGGGCGGCCAGCTTCACGGTCTCGAAGGCAAACTCCTTGGCGGCCTTCAGGCGCTCCTTGAGAGCCTGCAGGGTGGCCTTGGACGGGACAGCGGTGTAGCCGCCGAGCACCGAGGTGCGATTCTGGATCTCGTTGCCGCAGATGGCCACGATCATGTCGTTGCCGAGGCGCTTGAGGCCCAGGGCCTTGCCCACGATCGGCAGCAGGTCGGTGTTGCCGGCCATGGCGACGACGCTCTCATAGCCTACGAAGTCGGGGGCGGCCAGGCAGTAAACGTGCAGGGCATGGCTCATGATCCAGTCGCTGTAGTGCATCAGCTCACGCAGCAGCCTGGTCTGCTCGCTGACCTTGATCCCCATCGCCCGCTCCATCGACCGCAGGGAGGAGATGTGATGGGCATGCGGGCAGATGCCGCAGATGCGCTGGACAAGTTCCGGCGCCTCTTCGACCTTGCGCCCGATCAGGAAGGCCTCGAAGAACCGTGGCGGTTCCCAGACTTCCCAGGCAGCCTTCTTGATCTCGCCATTCTCGCCGATGATGACATCCATCGCCCCGTCGCCTTCCATGCGGGCGAGGTAGTCGACATGTATTCTCCGGTCGCTCATAGCGCAGCCTCAGCTCCTTTGCTAAACTCCGGCGTGTTCCCGGCGTACTTGCGGAACTTCCGCACCACGTCGTCATTGGACAGACCGAGGTCTTCCATAAACGTCCGGGCCAGGGAGGCGGCGTTGCAGTCGTTGGCAGGCCCGCGGCAGCCCTCGCACGCTCTGTTCAGGCTGGGGCAGAGGGCGCCGCAGCCGGCAGCGGTGACCGTGCCCATGCAGGGCTGGCCCTTGCTGACCAGGAGACAGACGTTCTCCTTCAACTTGCACTCGTTGCAGACGCTATGCGGGCGGAACAGCGGGTCCTCGCCCTTGAGCGCCCTCTTGATCAGTTCTACCATCTCGCCCAGGTCGACGGCGCAACCGCGCAGGTAGGCATCTGTCTTGACGTAGAAGTCGATGCCCCCGGCGGGGATCGAGGCCAACATCGGATCGTTGATGTTTTCTGCGTAAACCGTCCTTGTCAACTGGTCCTGGGTCATGCCGGACCAGTTCTTGATCGAAGGCACGCCGCCGGTGCAGGCGCAGTTGCCAAAAGCCACCAGGATCGCCGCACTCTTCGCGGATCTTCTTTAGTTCCAGCGCCTCTTTCGGCGTGGTGACCGCACCCTCGATAAAACCGATGGTGTACGGACCCTCGTGGTTGTCCCGCTTGGCCATGACAAAGTACTCGATGTCGATAGCGCCGAGGACATCCAGCAACACCGGCTCGATGTTGAGTACCGACAGCAGGCAGCCGGCGCATGAACTGAACTTGAAAAACGCCACTTTCGGTTTCGCCAATGATCACACCTCCTTATATGGCCGCTTCGGGCAGGTCTTGGATGTCCGCTAACTTGAACACGGGGCCGTCCTGGCAGACGAAGAGCGGGCCGATCTGGCAGTTGCCGCACTTCTTGATACCGCAGCTCATGCGGCGCTCCAGCGACACGTAGATCTGTTCCGGGCTCCAGTCCCGCCCCAGCAGGCCCTTCACCACGAACTTCATCATGATGTCGGGGCCGCAGGTGATTGCAACCGCGTTGCCGGGTATGGAGGACATCTTGTCGAACAGCGTGGTGACAACACCGATTTGGTGACTCCATTCCATCCCCAGGCAATCATCTACGCACAGGAGCAGCCTGGAGTTCGGAATCTTGCGCAGGTCATCAAGCTCGTCGTTGAACAGCATGTCATTCGGCGACCGGGCCCCGTAGAGGATCTCCAGAGTGCCATACTGGTCGCGATGGTTGGCGATGTGCTTGATCGTTCCCATCAGCGGAGCCAGGCCGACACCGCCGGCAACCACCAGCACGTTCTTGCCCTTCATCTCCTCCACCGGCCAGCCAACCCCGTACGGCCCGCGGATACCCACGATGTCGCCCACCTGCAGCTTGTCCAGGGCCTTGGTCACGTTGCCGACGGCACGGATGGTGTGGTCAAACGACCCCTTCGTATCGGCGCAAGAGCTGATGGAGATGGGCACCTCGCCGATGCCGAAGATGCTGATCTCGTTGAAGACACCGTTATCGTAGGTGTACCTGTTCTGCACGGCAGGATCCACGAAGGCGAAGGTGTAGGTCTTGTTGTCGTAGTTCTGCTGCTTGATCGCCAGGATCTTGGCCGGTTGCGGTTCCCACGGGCTGGTCTCCGGAGTGACCTTCTTCTCCGGCGGAGTGTACAGCTTGACTGCCTTTTCCTCGCCCGGGTCGTCCCGCAGGTCGGCCATCACTTCAACCGGGTCGATGGCAGCCACGCAGTAGGTGGCACAGCGCCCGCACCCTACGCAGCCGGGCGCTCCGTCAAACTGCTGGGCGAAGTAGGTCATCTTGTGATACAGGCGCTGCTTGATGCGCGCCGCCCGGTCGGGACGGAAGATGTGGTCCAGGGCCACCCGGGAGAACTCCAGGTACTGGCAGGAGTCCCAGTCCCTCGGACGCTCGCCGGCGGCCAGGGTGAGGTCCACCTGGTCTTTCACGGCAAAGCAGAAGCAGGTCGGACAGACGTTGGTGCATGTCCCGCAGGCCAGGCACCTCTCCTTGAGGTCTGACCACACCGGATTGTCGACGTTCTGGTGCATAAAGACGCCCAGGTTGTCGGTGTCGACGTGCCGCTCGATCTTCTCCTGGGAAGCCCGCAGGGCCTTGTTCTTGGCGATCCGGTCGGCATCGGTCGCCGCGGCCAGTCCGGCCGCCAGGGCCTTGCCGGCCTCGCTGCCCACGCAGACGACGTACTTGTCCCCAACATCGGTCAGGGACAGGTCAAAACCCGTGTCCATGCCCGGCCCGGTGTTGAAGGAGGAACAGAAGCCGCCGTCGCAGGGCTCGGAACAGTTCAGGCCGACGATCACCGTGTTCTCGCGGCGGGCCTTGTAGTAGGGGTCGGGATATGTCCCCAGGAAGACCTTGTCCAGGCTGAGCATGCCGTTGACATCGCAGGCGTGCACTCCGAACAGGAGTTGTTTGCCTGGCGCCGCAGGCGCTCCCGTCTTCTGCGCCGGCCCGCTGAAGGTCATCAGGGTCTCCTTCGGCGGCGCCAGGTACTTCTTATGCGGCGGCAGGATGGTGGTATCGTAGTCAAGGCGCAAATCGGCGGCAGAATCGATCGGCGCAAAGACAAACTCCGGACCCTTGGCAACAGGTCCGATCACCTCGTAGCCGGCCTTCAGCTTCGCCACGAAACTGCCTAAATCTGCTTTCGGGAGAACAAAAGCTTCCACTAGCAAAATACACCTCCCATAAGAAATTCTTTGCTGCTAAAATAACCCGAACTTGCGGTATCTGTTTTGCAAAACCCCTCCCCCCATTTCTCTCTAACAAAACCCTCTTGCCGTTACCCGTTTTCATCCGCGCCCGCGCCCATACAGGCACCCGCCCGTATGGAGGCGACACATAAAAAATTGGATGGCATTGTGGCCCAAAACTCCAACGTAAGGACTTCTACGCCCAGCGTAAAAATCCTCTCAGCCTAAAAAATAATTAAGAAGATGCAGGTGGGAAAGCCCACGGGAACCAGTGGGAGGATGCCAGGCTGATTCAAACTTCGCTTCGAATTATGAGTCAGAGGCATCGTCAACAACGGTCAATAGCTTTCCGGTAACTTTATTGATCATGAACGTTGCGGTCCCAAATGCCACCATTTGACCCTTCTCATCCCTGATTTCACCCTGTCCGACAGCAATCTTCCTGCCTTTTTGGATAACCCTCCCCTCGGCCATAAGCCTGCCCTCGCTTACCGGACGAAGGTAATTCAGCTTCATTTCCACAGTCGAACAACCTTCATCCACATCCAACTGCTGGTGGATAGCCACGGCAATAACCGAGTCGAGCAGGCTGGCCAATGCGCCTCCATGAACAGTTCCGTAAATTTGTTTCAGATTCTCCGTAACATTCAAGGATACTCCTAGTATCTTGTCATCAACGCCATATACGATTTCCATGCCCAGATGTTCCCAGTAGGGGTTTTCTAATTGTGCAATTTTAGCCACCGATCGATCATCTCCTTCAACTAGTTCTTAGCTTCAGAGGGGGATTGCCTTCCCCCACTGAAGCCTAGAAATAGTTAATACAGTGACGTAGCCGCTCTTATCCCACCGCTTCAGAGAAGTGGGGGCATTAGAGCGGGTAGTCATCTGTGGTAACCTTATTCCTATAAATTCTATATAGAAGTATTATAGGTTAGAAACAGTATCCTGCCAACGATGAAAAGAAGTTAGAAGCACCTGTATTAAAAAGTGTACAGTTTTGTCTCACAAAGATTTATAATGATATATGTAACAGTTCAGCCCATCTTAGGGCTGACTGAATTCTACCGTGCCTGCAAACGGGCCGCGCCACCGGTACTACCGCGCTCAAAGAGTACCCGATGCCGGTGCCAGCACCGGATAGCAACCAGGACAGGAGAACTGCCGATGGTTCCCAAATCATTGAATTCCGCTTCGTGGTTGACCGTTGAACAGATGATGAATAGAAACATCAAAATACTTCATGTAGATGATTCTCTGCGAACCGTGGTCCAATCTTACCTGGATTACAAGTTGCTGAACACTCTTCCCGTAGTTGATCAGGATGAGCATTTAATTGGCGTGTTTCCTAAGAAGAGACTGTATAAGGCACTCTTGGATGGCACCGGCTTGGATGATCCCTGTACCCCCTACGTTGTCTACGACCCTGTTTTTGTGTCGTCCGATCTGGCCTACGATGAGGCGTCACTGGTAATGAGGGTAAACAGAAGCCGGGTTGACTATGTGGTTGTCGTTGAGCATTCCGGTAAAGTGGTCGGTATGATCGGAACGGCGGAATATCTCAAGGAAAGCCTGAATGTGATCAACACATCATCCGCCCTGCTGGAGTCGCTATTCCGTGCCAACTATGAGGGTATCATCATTGTCGATAATGATGGATATATCCTGCGGATCAACCCTGCCGCCGAAAAAATGTTGGGGATAGATCTTTCCGGAGCTAAGGGAAGGCGCCTGAAAGAGATTCTCCCGGAACTCGCCATTGCCGGTGAACGCCGCTTGGGGATGAAGCAGACGGTGCGGTCGGTTCCCGTCATCGTCAACCAGGTGCCGATCATCGAGGATAATCAGAAAATTGGTACAAATATTACCATTTTAGATGTTTCGGATATGGAAATAATTGCGCAAGAATTTTCGTTTCCCTTGAGGCAACAGGTAAAGTATTATCGCAATGAACTGGAAAAACGGGGTGAAGACGGCAGCTTTGAACAGATAGTTTCCATAAACCCCAACTTTAACAAGTTGAAAAAGGACGCCCAGCGCATCGCCCGCAGCAGTTCCACTGTTCTGCTCACAGGGGAGAGCGGCGTGGGTAAGGACATGTTCGCCCGCGCCATCCATGCAGCCAGCCCCAGGGCACGGCGTCCGTTTGTCAAGGTGAACTGCGCAGCCATTCCCGAAGCCTTGCTAGAATCCGAACTTTTCGGTTATGCCCCGGGTTCCTTCACAGGAGCATCTAAAAAAGGAAAGCCCGGTTATTTCGAACAGGCCCAGGGGGGAACGATCTTCCTCGATGAAATTGGAGATATGCCACTGCCCATTCAGGTCAAACTGCTGCAGGTCTTGCAGGAAAAACAATTTATCCGGGTTGGGGGAACCGGCACTCAGAAAGTTGATGTTCGGATTATCGCCGCCACCAATCGCGATCTCCGAGACGCCATAACAAGAGGAGTTTTTAGAGAGGACATCTATTACCGTTTGCACGTGATCGAGTTCCGGCTGCCTCCACTCAGGGATCACTCTGAAGACATCCTACCCCTGGCGGAAACATTTATAGAGAAATACAACCATATTTTAGGAGCTAATGTGACCGGCATGAACCAGGCAGCGAGGGATGTCCTGACACAACATGATTGGCCCGGGAATATAAGAGAACTTGAAAACGCCGTTGAACGGGCTGCAAATTGGGTTTGGGAAGGAGAAATCGGGACCGAACACCTTCCTCCAGAGCTTTTTCCATCAGTAAAGAAACCCCTCGCCTCATATCGCACCACACTGAAAGAAATGGATCAAGAAATCCTATTGGAAACGCTGAAAAGAGCCGGAGGAAACAAGAGTCAGGCTGCCCGGCTGCTTAACCTGAGCCGGTCGGCGTTCTACTATAAACTGGCTAAATACGGTCTTCATTAAGTCTGCTCTGGTATTCAGAATTCAGTAGTCACATCCCCCGCCAGGTACTCCTCCACCACACCGTCGGACGTCCTCCGGAGCAGGAGCCCGCCCCTCTCACTGATACCGACCGCCAATCCGCTGACAGCTTCTTTGCCCTTATTGATCGTGACAGTACGCCCCAGGGTCAGGTTGTTTTCCACCCATTCCTGCCGGATATAAGGGGGCCCTCCACGGAGGAACCCCTGGTAATGCTTCTCCCAAGTAGTGATCAGGCGCCTTAATACAGCCAGCCGGGAGACTCTTCGCCCCAACTCCAGTTTCAGGGATGTGCCCGTATTCCGGCAGTCGGGGGGAGGTCGGACCGGTCAAGGTTGACGTTGATGCCCATCCCAATGATCACATAATCAGGGGCGCCGCGGGAAATGGAACTCTCCGCCAGGATGCCGCAAACCTTTTTTCCGTTCACGAGAATATCATTCGGCCACTTGATGCCGGCCTCACACCCGGTCACTTGCCTGATGGTTTCCGCAACCGCCACCCCGGCCAGGAGCGTGAGCAGAGGGACATGCTGGACGTCAATTTGCGGCCTTACCACGATCGACAGCAACAGGCCCTTGCCAGCCGGACAAAACCAGCGACGGTCCAGCCTCCCCCTGCCTGCGGTCTGCGCTCTACTCATCACGATGGCGCCAGCGGCGCCGCGCCGCGCCATCTCTCCGGCAATATCGTTGGTGGAGGCGACTGACCGGTACAGGTAGACATCCTTTCCCTCTATTTTTCTTTTTCTGTAATCCGTACCTTTCACCCCCTACGCCTAGCCCCTGATCACTCTCGGAGTGAGCATCTGGTGGGGCGGGCAAAGGGACACCGGGTTCTGGTATACCGATCCGACAAAGGCCTTGCAGTATTTCCGCAGGTCGGGGTAGTTGACGATCTCATCGACAAACCCTTGCTTGGCACAGTAAGCCGGGCGTGATTTTTCATGGTAGCTCTTGACTATTTCATTCATTTTCTCAATGATCGGTTCCAACGGCTGATCCGCATCTTTTTCTTTAACCAATCTCCGTGAATAGGTGGCTGCCGCCGCTGTCTCCCCATGCATCACGTATATTTCGGTGGTACCGGTGCCCAGGGTGAAGACATTATTGTTATTGGCCGTTGGGCCGCCCAGGACGTAATGCGCCGCAGCAGTGCCTTTTCTCAGGATGATCGTCATCATGGGGAGCTCGGTATCCTCGATGGAATAGATCAACGACATCCCCAGCCCCAGGAGTTCTGCCCGCTCGGCTATGTCCCCCACGTCAATTCCGGTCGTATCCTGTACCCAGATCAGGGGAATCCGGTCACGCCCGCAGAAGGTCACAAATTCGCTCATTTTTAACAGCCCTTGACGGTACAGCTTGCCACCCATGCCCTGGTACTGGTCTGTATACTCGGGATACCCGGCCCCCAGGGCGCCCTGGTTGTTGGCGATAAAGCCACACAGGTAGCCGTCGATCTTGGCCAGGCCGCAGTATACTTCTGGACCATAGTCAGGCTTGTATTCCATGTGCTCGCTATGATCAAAAAGCCTGGCCAGGACTTCCGGCATTTTGTAGGTCCTTCTCTGGTTGAAGGGCACCAGGCTGTAGAGGTCATCGGCCGGAAATTTGGGTTCAACCGGATCCGCCACTCTGAAGAAGTCGGGGTGATAGGAAGGCATGTCCTTCACATATTGTTTGATCTTATCCAATACCGCTTCTTCCGTCTCACAGACCTCCCTGAAGAAGCCCGTGCCATTATAGTGAATCTCCACCCGGCCCGGCGGGGTCGAGGTCAGTTGGCGAGTCGCCTCAATCAGGTTTTCGGCAGTTTCCTCATCAATGTACCCTTTGGGCGACATGCCGCCGACGATCCCTCCGCCACCAACAGCGATGTTGGCGTTTTTGTGGGCGATCAGGGTGGTGGGGCTGATGCCGTGATAGCCACCACCGGCAGGGTTGGTGCCATAGATACCGACGATCACCGGTATGCCCAGTTGCTCCAGCTCGGCATGCCGGAAGAAGGTGGCCCCATTTCCCCTGCGGTTGGGAAAGACTTTTTCCTGTTCCATCAGCTTGACACCACTGCAATTCAGGACCCACACCAGGGGGATGTGCAGTCTTTTCGCCATATCGGTCACCCGCAGGATATTATCGGCCTGACCGGAAATCCAGGCTCCAGCCATAATTTTATTGTTGGAGGCGATGACCACGCACCATTTTCCGGCGATCTTGCCCAGACCGTCAATAACCGCGGTATTTCCCTCTTCATTTTCTGCCGGGTCGTAGATGGTATGCAGGGGACACCAGGTACCCGGATCGACCAGGTAGTCGAGGCGCTGCCACGCCGTCAGCTCACCCCTCTTATTGATGTCCTCGGTTGCTTTACCGTAATTTTTTACCCTTTCAGCCTCCCGGGCCACTTCCTCTTCCACTGCCTTGATCTCATCCATGTTTTGCTTCAGTTCCTTGCTCAGCGGCTTGCCAATGCCGGGCATCTCCTTAAAATACGGGTGTAACGAATAACCGTATTCTCCCATGGCAGGTCCTCCTTCTGTTTCAAACGGAACTGGGTATTACTCGATCACGGCCAGAACATCTCCCTCATTCACCCGGTCGCCGACCTTCACCCTGATCTCCTTCACCGTTCCTGTCGCAGGGCTGTACAAGGGATTTTCCATTTTCATAGATTCGATCACCATTATTTCGTCATCCTCATCTACATGCTGACCGACATTAACATTGATCTCCAGCATTTTTCCGGCAAGCGGGCTTTCCATGTTAGCCATCGTCATCACCTCCTCCTGGTTGAATTGCTATCTCATGCCTGATGTCTTCACGGCTATTGTGCTCTTATCAGTGCTATAATTCTATGCTCATGTGCCTTACCTGTCTCACGACTGACTGGCACTGTTAGCAGCTTAGGTAACCTTTCTCGTTACTATTGACAATACAATGATATTTGTCTTGATTCAAATTGCATACAGGTGTATGAACACACGGACTCCCAGTATTGGGTCACCTGGGATGAATTGCACCGCCAGGTAGCAGCGTCTTCTTTGACTTCGGAACGAATGTGAAGCGAAGTTTGAATCTGCCATGTGCACTGATTGCGACAGCAAACATATGGCACGGCTCATAAATCATATAATTTGCGCTTATCAGATATGCGACATTGAACTCCCACTATATTTTACCACAGGGCAAACATCCACCTCTAGAGGCTGGAGAACCAATCTTTGCTGAAGTTATAAGCAAGCGAAGCGGGTTCTGTTTAATACAGGCCTCCCCTTTTATCGCTTGGCACGAAAATTGCTCTAATATGCCTATGTCTTCATTTTACCGAGGGCTACCCGCTCTAATACCCCCGCTTCTTTGAAGCGGTGGGATAAGAGCGGCTACGCCTCTAGTTGAAGATTCCCTGAGGAGGGATACCGTGATTTTGTTAGAAATGCTGGACGCCATGGCGAGGGGCACGGGCCTTGCAAATTTCACCCTTGCCAATATTATTATGATCTGTTTTGGAATCCTCTTTATCTGGTTCGGGGTTGTGAAGAAATATGAGCCCTTCCTATTAATCCCCCTTGGTATCGGATCTATCCTGGTCAATATCCCGGGTACCGGCCTGATGGACCCGGGCGGTCTTTTGTGGTTTAACTATCAAGGAATAGCCAGGGTCATCTTCCCGCCTCTCATCTTCCTGGGAGTCGGCGCCATGACCGACTTTGGCCCCCTGATTGCAAATCCAACCGTTATTTTGTTGGGCGCAGCCGCTCACCTGGGTATTTTTATCGCCCTGGTCGGCGCCAAGCTCCTGGGTTTCAGTATTTTAGAGGCGGGCGCCATCGGTATTATCGGGGGAGCAGACGGCCCCATGGCCATCTACGTGGCCACCAAGCTTGCCCCCCAGATTTTAGGGCAGGTAGCGGTCGCCGCCTATTCCTACATGGCTTTGTTGCCCTTGATTCAGCCGCCAATTATGAGACTATTGGTACCTGAAAAAGAGAGAAAGATTGTCATGGAAAAACAGCGTCCTGTTTCCCAAAAAGAGAAAATTATCTTCCCGATTTTGATGATCATCGTCGTCCTGATCCTGCTGCCCCCAATTGCACCGCTGATTGCCTGCCTGATGCTGGGCAACCTGATCAAGGAATGTCTCGTCATGGAAAGACAGTCTGCTACTATCGGCGGCGTCTTCCTGGATATCGTCACGGTTTTTATCGCTGTAGCTATCGGTTCAACTATGAGCGCAACAAACTTTGTCAATCTCAAAACCTTGGAAATTGTCATTCTCGGTTTAATTGCCTTTTGCACCGGTACGGCCAGTGGTCTTCTGTTTGCCAGGCTGATGTGCTGGTTTAGTAAAGGCAAGATCAACCCGCTGATTGGTTCGGCAGGTATTGCGGCCGTACCCATGGCGGCACGAGTTTCTCATACTGAAGGTCTTAGGGCCAACAAGCGCAATTATCTCGTTATGCACGCCATGGGCCCCAATTTGGCGGGTGTGCTGGGAACTGCGACCGCTGGCGCAATTTTGATTACCTTGTTATTGGGTGGCCTACATTAAGGTTGTCAGGAGGTCAAAATAAATGCCCGGATTTACACCGATCATTCACGATACTGTCGGCGGCGCCCTAATTTTAAGTGTATTTGACTTTATCGCCTGTTTCTTCGTCCTCTACTTCATCGGTTTAGTGATCAGAGCGCTTTCCTTGCTCAATAGGAAGGAAACACCCATTCAAACAAAGCGAAGCGAAGTTTGAATCAACCATGTGCCTACTCGAGCCAGCAGGTAACAGTTAGATTTGGGTCAGTTGCAAGAACTGCCAAGGAACTATAAACTTAAGGAACTATATATTGAGAGGAGACCTGTGTCATGAAAGAGGTTGCTATTGTCAGTGCGGTGCGTACGGCTGTAGGTTCCTTTCTGGGATCGCTGGCAGATGTGCCTGCCGTCGACCTGGGGGCGATTGTCATTGCGGAGAGCCTCAAGAGAATCGATTTAGACGCGGCCAGGGTCGATGAAGTGATCATGGGCAATGTCCTGCAGGCCGGACTGGGTCAGGGCCCGCCCGCCAGGCCGCCTTAAAAGCGGGGCTGCCCTGGTCAGTACCGGCGTGGACGATGAATTTTGTCTGCGGTTCCGGTCTTTATACTGTTGCTACAGGAGCCAACGACATCATGACGGGCGAGGCGGAGATTGTTGTCGCCGGCGGGATGGAGAACATGAGCCAGGCTCCCTATCTCTCACAGGGCGCCAGGCAGGGTTTGAGAATGGGTAATGCCCAGTGGATTGATGCGATGATCAAGGATGGTTTATGGGACGCCTTCAATGATGTCCACATGGGGATCACGGCGGAGAACGTGGCCGAAAGATTTAACATAACCAGGGAGGATCAGGATCGATTTGCCCTGGCCAGCCAGCAGAAGGCAGCCAAGGCCTCTGAATCCGGCCGCTTCAAGGATGAGATCGTCCCCGTCGCTGTCAAGAAGAAAAAGGAGACCATTCAGTTTGACAAGGACGAACACATCAGGCCGGGTACTACCATGGAAGCACTGGCGAGCCTCAAGCCGGCGTTCAAAAAGGATGGCACCGTCACCGCGGGAAATGCCTCCGGCATCAATGACGCCGCGGCTGCTGTCGTCCTCATGTCAACCGAAAAGGCACAGGAACTGGGCATCAAGCCCCTGGTGATCGTTCGCAGTTCTGCCAAGGCAGGGGTGGAACCCGCCATCATGGGGACAGGCCCTGTTCCTGCTTCCCGAAAAGCCTTGCAGAGGGCCGGGATCGGAGTGGGCGACCTCGATCTGATCGAGGCCAACGAGGCTTTTGCAGCCCAGGCCGTATTCGTGTCCAGGGAGCTGGGGCTGCCCCCGGAGAGAACTAATGTCAATGGAGGGGCTATCGCCATGGGACATCCCATTGGCGCCTCCGGCGCCCGCATCCTGGTCACCCTGATTCATGAAATGCAAAAGCGTGAGAGCACCCGCTATGGCCTGGCCACCCTCTGTATCGGCGGAGGCAACGGAACGGCCATGGTGGTTGAAAAGCCCTGAATTATCTCACGATATCTTGCTCCTCATACCTCAGGCTCTCTTTCATGGTAATTCCCGCCATCCGGCCCGGCAATGTCGGCCATTTGATGGGTGGGGCGCACGGGTATAATCAGGCTGGGCCTGACATAATCATGAAGGAGGGTTTGCCATAACCTTCAGGTTTTGGAACAGGGGGGGAGTCGAGATGCCGGAGCCGCAACACGAGCTGACCCTGACTGGGCGTTCCCGGTTTTTGGCCACAGGGGTGCTCCAGGTGATCAGCTTCGATGATGGAGAGATTCTGCTGGAGACTGAGATGGGCACGCTAATACTGCGCGGTGGAGAGATGAGCATCACCCGTCTTGACCTGACCGCCGGAGAGATTGCCGTCCAGGGCTCTGTCAGTGCATTGGAGTACCGGGATCAGCGAAGCAAGAAAATGAAAGAGAAGGGAAAAAATATCCTGGAACGCCTCATCAAATGAACGGGACCGTATTGCAGGAATTCTTGCTCCTCTTAATCGACCTCGCCATCGGAGCTGGAATCGGCTTCCTGTTCGACTGCTACCGTGTACTCAGGCAACTCCTCAGGCCAGGCTGGCTGGTGACCCAGTTGGCTGATTTTTTCTTCTGGGTCTGCTGTGCCCTGCTCACCTTCCGGGTCTTCTTCGTAGTAACCGGCGGCGAGATAAACCTCTACAACTTCCTGATCATCCCCCTAGGAACAGTGCTTTACTTTAAGTGGGCCAGTCCGGTGATCCGGAAGCCGCTGTTAATTGTCTTTTTCTGGCTGGGCCGGCTGCTGTCCTGGCTCTTCCGGGCTTTTTGCCATACAATCCGGCTGCTCTGGCTGGTCGTCATCCTTCCCCTCCGGGGGCTGTGGTGGCTGGTGCGCACCTGCTTCCAGGTGGTAATAGTGTTGCTGCGCCTTTTGTGGCTACCCGAAAAGCTGCTGCTGCGGCGTCTGTGGCGGGAACTCCGGGAGGTCTGGCGCCGCTTTGGCCGCTGGCGGAAATAGAGGCCGAAAAAAAATTTGGGGAAAGAAGGATTCGCTAATCAAATCTAGAATGATTATTGTACATATTTGTCCACAATCTGTCCACAATTTGTGGATAATAGATAAACAGGTGAAGCACAGGTGCAACTGGAGATCCGTGGGGCTGAAAGGCTGAGTTTTCGGGAAAAACAGGCAGTCGTCCTCAAAGAGACCGGCCACAGCAACGACGAGATCGCCAGGCAACTCGGCGTCAATACCACTACAGTGGCTACCCTGTTGAGCCGGGCGCGGGCCAAGGGATACCAGGCAGTAATCATTATCCCCACCAACCTCGGTCTGTTTGGCGGAGACACTGACGAGCCCGGCTGATTTCAGAAGTCTGAGGCCTTCTCAAGGTTCGAGATTCGAGATTAGAGGTTCGAAGGGCAAGTTTTTATCGAACATCGAACTTCCAACATCGAGAAGGCATCCGGCATCTGACCTCTGGAATGGACAAGGAGGCTTTGGGAAGCATGCGGCAGACTACAAAGAACATGCATCATCGTGCCAGATCCGCTTCGCCGGGCACTGACCAGAGGCTACGGAGGCGGCGAATGTTCTTTTTGGGGCTGGCCGTCTCAGTGCTCCTCTGCGTACTGTTCCTGCCCTTACAGATCAAAGCCTGGAGGCTGCAGTCGGAGCAGAAGCAGCTTCAGAATGAGAAGCAGGCGCTGCTGAGCCAGCAGTATCAAATCCAACAGCAGATCGGGTATTATAACAGTGACGCCTACATAGAAGAAGCGGCACGCCAAGACTTGGACCTGGTGAAGCCCGGGGAGGCCCTGGTGCTGCCGGCCGCTCCCGGCACCAAGCCGTCGCCGAAGAACTATCACTCCAGCCTTACTGGCCCCTACGGCGATTAAATCAGTGGTTAGTGATGAGTGGCATCCTCGAGGAATGGCCAATTGCCAACAACCAAAGTGGGTGACGTCAGCTTGAATGGTGTCGATAACCGGTTTGCAGCGGTAGACATCGGGACGAATTCGGTGCGGTTGCTGATCGCCAGGTTGACCAACCGGCAACTGCATACTGAGTTCCGAACATTGCGGATGTGCCGCCCGGGAGAGGGGATGACCAGGGGAGAGGGCTTGCAGCAGCAGGCTGTAGCCCGGACCCTGCAAGCGCTGCAAGAATTCAGCGACCTGCTGCAGGACTACCAGGTTCACCAGGTCAGGGTGGTAGCCACCAGTGCCGTCAGGGAAGCGCCGAATGCGGCGTTTTTTGTTGACCAGGTAAGATCGCAAACAGGGTTCCCGGTTGATGTGATCAGCGGCGAGGAAGAGGCCTATCTCAGTTATCTCGGAGCCTGTCAGTCCCTGCCCGGGGTGAAGAATTGCGCTGTGGTGGACATCGGCGGAGGAAGCACGGAGTTCACCTTTTCGTCCGGGCCTGAGCGTCCCGGGGACCCGATCAGCCGCAGCATCCTCCTGGGTGCTGTCCGCCTGACCGAACAGCCGCTAACGCTGACGGAGATCCTGGTCAAACTGAAACCCGTCATCGCGGACCTCCGGGCCATCAAACCGGTCTCCCTGATCGGGGTTGGAGGCACCATCACCACCCTGGCAGCCGTAGACCAGGCGCTACCGGTCTACGACCCGGATCGAGTGCACGGCTACCGGCTATCCCGGGCTGCCGTGGAGAGAATATTGTTTTTCCTGGCGACAAAGACTAACCGGGAAAGGAAGCAGGTTTCCGGCCTGCAGCCGGAACGGGCGGATATCATCGTCGCCGGTACCACCATTCTTTGGACGATCCTCGGCAGCCTGGAGGTAGAACTGATAACCGTCAGCGAGGCCGACCTCCTGGACGGCATCATCCTCACCAGCTTCTTTTCGCAGCAGTGATCCCCGGTACTCAAACATAAAAGAAGGAGTCTGACGCCCATGCCCCCAGCACTACTCTCCCTGCTCCTGGCCCTGACGGCAGGAATCACCATGGCCTTCCAGGGTTCACTCAATGCCGTCCTCAGTAAGGCAGTCGGTCTGCTGGAAGCCACCTTCGTAGTGCACCTGGTAGGCACGATCACCATCGTGATGACCCTGTTGCTGTTACGGCTGGGAAAGAATGGCCTGGTCCAAATCGGACAGGCTCCCTGGTATGCAATGCTGGGAGGGGTGTTGAGCGTGGTGATCATCTACACGGTGGTCGCTTCCATCTCCAAGCTGGGCGTGGCTACCGCCACCACGGCGATCATCGTCGGACAGGTCTCCGCGGCGGTGCTCATCGACCACTTCGGGATGTTCGGGCTGAGGCAGATCCCCTTCACCTGGTGGAAGCTCGTAGGCATAACATTGCTCGCCACAGGAGCGAAGCTGATGCTGAATAGCGTTAGTGGTTAGCCCATCACCAACAACTAAACTGCCCGATGAACAGCAATGCTCTGGGCATTCTGCAGGATATTCAACATACCCAGAGCCTTGCCGGCGCCCAAGGCCACGCAGGAAACCGGGTCATCCGCGATATGCACCGGAAGACCGGTCCGGTCCGACAGCAGCATGTCGAAGCCATGCAACAGGCCGCCACCGCCCGTCAGCACAATCCCCTTGTCGAGGATGTCCGACGCCAGCTCGGGCGGAGTGCGCTCAAGCACCTCTTTGACAGCGCTCATAACCTGCTCCAGCGGTTCATACAGCGCTTGCGCCGCCATTTCGGAGGTCATAGTGACGGTCCTGGGAAGCCCGGAGAGCAGGTCCCGGCCCCGCACATTCATCCTATCGTTGTTATCCTGCTTACCTTTAGGGGAGGCAGTCCCAATGCTGATCTTCAATTCCTCGGCAGACCGTTCTCCGATCATCAGGTTATACTCCTTCCTGACATACCTGATGATCGCCTCGTCAAACTTATCTCCGCCGATCCGCAGCGACTTGGAGCAGACAATGCCGCCCAGGCTGAGGACGGCGATGTCGGTAGTCCCGCCACCCACGTCGATGACCATGTTCCCGCTGATCTCGGAAATATCGATCCCGGCGCCCAGGGCAGCCGCCAGCGGCTCTTCAATCAGGTACGCCTGGCGGGCGCCGGCCTGTATTGCGGCCTGGCGGGCTGCTCGCTCCTCAACGCTGGTAACACCCGAGGGGATGCAAATCATTACCCTGGGGCGGAAAAAGACGTGGTGCCCTACAGCCTTCTCTATGAAGTAGCGCAGCATCCTTTCAGTGACGTCATAATCGGCGATGACTCCGTCCCGCAGGGGGCGTATAGCGACGATCGTCCCCGGCGTTCTGCCGATCATCTGCCGAGCTTCTTCGCCAACCGCAATGATTCTTTGAGAGTCCTTTTCCAGGGCGATAACCGAGGGCTCGTTCATGACGATACCCTTGCCTCTGACAAAAACAAGTACGCTTGCGGTACCCAGATCAACTCCGATATCTTCCGCCCAAAACATTACTATCGACATTCCTTTCATCTGTAAATTGGGCTTGTAAAAGACTTGTCCTTTCTTTATCAAAAAAAAGGAATAATTCACTCTCGTTGGATGACTTCGACATATTTTAGAGTTATCCTGCAAGTCTTTCTGTTATTTCCCATCTTTATTGATAAAATTGTGTAAAACTTATCTTCCGCCCTCGGTTCAAGCTTCAAAGAAGCGGGGGCATTAGAGCGGGTAGCCCTCGGTTCAACTAGTTCTTGGCTTCAGTGGGGGATTGTCTTCCCCCCACTGAAGCTTAGAAATAGTTAACTAGAGGCGTAGCCGCTCTTATCGCACCGCTTCAAAGAAGCGGGGGCATTAGAGCGGGTAGCCCTCGGGAAGATACACCGGGGGCATTCACGCCGGGTTGAGTGTCCCCATGCCTTGCTACAACGTACCCGATCGCTTTGAGAAATGAGAAGCGGGAAGTGAGAACTAGAAAAGGCATTGGCGGAGCCAATGCCTACAAGTATCCCACATCCAACCTCTCGCCTCTCAACTCCCTCCACGATACTTCTTGCGAGTAGCCTCTCCCCCCCGAATGTGACGTTCGGCTTTATTAAGCTCCAGAATGCTGCGTACTTTTGAAGCTAATTTCCCATCGATTCTGGGCAGCCTCTCCGTAACATCCTTATGCACCGTGCTTTTACTGACGTCAAAAACTTGGGCTGTCTGACGGACAGTCGCTGACGACTCCAGGATATAACTGCTCACATCCATAACCCGGCGACGGATATACTCTTGCATTGCAGTCCTCCCCTGGTTCCAGGCTTCTTTAACATTTATATGAGCGCCGTCAGGCCAAAAAGACTACAGGACAGGCTCTGGTGAGACAAGGGATATTTTGTCTAAAGCAATGTCATGGCGCCTGAAGAGGAGATGAGCAGTTTGGCAAAACTTGACTTCCGGACAACGCTGGCCAGTGTACCACCTGCACGCCCTGGTAGTAGTAGGTGAGGATCTCCTTGTAGTTCTTGCCATGCAGGGCCATGCCCTGAGCCCCCCACTGGCACATGCCCACTGCATGCCCGAAGCCCCGGGTCTCGAAGGTAACCCTGCTACCTGCATTCCTGACTGTAAAATCAGTGGAACGGAGGTTGAGGAGCTTTCTGAGGTCTGTGGCCTTGAAGGTTTGACCCGCCACCCGCAGGTCCTTGACCCGCCCGCTGGTGGTGCGGTCAAGAATCCGGACCAGGCCCCCCAGGCCGGTGCCCGCCGGGACCGCCTTGTCCTTGATACCCAGGCGCCGGAAGAGGTCGTCGTAGGTGAAGGCCACCGCCACCGGCTGCTGTTGTGACGGCGGATCCCAGTCGCAGGGAACCCCTTTCAGGTAGGGAACGTCGTAGCCCCAGACACTTGCGGCATCCTCGGTCCCCTGGCCGCCGCAACTGGCGCTGTATACCGGATCGATCAACCGGCCCTGGTAGACCACTGCCTCGCCGTCCGTGTCCCGGACTGCCGCTGCAATCTTCCCGTAATAGTAGCCGGCGAGCATTCCCCACCGACGGCGCATCTCCGAGACCGGGATCCAGGCCTGGCAGTTTTCCGGATCGGCGCTGAGGGGGGCGCCGGACAACCGGAGCAGGGTGTAGGTACGGGCCGCTACCGCCTGGGCCTTGAGGGCCTCCGGATGAAACTCGGCGGGCATCTCCGCAGCCACCACTCCGATCAGGTATTCATCCAGAGGCAGGGTAACCGCCTGCCCTGACTGCAACTGCAGGCGTATCAGGGGGCCCTGCTGCCGGGCCTGGGGAGGCCCGCTCCAACTGCAGCCGCGCACCAGCAGTGCAGGCAGACCGATTAGGGTCAGGCTGAACAGCAGTATGAACAACCCCAGCAGCTTGTAGCTCCGGTATCCCCGTTTCATGCAAATAAATGCCCCCTTCTTCACTATTTATGAAAGAAGGGGGCATTTCAGAAGTCGGATGTCCGGCAGCCAACTTACCCCAGTATTACGGGAATATGTTAATGCCTCAAAAGAAGAGACGGGCCTGTTCCCCCGATTTACGTGAGAACAGGCCCTTGTAGTCTGATCGGCTATTTTTCTTGTGAGTAGCTCAGGAAGTTCTCGATCATGGCGCAGGCCTCGGCCCGGGTGGCGTCTCCCTGCGGCTGGAAGCTGCCGTCCGGGTAGCCCTTGAGCAGGCCGTCCTTCACGGCCACCACCACGAAGCCCCTCGCCCAGGGAGAGATGGCGGCGTCATCCGTGAAGCCTGGTCTTGGTGTTCATGCCGCCATCGGCCTCTTTCTGCTGGCCGAGCGCGTGGACCAGGATGCAGGCCAGTTCCTCCCTGGTGATGTCGTCGCTTGGCCTGAAGGCGCCGGCCGTAACCCTTGGCGATCCCGGCGTAGACGGCGTTCTCCACCGCCTGGTAGAACCAGTCCGCTGGGGAGACATCGCTGAAGGTCGGGGTCTGCGGGTTGTAGGCCGGCAGTTTCAGCACCTTGTCCATGATGGACACGAACTCCGCCCTGGTGATGGGGTTGTCCGGGCTTGAAGGTGCCGTCCGGATAGCCGGAGACGTAGCCGGCGGTGCAGAGTGCCATGATGGCGCTGTATGCCCAGTAGGACGGCGGTACGTCGGAGAAGGCCGAGGCGCCCCCGCCGTGAAGCTGAGCACCGCCCCTGCCCCAGGCCCTCGCTGTTTTCGGCGTAGGCCTGGAAGAAGTATTTCGTGCCGCCGTCAATCCGGTCAGGGTAGCCGAGTAACTGCCGGAGTGGTTGTCCGTGCCCGCCTGGAGCGTGTTGGTGAGGGAGCCCGGGTGTGTGCCCCAGCGGAAGCCGTACCCGGTGACGGCCGAAGCGCCCCCGGAGGTGATGTCGCCGTTCAGGACGGCGGAGCTGGGTGATCGCGCTGGCCGCCTCCGTCTGCACGACCGGAACAAGGACAGTCTGGCCTGCCGCGCTACGGCGCTGGGGACGCTCGGCCCGACGGGGGTGGTCCCGCCACTGTCTGGAAGGTGAAGGCTCTGCGCCGGGAGGGAATCACCCTGGGTATCCTTAAGCGCCCCGGCAGGGATCTGCACCGTGTAGTCCGTGTCGTAGGCCAGCGAGGAGTAGCCAATCTGAAGCATGTTCTGCGGTCACGCTCGTGGTCTGGCGAGCCGGCGCCCTGGATGGCGATGCTCCCGAAGTTCGCCCCCTGCTGAATGTCGCCGCTGAACGGCAGGGTGAGCGTGCCGGAGACGGGCACCCCGACCAGGCTGCTGACTAGCAGGGACGGGATCCGCCGGCGGTGGTGAAGCTGCTGGCGAAGTCCGATGCCAGGGAGCCGTTGATTGGCCGGTCACCGCGTCTGGGGACCGTCAGGGTGTATCGGGTGTCATAGGCCAGCGGCGCATCGGGAGTGATGGTCAGGGCGTTGCCTGTGATGTTCGTCGTAATCCCGACCTGACCGCTGCTGCCGGAAACGAGGCTGACCGCCCCCGTCTCCGGCGTAATCGGTTGTTGAAGTCCAGTTCGAAGGTGCTGGACGGAGCGACGTTGGTCTCGCCGTAGGTGGGGCTGAACCCGGTGATCGCCAGGGACGGCGTCTGGATCGCCAGGCATAGTCCGTGATGCTCGCCCCGAATAGAACTGCATCCCGGCCGGCGGCTCGATCTCGCCCGTGATCAGGATCTCTCCGTCGTAGACGGCGTCGCTCGTCGACTGCCACAGGACCGGGATCTCGGTGGACTGCCCGGCCTGGAGACTGATCAGGACGGGGGTCGTCGTGATCGCCACCGGGTTGTCCGTGGTTTGGTTCAGGTAGCTCAGGGTCAGGGTGGCGCCTGAAATATCGATGCCGCTGGTGTTGGAGACGCTGGCCGTGATGGCGTACTGGCCTTCCCCTGCCGGCTGGCTGCTCAACGTCAGGGATAGGTCGGGCTGCACTACCGGCAGGAAGGCCTCGTTGCTCGTGGCGTTGGCATCGCTGGCCACCACGTAGACGTCGTGTGTGATATTGCCAGCCGGCACCGTCCAGGTGAACTGCGCCGTGGCGCTGTCTCCGGGCGCTAGGGGGCCGGGGATGGTGGCGCTGCTGATCTGCTGGCCGCCAGTAGCGGGATCGCCGTCGTAGTAATCGACCTCGATATTGGATTCGGCGAAGAGGCCGGTGTTGTTGACCTGGGCGCAGACGGTCGCCGTGCCGCCGGGAACCGCGTTCCCCTGCTGGACACTGAGGCCGCCTGCCGGGATGGCCAGGCCGTGCCCACCTGCAGGTCGGCCGAGTAGAGGTCGGTCTCTCCGACCGCCTGGTAGACCTGGCCGCTGACTGTCTGGGTCGTCAGTTCGTCGCTGTCGAACACGGTCACCAGGTCGCTGCTGCCCGAGAAGGCGGCGCTGGGGACCCGGTTGAGGGCGCCGGCGCCGCTGCTGGCGGTCAGCCTGGTCTCGCCGCCCCAGAGTCCGCTGGCGACATCGTACGGCAGGCAGTAGAGGTCCTGCCCGCTGTCCGACTGGCCGGCCCCACCACTGCCAGCGTGTTGCCGTTGTTGGCCAGGGTGAAGTCCTGGGACATGGAGGGGCTGGCGTCGGCCACCTGTATGGCCAGGGTGTCCAGATCGTCGCAGTAGTCGATCTGGCCGCCGGACCACCAGACCAGCAGTGGCTTGCCGTTGATGTAGGTGACCTTGGGGTTGGCATTGACACGTTGTTGTGCGTGACCTGAATCGGGTCGTCCCAGTTTGTCCCGTCGTACTTCATGATGTAGATATGGTCGCCGCTCACCGCCGGGTTGTTCTCCGGGGACATGGCGAAGGCGTAGATCCCGGTGTTGCTGTCCGGGTCGTAGGCCAGGGAGGCGCAGTAGATCTGGCCGAGCCCGCCATAGACTGCCTGGGGCACACTCCAGGTGGAACCGTCGTACTGGGAGCAGATGATGTTGCTGTACACCGCCGCGCTCGTGCTCTGCGGGCTGTCCACCCAGGTCAGCAGGCCGTGGCCGCCGCCGCCGGCGATGCAGGGCAGCGCCTCCATGTCGTTGCTGCCGTAGACGAACGTCTGCACTGACACCCCGTTTGCGGTGCCGTCAAGCGTTGTAGTTCCCCACCTTGATCTGCGTGCTGTCCATCATCTGCTGCGGGCTGGTGGTGTCGGTCACGTTGTCGCCAGGGATCAGGTTGATCCAGGCGGCCGAGAGCGTGTTGTCCGACACCTGGGCGGCCACCGGGTTGAAGTCGCTGGTGGTCTCGGTGGAGTCCAGGGGCAGCGGCTGTGACCAGCCCGTGGCGGCGTTGTAGGTGGAATAGCCGGCCTGCGTCCGGTTGTTGTCGTCCCGCGTAGGGATTGTCCTGGAGCAGCACCATGAAGGCCCCGCTGCCGTCGCCGGTCACGTCCTGGGCGGACTGCGGGAAGATGCTGTACAACAGCGGTGTCACGGTGATACCGTAAACCAGGCCGTAGACGCTGCCGGACACCGTGCCGGCTGACGCCCGCATCAGAGGCGAACCTGCACGGTGGCAGCCGCCAGGCTCCGGGGGGCCGGCCGCCACCCCGACTGGCGCTGCAGGTAGGAGCGGTCGGCTCTGGTGAACGGCAGGCTGTTCAGGACCTGTATGGTGCTGGCCCCGGGAGCCGGAGCGAATAGGGCCAGCGCCTTGGCCATCTGGGCGTTGCCGGGGTCGGTAATGGGGGCACCCCAGGTGTATGTCAGAAGCCTGGGATGGTATCCGTGTAGGTCCCCCAGGCAAACGAGACTTTTGCACCGCCGGTCAGGTCGAGATAATACTGCTCGCTGCTCCCCGGGAAGGTCCAGACAACCTCCGAGGCGCCCCCCAGGTCCAGGTAGGCGTAGGCGTTGGTGGCGCCGCAAAGGAAGCTCAATCCGCCGTCGACCTCCGCTTTGGGGATCTGCAGGATGACCTGGCCTCCGTCGGGGTCCAGGACGCCGTCCTTGATCAACGTCTCGGCGATGCACTGCAGTTGCGCTTCCAGGGTGAACTGGCATTTAAGGCTGGCGATACCGGGGATGAGCGGGTAGTTGGTGTCCAGGTAGCCTTCGGTATCGATGATGTAATCGGTGTAGCCGTCATCATAATCCCAGCCCTGAGTCGCCTGATCGTAGGTGTACTCAGACAGCGAACTCTGGGAGATCTGGAGGGTGAGCAGGCCCATGTAGCTGGCGGAAGAGGCGGTGCTCAGGTCGCTGCCTTGATCAGGTCGACGACTTTAGAGATCATGCCTGGAGCCTTCACGAGAATCTTTTCACGATTGACAATGTAGCCCATCTGCTTGGAGGTCAGGCTGGGGTTGTCGGGGATGCTGATCACGAGCACGCCTCCCGTTCCCAGGGTGGCCGTGCCCTGGGTCTGGCTCCGGTGATGGCGGCCGGTGAGCCGGAAATGATCGGGATGCCGGCGACATCGGCTGGTGGCCATAGAGGGCGGGCTCATCGTGGCAGGAATCTTGTACCCCTCGCCGGCGGTGTACGTGGCCTGCGATGCCTGCAGGCCGAGGGGGAGATTGCTGCCGCTGATAATCTGCACTCCCGAGTCCAGGGACTGCGACCGGGAGCCGTCGGCGGAGACCGCGGTCACCGTCAGGCCACCCAGGGGGAGGTCATTGGCCAGGTTGTAGGTGTGCTGCATCTGGGCGTCATTGATTTTGTTCCCGCTGCCGTCCAGAAATTCCACATAGCCGGGGTCATGCGCCTTCCAGTCAATCTGGGTCTGGAACGTGGCTGTCAAGTCCGGCCAGTCCTTCAGGAAGTCGTATTCAATACCGGTGTCGGTATCGGTGTAGTCCGAGTAGACCCGGTACAGCACCGGGTTGACGGAGGGAATGTACGCCACCAGGGTGATGTTCTGCACGGTGTTCTGGCTGGACAGCGTCACCGTCATCGAGGCCGGATAGTGGTCGTTGTCACTCGCCGTCAGGGTGTAGGTGCCGACGCTGAGGCCGCTGATTTGATAGAAGCCCGTGCTGTCCACGGTCGCCACCTGGCCGCCGATGCTGACGGTGGCGCCGGCGGGAGTGTTCCAGGTATCCGTGATCGTGACGTAGCCGGAGATCCCCACCAGCCCGGTGGCGTTGTTCAGGATCCGCGTCGTCTCCAGGTTCCCGGCCTGGAACTCCAGGATGTACGAGGCGGTATCCGCCGGGAGGCTGGCCTGGTAGGAGGCGTCACCCATGGTGTCGGTGGTCAGGGTGGTCAGCAGCACGGGGGGCAGGTTCTCGCTAACGGGGAAGGCTTGGTAGACGCCGATCGCCTGGCCGGGCACCGGGGTGGCGCCGTCGCTGAGGTTGACGGTGAAAGTGACCGGCTGGCCGGAAGCGACGGTAGTGATGCCCGCCGGCGAGCACGGTCAGGGTGGCGGCGGCCGGGTTGGGAGCGGCCAGGATGGAGACCTGCTGGCTGACGGCGTAGTGTCTCCGGCGCTGTCCGTGAGCACCAGGGTCACGGTGTAGGGACCGGCGGCGGAGTATGTATGCTGCACCTGGGCACCCGTCCCGGTGCTCCCGTCCCCGAAGTCCCAGCAGTAGCCGGTGGCGGACGCCAGGCACCCGGAGGCGTCGAAGCTGACCGGGCTCCCCTCCACCGGCGACTGGGGTGTAACGTTAAAGGCGTTGATTGCCTGCGCCGCGCTGCCGGTGGTGAAGCTGAAGGTGCAGTCGGTGTTGGGGGCGCCGTCCTGGGTGGTGACTGCTCCGGCGGGAACATCCACCGTGTATTGCTCATTGGGGTCGAGGGCATGCAGCGGGGCGATCAGGAGGGTATCGCCGCAGACGAAGCTGCTGGCCGCCACCTGGTTGCCGCCGCCTCCTCGATGGTGATCCCGCCCAGGTGCGATCCGGTGATCGCCTGGTCGAAGGCCACGGCCGGGGCGGCGTTGACCGGGACGCCGGTCGCCCCGTTGCCGGGGCTGGTGGAGGCCACCAGGTTGCTCCCCGTCGTGAAGCTGAAATCGTAGGCATCGGCCAGCAGATCGCCGTTGACCGTGTCCTGAACCGATCCGGCCGGGATGCTGACCGCATAGGCAGTGTTGTAGGACAGCGGTTGGCCGGGGTGATCGTCAACTGGTTGTTGCTGATCTCTGCGCTGGTGGCGACCGGAGCGCCGGATGGGGTGATGGCGATGCTGCCGTAGTTCGGCCCCGCGGCGACGTCCTCGTTGAAGATGACGCTGACCGCCTGGTCCGGGCTCACGCCGGCGGCGCCGTTGAGCGGCGCTGTCGAGTAGACCTGGGGCAGGCTCAGGGACTGCTCGGTGTGGAACTGGATGGAGCATGCCACAGCCACAGATGCGGTGAGGGGATTGCCCGCCAGGTCCTGCACCGCCCCGGCGGGGACATTCAGCTGGTAACCGGCGCCCAGCGCCAGAAAGACCTGATCAGGCAAGGTAATCGTCATCTGGGTCTGATTACCGCTGCTGACAGGGGTCAGTTGGACCGGATTCAACGCTACCGGCGAACCGGGAGCACCGGTGGGATACAGGCTGATCTGGCTGAAGGAGGACCTGCTGCTACCACATTGCTGAAGGTGATGGTGATCGGGCTGTCGATGGATACGCCGGTGGCGTTGTCGGGCGGGTTGGTGCTCACGGCGACGAATTCGGTCGTGAAGCCGAAATCGTAATCGGCGGCCAGAGGATTGCCGGACGTATCGTCGATAGCGCCCGCTGGTATGGTCACCTGGTAAAAGGTGTCGTCAGCCAGGGTCTGCGGCAGGCTGATCGTCAGGGTATCTCCCGATACCGACAGGCTGGATGACGGCAGGGAAAAGGGGGCATACACCGTTCCCGTCACGCCGCGGTCCTGGATGTTAATGCCGCTGAAGTTCGTTCCCTGGGCGATCGCCTGATTGAAGGTGGCGGTGATGGTGTTGATGCCGGGGTTCACACCGGCCTGCGCTGCGGGGTGGTCGCGGTCACTGCCAGCGGCTGCGACACAGTGAAGCTGAACGGGTAGGCATTGTTCGCCTGGTCGGCTGCCGGAGGTGTTCTCGATGGCGCCGGCCGGGATCTCCAATGTATAACTCCCATAGTTCAGACTGGCTGTGGGAGTGATGATCACTTTGATCCGGAGATGTAGACACTGGCGTCAACCGTGTTGTCTGAGGCATCCTGAAGCGTGATATTGGCAAAGTTCCAGCCATCTCGATCTGCTCCACGGTCGAACTGCCGAAATTGACCGTTATGCTGGCATTCGCCGTCACATCGGTGGCGTTCGGAAGCGGGGATGTCGTGTAGACGGGAAGTGGCTGGTAACCCAGCAGGTAGCCGCCGCTGGTGACGACAATGACCCTGCCGTTCATATACAGCGCCTGGGTGCCCGGCGTAGCGGACAGTTGCCGCCAGTGCGTCCCGTCCACCGAGGCCAGACGCCCGACGTCCGGCGGCGATCACTGCTTGTCCGCAGTGTCAAAGGTGACGCTGCTCAGGGATGGGCTACTCCCGAAGATATTAAGATAAGTGCCGTTCAGATCGATTGCACTGCCGTTGTATCCTATATCATTCCAGGTCACACCGCCCGTGGTGGTGGTTCCCAGGGCGGTCGCTTTCACATCACCTGGAGAGACGGCAACGTAATTGACGCCGGAAGCGGTGCCGTTGCAGGCAATGCTGCTGTAGCCCACGAACTCTGGTAAATTGAGATTGGCTTCAGTTTCGTCGTTCCAGTCGCTCCAATGAACTCCGTCGGTCGAGGTGTAGATGAAGCCTTCCATATTGATGCCATTATTGATTGCCGCCGCCACCAGGAGTGTATTGTTGGCCGAGATGATGTCGTTATAAGAGGCTGAGAATCCGGATGAGAGTGAGAGGGTCAAGAGCGACCATTGCCAACTCGGGGTGGACGCGGAGTTGGCGTCAGCTTCCGGAATCTGCAAAATTCCGGAGGTGTTTCCTGCGCCAGGACGTCGTACGCGACGCCGGGTGGCCGCTTTGTATCTCGGAAACCAGATTGAACGGATCGTTGATGCCATTCACCAGGCACGTGAATGAATCGTAGGTGTAAGTGACCTGGGTAACGCTCCCGAAGCTATAAGGAAGATGTGTAAGAGAGTGTCGTTGCAGATATACCCCAGGCCATACTGGTCGCAGCAGGGAATTCTCCCGGTCCAGGTGTCGCCCCCGTCACTTGAATAGATGATCAGGGGGAAGATGATGGTGATAAGTTCTGTAGATGGCCAAATCCAACTTCATTGAGTTAAGTGTGAAAGACATATGCGCCGTGATCGTGCCGCCGCCGATCACCCCGCTGCCGCCGTCGCTGGCCATGGTATTCAGCACCGGGTCATACCACGAATTGTGAAAGATTATACAAATTGCTAGCATGGATCTCTTAAGATCGCCTGTGGTGTCACAATATTGGGCGTTATTTTGGATAAAAGTGACATCGTCCTGATTCAAGGTGAATGCAGTCCAGTTCAAGGAGTCTCTGCTCGTTGGCGGGTATCGCCGCAATCGAGCTACTGAGAGTTGGTGAAAGCGAAAAACTGGTCTCCGGCTGCATATACGCTATCGATGGGATGGGAAATACTATGCTTTATCACAGTAAGAGTTCCAATGTAGGCCATCGCTGGATGTTAAAAATGTTCTCTCAACATTCTTCAGGGGGCCAGATTCTGTTTCATCGTTCCAGCCCAGGAGTTGGGTGCTGCCGGCCACAAAATCCTGGACGTCCGTTCGTGGCTGAAAGACCAGCGGGGTGACGCTTGGGTCCGGTGTCGCCGCCGTCGAGGGGTCTGTGCCGCCAGCAGCGGGGTCAACGCTGCCGGATCCGGTTTTGAGGCTGGCTGCCGGCAGCGGGCTCTTGAAGGCCGTACTCCCTTGAAGCGGCTGACCGGCCGTAGCAGGTAGGCTCCGCCTGGACGCTCTGCCCGCCGGCGCCGCCCTGGCCGGAAAGATTGTTGGCGACGGTATTGGAACCGGCCGGCAGTGGCGTCGGGTTTGTCTCTCCCGGCATGGCTCCTGCCGGCTGCGCCTGGCTGCCCGTACCCCAGTGCAGCGCCGCTGCGCGACGCCGCAGGCGCCTGGCTTCCGGCGCCGGAGACGCGGCTCGCCCCGCCCGGGCGTCGCGGCCAGGGCGTTCTGTGCAGGAAACAGGGCGCAGATCATCAACACAACCAGAATGAGAGGATAATGCCTTGCGCATCAGCCTGGCCATATAAGTCAAACTCCTTTACCGGTCATTTATTTAGCCATTTCCAGGAGCCGGCACCGAAACAATCGGCCGTCTGCTGAGGTGGCTATGACTTTCTGGTAGTGCAAATAAGGGTGTTTCCAGGGAGGATGCACCCGGAGTAATCCGGTGCTGAATCAGAAAGGGTTGGAAAGGTGTGAATGGGTGGTGATTGATCGAAGCTTCCTGAATGATATTTCCAGATCTTTATCTTTCTGATTCACGGAATGTTTCGTTAAAAGTTTTTCAAATCCTGCAATAATCAGATAAATTTTCAGCTGACGTTTGCTGGGTGGGCATAGAGCGCCCGAGGACTTAGGGAAGCTCCTGTTGGCTTCGTTTGATTTGTCTTAACGCGAACTGTCTTTTCTGAGACATCCGGTTTGCTGCGGTCAGATCAAGGAGGATGGGGAAGGAGATACAGGGCTGGACGAGATGGCGAAAATCGCGAGATGCAAACCACCAGACGCTTTACAGTTTACATGAACGAATTTATAAGTCTCCGTCTTCTATCTCAGCGCTGCTTATCTACTGCTTTTGGCAGTTTATGTCTGTCTCCATTCAATATAATCGATATCAACCCCCGGAGGTATCGGAGTATGTGCCCGCCTTACTATAGATATCACGAGACTATCGCCCTGTCTAATAAAAAAGCCCCAGCCAGCAGGGGCAGGGGCAAGGCGGTGAACAACTTTAAAAGGGTATCCGATCATTACATATACATACCACATATTTATGAAAGAAGGGGGCACTGCTCTTAGAGGTTCGCCGGGGGGCATGCTAGACCAGGCATTTCCACCCGCTTCAAAGAAGCGGGGGCATTAGAGCGGGTAGCCCTCGGTAACCTGATGGTAACCCCGAAGGGGCCGTGGAAGATCTTATTCGCCTTTCTCTGACTTCTGACTTCTTGCCTCTGACCTCTGATTCTACAGGTTCGCTGCCTGTGCCTCTATCCTCCTGACCCGCGCCCCGAGACCGTTCAGTTTATCTTCCAGTTCCTCGTAGCCGCGGTCCAGGTGGTAAATACCATCGATTTCCGTTTCCCCCCTGGTGCTCAGGGCAGCGATCGCCAGGGCGGCGCCGGCCCGCAGGTCAGTGATCTTAACTGGTGCCGGGCTGAGGGTCTTGATGCCCCGGATGATGATGCTGTCTCCGGAGTGCTCGATACAGGCGCCCATCCGGCACAATTCCTTGGTATAGAGGAAACGGTTCTCAAAGACTGTCTCGGTGATCCGGCTGGTTCCCCCGGCAGTGGCCAGGAGAGCGGCAAATTGGGGCTGCATGTCCGTAGGAAAGCCCGGATAGGGAGCGGTTTCAATGGCCAAGGGGGCGAATTCCCGGGACGCCCAGACGAACAGTTCGCCCGTGCCCTCCTCAACCTCCGCCCCGGCCTCCCGGAGCTTGGCGGTGATCGCCCGCAAGTTCTCTGGAATTACCTGCTTCAGGCGCACCTGGCCCCTGGTGGCGGCCGCGGCCACCATGTAAGTTCCGGCCTCGATCCGGTCCGGGATCACCGTGTGCACCACACCATGCAGAGGGCGTCCTCCCTCGATCTGTACTACCGGTGTACCTGCCCCGGTCACCAGTGCCCCCATCTTGTTCAAAAACAGGGCCAGGTCTACGATCTCCGGCTCTGTAGCGGCATTGACCAGAATGGTGACACCGCTGGCGCAGGCGGCTGCCATGATGACATTTTCAGTGGCGCCCACGCTGGGAAAATCGAGATACACCTCGTTTCCCTTCAGGCGCCTGGCGCTGGCCGTAACCAACCCCTTTTCAATGCTGATCTCGGCGCCCAGGCTGGCCAGGCCCTTCAAATGCAGGTTCACCGGCCGCTCCCCAATGGCACAACCCCCAGGCAGGGGTAGACAGCCCCGGCCATTCCGGGCCAGCAGCGCTCCCATCAATAAAAAAGATGCCCGCATCGTCTTGGCAAACTGGCACAATTGATCTCCAGGTTGCAACTCCCGGGCCTGGACGGTCACCTGATGGTCCTGGCAGCCAACCTGCGCCCCGAGTTCGGTTAACATCTTGATCATGTTGCCGATATCGGACAGGTAAGGCACTTCGTTGATCACAGATCTATCTTCCGTCAGGAGGGAGGCCACCAGGATCGGCAGGCTGGCATTTTTAGAACCGCTGATCGATACAGTGCCGTTAAGGCTGGAGCCGCCCTCTATGAAGTATTTATCTTCCAAAGCTTCTCCCACTTCCAGGCCTCCGCTTCTTCAACTAGAGGCGTAGCCGCTCTTATCCCCCCGCTTCAAAGAAGCGGGGGCATTAGAGCGGGTAATCCTCGGTAAAACTCAGTGAAAGCCAATTTTTCTATATAATTCTTGACCCCAGACCAGATTCCTGCTCAATAACTGCAATTTTAGCCAAATATCTGATGGTAATTAATGGTTCTATAACAAAAAGACTCCAGCTTGGGTAGCCAGGGTCTTTAAAGAACAGTTCAACTGGGCCTTGGCCTCAGGGGAGGCGCTTCCTCCAATGAGGCTTAGAGCCATTCAACTGGGTCTTGGCTTCAGCGAAGTTTTCCCGCTGAGGCTTAGAGCCAGTTAATACAGTTGCATAACCGCTCTTATCAACCGCAAGAAGCGGGTGATTAGAGCGGGTTAGTCATCTGTGGTATTCGGAATTCAGGAAACAGAATTACTTTTTTAGACTACCAGGCGAAGCGCCGGCGCTGGCGAGCGGACAGGATATTCATCTCCTGCCGGTACTTGGCCACGGTGCGCCGGGCGATGTGGATGCCCTGGGCCTCGATCAGCCCGCAGAGTTCCTGGTCGCTGTTGGGATGGTCGGATCCCTCGACTGCCACCAACTCTTTCAGGATCCGCTTGACCACCTCGGAGGCAACGATCTCGCCGGTGAATTCATTCTCCACGCCCCGGCGGAAGAAAAACTTGATTTCGAACAGGCCCCGGGGAGTCTGGACGTACTTGTTGGCGGTGGCCCGGCTGACCGTAGACTCGTGGATTCCGGCCGCCTCCGCCACCTGCCTGAGGGTCAGCGCCTTCAGGTAGGCAGACCCTTTATCGAAAAAGTCCTGCTGGAACTGGATGATCAGCCGCATCACCTGCTGCAGGGTGGCCCGCCGCTGCTCGATGCCCCGGATCAGCCATAGGGCGGACTTCAGCTTGGTCTCAATGAACTGGATGGTGTCCGGATCGCAGGCATCGCGCCGTTTGATCAGGTCCCGGTAAGTATTGTTGATCATCAGCCGGGGAACCATTGAATCATTGACCAGGACGATATACTCATCATCCACCTTCTCCACCACCACATCCGACACGATATACCTGACCTCGCCAGGACGGGAGAAGTTGCACCCCGGCTTGGGGTTCAGGCTCCTGATCGTCTCTACCCTGGACTGGATCTCATGCTCAGTCAGGCCCAGATCCTTGGCAATCCGGGAGAACCTGCCGGCCGCCAGGTCATCCAGGTACCGGTTTACCAGCCGCTCCATCGCCGAGTCCCGCAGGCCCTGCTGCTCCAGTTGGATCAGCAAGCACTCGGAGAGATTGCGTCCGCCCACTCCGAGCGGTTCAAAGGACTGGATCAACCGGAGTACCACACTGACCTCTTCCAGAGAGCATTTACAGGCCTGGCAGGTCTCCTCCAGGTCAACCTGGAGGTAGCCGTGCTCATCGATATTGCCGATCAGGAACTCCCCGATCATGATCCGGGAGGGATCGGAGAGAGCGAGGTGCAGTTGCAGAGTAAGGTGCTCGCCGAGACTGGGCATCTGGAACACATAGTTATCCCAACCGGCGCGTTCCGTCTCTCCCTGATCCGCCGGCGCCAACTCCATATAGTGGTAATCGGGCTGTTCGCTCTCGGACAGGTAGGTAACCCAGTCGATCCGGGAGTCGTTCTCCGCAGGGCTGGAATCTCCGGATCCCTCGTCATTTTGCTCCAAGAGCGGGTTTTCCGACATCTCGTTTTCCACGTACTCGGCAAGATCCGCTGTTCCCAGTTGTAAAATGGCGATCGCTTGGCGCAGTTCCGGTGTTAGCACCAGCCGCTGCGTTTGTTCCAAGTTTATGCTATGCTCCAGTATTATCCTCGCCACCCCCTTTCTTACCGGCTTCTAAGCGAAGCTATCTTAACAATTCGCAATGATGTGCGGTGATTCCTGCCGCATCTCGCTGGTAATAAGTTATTTTCCATGCTATGATTCAACCCCGGAATTTATGTCTCCGAGGTTCACGCTTCTTCGATAGTGTTTTGGCAATACCTTCTTGAAAAGGAGAGACAGCTTTTACCGGGGAGAAAGACATTTTACCCGGAGGTCTTTTCAAAGGAAAGAGGGTGTTTCTTCAGGCGCTTGAAGCAACAGTGTTAAAGAGTGGGAGCGGTGGCTAGAGTCCATCCCGCAAGGCGAATCGCCTTTGCAGACACTGGGCTACCCGCTGCGAAACACAACCCCTGACATCGCCCTTGAAACTGGCTATCTCTTTGACGATACTCGAACTCAGGTATGAATATTTAGGCTGGGCCATGAGAAAGACCGTTTCTACGTCCGGGTTGAGCTTCCGGTTCATCAATGCTACCTGGAACTCGTTTTCATAGTCGGAAATGGCGCGCAGTCCGCGTACGATTACCCGGGCATTTTTCTGTTTCATAAATTCAATCAGCAAACCCCTGAAGCAATTTACCTCGACGTTCGGCAACCCGGACGTCTCCTGGGTGATCATCTCCACCCGCTCTTCCATGGTAAAAAGAGGAACTTTGATCGGCTTGATGCTGACGGCTACAATCACCCGGTCAAAGACCACAGCCGCTCTTTCGATGATATCCAGGTGCCCATAAGTAATCGGATCAAAATTCCCCGGATAGACAGCTATGTCCATGTCAATATCCTTTCTGCGGTTAACTTGTTCAACTCGCCCATCGTGGGGGGGCTGGCCGAATTCAGAGGTCAGATACAGGAAGTCAGGAAGCAGGAAAAACGATTTAAATGCATTATTGACAGCATGCAAATCTTTTATCCTGACATCAGACTTCCGGCATCCGACTTCTGATCTTGCCGGGCCTCACCGAATACTATCCCAGAGGACCTCGGCGATGTCCCTGGTTTTGACCTGTTCGTTCACGTCTTTGGCCTTTGTTCCGTCTTCCAGCATGGTCAGACAGAAGGGGCACGCTGTAACAATCAAACTTGCTCCTGTTTCCAGGGCCTCCTCGGTGCGTTTGAAATTGACTCTCTGTTCCGGGGTTTCATCCAGCCACATTCTCCCGCCGCCGGCGCCGCAGCAGAACCCCCGGTACCTGTTTCTGCCCATCTCCTTGATCCGGAGCCCGGAGATGCTTCTCAAGATTTCCCTCGGCTCATTGTAAATATCGTTATAGCGCCCGAGGTAACAGGAGTCATGATAGGTACAGGTGATGGCGGGGTTCAATCCGCCAGCTTCGAGTATCTTCGGCAATAGTGGGCCGCCGGTAATTCCCGGCTGAGATGACTGAACCGGCTTCAACCTGCCGTCTCTGAGCAGCCTGCTTAAAAAGACCGAATGGTGGATGACCTCGTAGCAGCCTCCAAACTGCGGGTATTCATTCTTCAGGGTGTTAAAGCAGTGGGGGCAGGAGGTGATGATCTTTTTTACTCCGTGACCGCTCATGGTTTCAATATTTTCCTTGGCCAGGGTCTGGTAGACCATTTCGTTCCCCAGTCTGCGGGCCGAATCACCGCAGCACTTCTCCTCATTCCCGAGAATGGCGAAGGACACGCCCGCCTTCTTGAGAAGCGCCACCATGGCCGTCGCCACTTTCCGGTTGCGGTTGTCAAATGCCCCGCTGCAGCCAGGCCAGTAGAGATACTCTGGCGGCTGTTCATCATCCCACTCCGGAACAGCCAGGTCCTTCGGTCCAGTCGCTGCGACATTTCCAGCCCTGGTTCCAGGGGTTGCCGTTGTTCTCCATTCCCCTGAAGGCTGTCTGGGCCTCAGAAGGAAAACTGCATTCCATCATGACCAGGTTGCGCCTCAGGTCGACGATCTTGGGAACGTGCTCCACGAACACGGGGCACTGCTCCTCGCAGGAGCGGCAGGTGGTGCAGGCCCAAATCTCTTCTTCGGCAATTACATCAGGCGCCAGGGGCATCGGGGTTGCTTCGTCCTTTTTCTCGTCAGTCGCTTTCAGGGCTGCCGCCAATTTCGGGGCTGCCACCCGGAGGTGGTTTTTCAGGTCCTGGGTGAGTTTTTTGGGAGATAGGGGTTTTCCGCTGATGTAGGCCGGGCAGTTGTCCTGGCAACGCCCGCAGCGGATGCAGGCGTCTCCGTCCAGCAGTTGCTTCCAGGTAAACTGTTGGATTTCGGCGACACCGAACTGCTCGATGGATTCATCTTCCAGGTCCAAGGGCTGCATGCTCTGGGCGGCTTTATCCCTGGCCAGGTACTGGTTCACCGGCCCGGCAAAGATGTGGAAGAGCTTCGAGTAGGGAATGTAGGCGATGAATCCCATGGCCAGGCACACGTGAATCCACCAGACCACCTGATGGACCCCCATCAACCTCTGGGGATCGACGCCTGAAAACCCGGTCGAGATGAGATATTCGACCGGTCGCCAGGCCGCCCAGGGGTCTTGCGTGATGGCGATCAGCAAGCCGCCCAGCAATAATCCGGTCGCCACGATGAGGAAGATGAGGGCCAGGGCGACCCAATCATCCGTCTGGCTGTCGATGCCCTCCGGCCTGGCCACAAGCCTGCGCCAGAGGGCCATGCGAATCGCCACTATTACCAGGAGGGCAAAGACATTCAGGATGAAGGACACACCAGGTAGTACCAGCCCTGGAAGGTGGGCAGGCCGGTATGCTCGTGCACGGCGATGGACGACGGTCCCCAGGGCAAAAATAATGAAGCCCCAGAAGATCATCAAGTGCATCGTGCCGGGGTAGTCTTCCCTCAAGATCCGGGCGTGGCCGAGGGTGCCCTTGATAAACCTGACGATACCGGGGCCGGGCGGCCACCAGCGTTCCCGTCTCTCGGGCTTGCCCAGTTTCCACAATTTATAGTGGTCATAGACACCCTTGCAGAAAATGATGATGGCAATGACCATTAATGTATACATGAGCCAGTAATACTGGGCATACATCTCCGTGTTTCTTGTCGGTATCAAATGGCATCATCCTTTCTATGACATTGGGGGACGGTTTTCATTGGCATAATTCATGGCAACTATGGCAGTTGGAACCGTCCCCTTACTGGCAGCGCGTGGATCTAGCTGACGATCTTTTTAAATTCCTGAGTCAATATGGGCACCACCGTAAACAGGTCCGCCACGATTCCGTAGTCGGCAACCTTAAAGATCTCTGCCTCCGGGTCCTTGTTGATCGCCACGATAAACTTGGAACTGCCCATCCCTGCCAGGTGTTGGATAGCCCCGGAAATGCCGCAGGCGATATAGAGGGTGGGAGAAACCACCTTTCCGGTCTGGCCGACCTGGAATTGGGGTTCGATCCAATGCTCGTCCACGGCGGCCCTGGTGGCTCCTATTGCTGCCCCGAGGACATCGGCAAGCTCTTCGAGGATCTTGAAGTTCTCGCCGGATTTCATCCCCCTGCCTCCGGAGACAACCACGTCTGCCTCAGTGAGCTCGACCCGGGTGGAGGCCTTGCGGACCACGTCCTTGACTATCTGCCGGATGTCGGATGCAGCCACTCCCGTGGCGAAGGAAACCACCGGCGCGGTCTGCCCTGCCTGGCGCGGGGCGGGATCGAAAACCTTGGGCCGGACGGTCACTATTCCCGTCCCGGCAGCGCCTGTGAAACTGACAAAGGTGAAGACCTTGCCGGCATAGATGGGGCGCTTGAACAGCACGCCATTTCCTTCAAGCTTGACTCCGATAATATCTGAGACCTGCCCTGCCCCCACTTTTTGGGCGACGGCTGGGGCCAGGTCCTTACCGATGGCATTATGGGCGAACAATACCAGGGAGGGTTTCTCCTGCTTGATCAATTCCGCCAGGGATTTGCTGTATCCGTCGGTGGTGTATGTCTCCAGTTGGGCATTGTCAATCAGGTAGATCTTTTCCGCCCCGGCCTCTGCCAGGGGCACGGAGCATGCTCCGATATCCTTGCCTATAACCACGGCATGGAGTTCTTCGCCCAGATGCTTGGCTATTTTCTTGCCCTCACCCAGCATTTCAAAGATGACCTGCCTGAATGTTCCGTTCTTCTGATCGGCAAAAACCAGTACACCGGCCATTTACTTTACCCCCTATCAGAATTAAATCAGAATTTCAGGTATTCAGAATTCAGTAGTCAGAATACCTAAGAATATGCTTGCAGGCTTTGTTTCGGAAAGATCACCGCATTAAAGATCCTTCGTAAGGCCTGTTTTCTCATTCTGACTCCTGTCTCCTGACTCCTGAGTAGAATTAGACTGCTTTTGCTTCGGTGTGCAGCAACCGGGCCAACTCTACGGTTGCCTCCTCCGGCTCGCCCTCGATGATCTTTCCTGCCTGGCGAGGTTCGGGCATGGCCAGGGACTCCAGTTTTACCCTGGCGCCCCCTGCTCCCACCTGATCGGCGGAGATACCCAAGTCAGCCAGGGTCAGGCGTTGAACAGGCTTCTTCTTGGCCTGCATGATCCCCTTCATGGAAGGATACCTGGGTTCCGCCAGGGCCTGCTGGGCCGTGAAGAGTGCGGGCAGCGGCACTTCGATGATCTCGCTGCCGTCGTCGATTTCTCTTGTGGCAACAGCTTTCCCGGGGCTCACTTCCAGTTTTGTGACGATAGTTACCTGGGGGATATTCAGGAGTTCCGCCACCCGGGGGCCGACCTGGGCGGAACCGTCGTCAACCGCTTGAAATCCTGCCAGGATCAGGTTATACTCCATGTTCGACAACGCCTTGGCCAGGACCAGGGCGGTTGTGTATTCGTCTCCGCCCTCCAGCGCCGGGTCACTGATGAGCACCCCGCTATCGGCGCCCATCGCCAGGCACTGGCGCATGGCTGCCTCGGTCCTGTCGGGTCCTACCGATACGATAATAACTTCTCCCTCTCCCAACTGCTCTTTTTGCCTTAAGGCTTCTTCCGTGGCAATTTCACAGTAGGGGTTCACCACGTAGTTCACCCCAGCGTCGTCAATGGCGCCCTGTGCATTCAAGGCGATCCGGGTTTCGGTGTCAAAGGTCTGTTTCATCAAGACAACGATTTTCAAGGTGCCATACCTCCCTCTTGATTATGAAGCGACAGTTTTACCGATGGCTACCCGCTCTAATGCCCCCGCTTCTAAAGCGGCGGGATAAGAGCGGATACGCCCCTAATTAACTGGCTCTAAGCTTCAGTGGGGGAAGCAATTCCCCTCTGAAGCCAAGACCCAGTTGAAACAATTGAGGATCTGGACCACACGGCAACCCTGCGCCGGCATCGCGCAGAGTCTGCCTCCTGCCCCTGGAAACTCTTTGGTTACCCGGCTATGTCCCCTCCTTAGCATGAAATTCTCCTCATACTTGTTTTGATTCAATACCTTGAGGAAACAAGTATAAGCGCCACTCAAACTTCCGCCTGCATAAGCTTGGCGAAGCCAAGTTCAATAACCCATTGACAAATTCTCGACATCGGTTCCGATTCCTGCAAATATTCTAAAAAAATTTCAGGGCAGACTCCACGCCACCTCCGGGGCGCCACCAAACGACCAGTGATTAGCATGGATCATGGCAGGTAAAATGTGGTATACTAAGGCACAGGGGGTGACCGCTGGTGCTCACCATTAAATCAGCCCGTCAGCCGGACAAGAAGAGCGACAACGTCCGGGAGATCGTCGGCGGCATCCTGGAAAGGGTCAGGAACGAGGGCGACCAGGCCATCTTGGAGTTCACGGAGCGCTTTGACGGTGTCAAGTTGGGCGAACTGACGGTCCCCCGGGAGGCCTTCAAAAAGGCCTACGGCCTGGTTGACCCGGAAACTATCGGCAGCCTGGAGTTTGCGGCGGAGCAGATCAGGTATTTTGCCCAGCAGCAGCGGCAGTGTCTGCAACCGCTGGAGTGCCAACACCTGCCGGGGGTCACGCTCGGCCACCGGCTGATCCCCATCCAATCCTGCGGGGCCTATGTTCCCGCCGGGCGCTACCCGCTTCCGTCAACAGCGCTGATGTCTGCCATCCCCGCCAAGGTGGCGGGAGTGGCGCGGGTGGCTGCCTGCTCGCCCCCGTCCAGGGAATACGGGACAATCCATCCGGCAGTCCTGGTGGCCATGGACATGGCCGGCGTTGACGAGGCCTACTGCATGGGTGGAGCACAGGCCATTGCCGCCTATGCTTATGGGACGCAGAGCGTTCCCATGGTGGACATCGTCGTGGGTCCCGGCAACAAGTTCGTTGCCGAGGCCAAGCGGCAGGTCGGAGGCAGCGTCGGCATCGACATGCTGGCCGGGCCGAGCGAGGTGCTGATCATCGCCGACGATACCGCTCCGGCGCCGCTCGTGGCCGTTGACCTGCTGGCCACGTGCGAGCACGACCCCAATTCCACCGCCATCCTGGTCACTACGAGCCGCAGGCTGGCCGCAGAGGTGGAAGAGGTTATTCGGGAGGAGTTGAAGACGCTCGGGACAGCGGTGCTGGCCGGCCAGACCTGGGAGGACAACGGGCAGATCATCCTGGCCGACTCCCTGGATGAGGCGATCGAGATATCCGACCGGTTTGCCCCCGAGCACATCCAGGTGATGACCGTCTGCGACGATGAGCTGGCAGCCAGGCTGCGCAACTACGGATCGCTGTTCATCGGCCGGCACGACCCCGTGGCCTTCGGCGACTATGTCTCCGGCCCCAACCACACCCTGCCCACTCACACCACCGCCCGGTTCAGCAACGGGATCTGGGTCGGCACTTTTATCAAGGTGTCCACGTACGAGAAGGTGACTCCGGAGGGCGCCGCCACCCTGGCGTCGCACTGCTCGCACCTGGCCGGCGTGGAAGGATTGCTGGCGCATCAGCGCTCGAGTCAATCTCAGAAAGTCCTGAATTGACCGGGACCCCTGTTGAACAATAATTAAAACATATATGTACAAAAGCTTCACTGTATGTGAAAATAAAGTAAGATTTGGTGGGGGTGGTCTTACGGCAATTCCTCTGGAAAAGATCGTGCGCGGGGTTAACGACCTGCCCGCCCTGCCCTGGGTGGTATCCCAGGTGATCAGACTAACCGACGATCCCAATTCCACCGTCAAAGAGTTGAATGAGGTGATCTGCCAGGACCAGTCAATGGCGGCCAAGATGCTGCGCCTGTCCAACTCCGCCTATTACGGCTATTCCCGGCGTATTGCCACCATCATCGACGCCATCGGCATCCTGGGCTTTGACGCCATCCGCAACCTCGCCCTGGCAGCGTCTGTTCATACCATTTTGAAAAGGGAAGTGAAGGGGTACCAGATCGCTGCAGGCGACATCTGGCGGCACTCCATCGCCTGCGCCATGTCTGCCCGCGCCATTGCCAGGCGCGTCAAGTATCCGTCCCCCGACCAGGCCTTTATCGCCGGGCTGGTGCACGATATCGGCAAGGTGATCCTGAGCGTCTATGTGGCCGAGGCCTACAACGGGATCATCAGGCGGGTGCGCCAGGAGCGGCAGCCGTTTTCGGTGGCGGAAGAGGAAGTGCTGGGATTCACGCACGCCGCCGTCGGCGCCAGAGTGGCCGAAAAGTGGAACCTCCCGGTCGACCTCGTGGAGGCAATAGCCTGCCACCATACTCCCCTGAGTGCCAGGAAAAACCCCGAACTTGCCGCTGTCGTTCACATTGCCGACGCGGTCTGCATGTCGATGGGAATCGGCCTGGGCGGCGACGGCCTGTATTATCCCTTTGAAGGCCAGGCCCTCGCCCTGTTTGGGTTGGACGAAACAGCCATGGACACGATCATGTCCGAGCTGGCGGAACTGGTGAGCGACGAAAGTATCTTCCAATTGGACAATAGACCATCCTGAACACGGCCTTACCGAGGGCTACGCCACGCTTCTTGAATGACCGCAGCCGCTTCGGTTAACAGTCAAGTCAGTGGGTCAGTCTGAGAGCGAGGTAGTCAACCTCGGTTAAGTGAAGCAAGATCGCCGTGCCATATGCTCAGCATTCGATAGTGGCCAACGCCAAAGGAGTTAACCTTGGCAATTCTGGCCACTGCCTATACAGTGTTCGCGAGGTTCAGCTACTGATTTGAATTGTCTGACAAGGGGTTGACATTTTGGCAACGACAAGCGGATCGATTATTCAGGTCGATATCAACCAGGAGGTGCAGCGGTCGTACCTGGATTACGCCATGAGCGTGATCGTCGGACGCGCCCTGCCCGACGTCCGGGACGGCCTGAAGCCGGTGCACCGGCGGATTCTCTACGCCATGTACGACACCGGGATGGGCCCGGACAAGCCTCACAAGAAATCGGCAAACGTGGTCGGCAACGTGCTCGCCCGCTACCATCCCCACGGCGACGTGGCGGTCTACGATGCCCTGGTGCGCCTCGCCCAGCCCTTCTCTTCCCGCTATCCCCTGGTGGACGGCCACGGCAACTTCGGCTCGATAGACGGTGATGCCCCTGCGGCCATGCGCTACACCGAGGTCCGGCTCGCCCCCCTGGCCCTCACCCTGCTGGCAGACATCGACCAGGAGACAGTGGACTTCATCCCCAACTACGACGGATCCATGACGGAGCCGTCGGTGCTCCCGAGCCGGGTGCCCAACCTCCTGATCAACGGCTCAGCCGGGATCGCCGTCGGCATGGCCACCAACATTCCGCCCCACAACCTGGCCGAGGTGGTCAGCGGCCTGGTGTACCTGATCGACCACCAGGATACCACGCTCGAGGACCTGATGAACCTGATCCCGGGCCCCGACTTTCCGTCCGCAGGTTTCATCCTGGGCGAGGACGGCATCAAGTCGGCCTATCAAACCGGGCGGGGCACCATCATCATGCAGGGCAAGGCGGAGATTGAGCACACCGACAGCGGGCGCAACCAGATCCTGATCACCGAGCTGCCTTTTCAGGTGAATAAGGCCCGGATGGTGGAGCGAATCGCCGAGCTGATGCGGGAGAAGAAATTGGACGGGATCAGCGATCTGCGGGACGAGTCGGACCGCAATGGCATCCGGGTAGTGCTGGAACTGCGCCGGGAGGCCAATCCCAACGTGATCCTCAACCGGCTGTACAAGCATACGCAGCTCCAGGAGAGCTTCGGGGTGAACATGCTCGCCCTGGTGGACGGCACGCCCCGGACGCTGGGTTTGAAAGAGGTGCTGGAGCATTACCTGGGCCACCAGGTAGTGGTGGTGACCAGGCGAACCCGGTTCCAGCTGAAGAAGGCCATGGAGCGCCTGCACATCGTGGAAGGCCTGTCCATCGCCCTGAGGCGCCTGGATGAGGTAATCGCCCTGATCCGCCGCTCCCGGGACGTGGACGAGGCCCGGCAGGGGCTGATGCAGGGCTTCGGTCTGAGCGAACTGCAGGCTCAGGCAATCCTGGATCTGAGGCTACACCGCCTGACCGGGTTGGAGCGGGAAAAGATCGAGGCCGAGCGCAAGGAACTGGAGGAACGGATCGCCTATCTGAACAATCTGCTGGCCGACGAAAACCTGATCCGCGGCATCATCCGCAAGGAGTTGCTGGAGTATAAGACCAAGTTCGGAGACGAGCGACGCACCCGGATTGTGGGGCCGGCCCGCCAGTTTAAGAAAGAGGATACCATTCCGGATGAAGACGCCGTGATCACCCTCACCCACCGCGGTTACATCAAGCGCATCCCCCTGAACGCCTACCGGGGTCAGCACCGGGGGGGACGCGGCGTGACCGCACTGACCACCCGCTCCGAGGACTTCGTGGACCACCTGTTTGTGACCACCACCCTGCACTATCTGCTGTTCTTCACCAACAAGGGCAAGGTCTACCGCCTGCGGGTGTACGACCTGCCGGAGGGCAGCCGCCAGGCCAAGGGCACCGCCCTGGTCAACCTGCTTCCCTTCGCCGGGGACGAGGAAGTCACGGCAGTCATTCCTCTGCGGGAGTTCTGCGACAACCACTTCATCTTCATGGCCACCAGGCGGGGGGTCGTCAAGAAGGGGCGGTTGCTGGACTATGATTCCGCCCGCCGGGACGGCATCATCGCCATTCGCCTGGAGGAGGGGGATGAACTGATCTGGGCGAAGCTGACCGACGGCAAGAACGAGGTGATCATGGCCACCCGGGATGGGCTGGCGATCTGCTTCCCGGAGGAGGATGTGCGCCCGACCGGACGCACGAGCATGGGCGTGCGGGGCATCCGGCTACATCCCGCCGACGAGGTGGTGGGGATGGAGCGCAAGGACGACTCCGGCGACCTGCTGGTGGTGACCGAGAAGGGTTACGGCAAGCGCACCTTCCTGAAGCAATACCGGCGCCAGGGGCGCGGCGGCAAGGGGATTACCACCCTCAGGGTGACCGGTCGCACCGGTGGCCTGGTGGGGATCAAGGTGGCCGGAAACAACGACGAGGTGCTGCTGATCAGCAGCGAGGGAATCGTCATCCGGATTCCGGTTGGGGAGGTCTCCCGGCAGGGTCGCAGCACCCAGGGAGTCCGGTTGATGCGCCTGGACAAGGGCGACCGGGTGGTGGCGATGGCCAAGCTGCCGCCCGCCAGCCTCAAGGAGATTCAGCAGCAGGGAAGCACAGCCACCTTGTTATTACATGAGGACCAGGAGTAGAATATAAAAAGAAGTAATGAGTAAAAAAGTAATGAGTAATGAGTAATGAGTAATGAGTCTAAAAAGAAGAGGTAAGAATGCTCATCACTTATCACTCCAAGGGAAAGTGGGGTTGACCGTGGAAGAGAAAGGAACCTGGAAGCTGAAGAAGGGCCTGGCGGAAATGCTCAAGGGCGGCGTGATCATGGACGTGACCACCCCCGAACAGGCCAAGATCGCCGAGAATGCCGGAGCCTGCGCGGTAATGGCGCTGGAGCGCGTGCCGGCGGATATCCGGGCAGCGGGCGGGGTCGCCCGCATGGCAGACCCCGACGTCATTTTACGGATCATGGACACGGTTTCCATCCCGGTGATGGCCAAGGCCCGGATCGGACACTTCGTGGAGGCCCAGATCTTGGAGGCCCTCGGCATTGACTATATCGACGAGAGTGAGGTCCTCACCCCCGCCGACGAGTCACACCATATCGACAAGAGTCAGTTCAAGGTGCCCTTCGTCTGCGGCGCCCGCGACTTGGGCGAGGCCCTGCGGCGCATTGGCGAGGGGGCGGCGATGATCCGCACCAAGGGCGAGGCCGGCACCGGCAACATCGTGGAGGCGGTGCGTCACATGCGCGCCGTGATGGGCGAGATCCGGCGGCTGCAGAACCTGCCGCCCGAGGAATTGATGGCCTCGGCCAAGAACCTGGGCGCTCCCTACGAACTGGTCAAGGAGGTCGCTACCCTGGGGAGGCTTCCGGTGGTCAACTTCGCCGCCGGGGGAGTGGCCACTCCCGCCGATGCAGCCCTGATGATGCAGTTGGGGTCCGACGGAGTCTTCGTGGGCTCGGGGATCTTCAAATCCTCGGACCCGGCAGCCCGGGCAAAAGCCGTAGTGGCCGCGGTCACCTACTATAACGACCCGAAGATGCTGGCGGAGATCTCCCGGGGATTGGGAGCGGCTATGCCCGGCCTGGAACTGTCCACCATTGCCCCGGAGGAGCGGCTGGCGGCGCGGGGCTGGTAGTGCCCGCCCCTGAATTTTACATCTGTTTATGAAGGGATCGTGCGGGATTGAAAGTTGGAGTGCTGGCGCTGCAAGGCGCCTTCCGGGAGCATGCCGCAGCATTTAGAAGCCTGGGGTGCGAATGCTTGGATGTACGGACGCCGGCTGATGTGGCGGCAATCGATGCTCTCGCCATTCCCGGCGGCGAAAGCACCACCATCGGCAAGCTGCTGGGTGACTACCACCTGATGGACCCGCTACTGAAGCGGTTGCAGGCAAAGATGCCGGTCTTTGGCACCTGCGCCGGGGCGATCCTGCTAGCCAGAGAAATCGTCGACAGTGACCAGCCGCGCCTCGGCCTGATGGATATGAAGGTGCTGCGCAACGCTTACGGGCGCCAGGTGGATAGCTTCGAAACCTCCCTGGAGATACCCTGCCTGGGAAAAGAACCCTTTCCCGCAGTTTTTATCCGGGCGCCCGTGATCGAATCGGTCAGGACCCGGGGCAGCGGTGCTGGCCCGATACAGGGACAAGGTGGTTCTGGTCCGCCAGGGCCATTTACTGGTCGGAACATTCCACCCGGAACTGACTGAAGATCTGCGACTGCACCGCTACTTCCTGAACATCGTGACCTCCTCCCGCAGTTGAAGACTTGATTCCCCTGCAGGATCATATATTTCCTGAAAAAGAGGATAATAACCAACCGTGTCGAATCATATTAACGTCGGCACGTGCCACCAATTGAGAATTAGGATCTCGCCTCTCGCAACCCAAAGATGCCGGCTCTGAAGCCTCCAGTTTCAGAAAATCCGCTCAAAGGTTGATTGTACAGATGAACGCTCAGGGGCTTATGACACAACTGAACGGCATGACATTCACACCTCAAAACATGCTGCTGCTGGCATCTGGTCTGTTGTTGATAATCGGCCTGTTTTTCCTGATCCTGAACATCCGCTTGTTTATAATCGGCAGGCGGTATCAGCGGTTGATGAAAGGGACCCGGGGGGCAAACCTGGAAGAACTCATGAAAGAAACCCTGGATACCTATCAGGGAATCCAGGAGCGGCTCGGACAGCTCGAGGACGGCACCAGCAGCCTGATCGCTGCCCAGGCGGCATCCATCCGGGGAGTAGGCTTTGTGCGTTTCAACGCTTTTTCCGACCTGGGGGACATGAGTTTTGCCCTGGCGCTGCTTAATAAGAATGGAGACGGTGTGGTTTTTTGCTGTCTTGCCGGCCGTGATGATTGCCGTCTCTATGCCCGGCAGGTGACCGGCGGCGTTTCCACCATTCCCCCGAGTAATGAGGAAAAAGAGGCGATCCGCAAGGCTCTTGCTGCCATTTGAACACGGTAACAGCGCTCGCCGGGTACGCGCCCAGCACCCTAATTCTAGGCAGAAAGGAAGGCGTTATTATGGCATGGGTAGGCAAGAAGGATATCTCGGACACCAATGAGAAGCTGGACACCATTCTTGGCCAGGACGCCAGCTTCGATGGCACACTGGAGACTGTGGGCGGGGTCCGCATCGATGGGCGCTTCAAGGGAGCCGTCAAGGCCTCCGGGGACGTGATCATCGGTGAAGGCGCTCATATCGAGGCGAAGGTATTGGGACGCAATGTCCTGATCGCCGGCGAGGTACGCGGGCAGATTGAGGCCTCCGGCAAGATGGAACTCACCTTGACGGGCAAGCTCTTCGGCAACCTGCGGGCTAGCAAGATGTATATAGAGGAAGGAGCCGTTTTCCAGGGAGAGTGCAAGACCTTCGTGGAATCGGCGCCAGCGGCGCAGTCCGACAAAGACCTGTACCAGGACAGCACGGCTTAAGGCGGGCGTAAGCTTTCCGAGCCCCATGCACATAATATGAACTGCTCAGGTATTCAGTATTCAGAATATCCGGAGCACATACTTCCAATCATTTAATGACCTCTTGCAAAAGAAGTTTTGTTCGCCCTGGATAGATGATAAACCGTAAGCGCGAACAAATGCGCCTTCTGTTATACCAGTGAATCTTCAAATGCTTTTTTCGGTTCTTTTATTCTGACTCCTGACTACTGATATGCGGGGTGGTTTGGGACCGTGTTTGCAGACCGCAAGGATGCTGGCCGGCGGCTTGCTGCCAGGCTGCAGCATCTTCAGAAGCCGGGCGTGAGCGTGCTGGGAATTCCCCGGGGAGGCGTGATCGTGGCCGCAGAGGTGGCGGCAGCGCTGGATGCTCCTTTGGATGTGATCGTGCCCCGAAAGATCGGAGCGCCCTTTAACCCCGAACTGGCCGTCGGCGCGGTAGCGCCAGACGGTACAATTTTTTACGACGAGGCCCTAATTGACTATGCCGGCATCGATCGCCGGGACCTGGAGCGGCAGGCAGCCGAGGAGTTGCAAGAGATCAGGCGGCGACTAAGCACCTACCGGGATGCCCGCGCTGCCAAGCCCTCAGAATACCGGGAGCGCACCGTGATCCTGGTGGATGACGGTATTGCCACCGGCTACACAGTTCAGGCGGCCCTGCGCTCTCTGCGCCGGCAGAAGCCAAGCCGGCTGGTGCTGGCGGTGCCGGTCGCCCCTCCGGAATCCCTCGCCCGGCTCAAGCCGAATGCCGACGAGGTCATCTGCCTGCTGATCCCCGAAGCTTTTTATGCCGTGGGTCAGTTCTACCAGGACTTCCGCCAGACCACCGACGAGGAGGTCATTGCCGCCCTGGCGCATAACCGCTCCCTCCACGAGACATACTCTTAACCGAGGGCGTAGCCCCGAGGAGACTGTGACCGAGGTACACCGGCGTCTGAGTTAAGATGTTTTTAACCTATTGTGGCGGCAGCGGTACTTTGCTGTTGCCAGACGGAGCAGTCCATCACCAGGGCGCGGGCGATGCATTCGGCAATCTGCATCACCAGGCAGAGCCTGGTGTTCTGCAGCACCATGAACTCCAGGAACCCACCGACGTTGACCACTCCCGAGATGAAGACCTCGCCCACCGGGGGAAGATCCTTGTGGACGCCAGTGCCCGGGCAGAGCGCACCGCGGCCGACAGAAACGGTACCCACATTCCGGGCTTGGCCTAAGCAGGCGTCCACCGCTACCACCAGCGGCTCCATGTATACCCGGTTGATCTCCTTGATGGTATCAGCCAGGTTGACGGCATGCACCGGCTCCTCCAGGGTGCCGTAGACCGGTATCCCCGGCGCCAGTTCCCGGGCGCGGCTACCTACCAGCGGCCCCAGGCTGTCCCCGGTGAGACGGTCGGTACCGATGGCGACCAACACCAGCGGCCGGCTCTTCTCCGGGTCAAGTTCACGCAACAGGCGCCCCAAAAACGAGGCGATCTGCTGATCGGCATTACTGTCATAAACGCTAACCCGCATTTCCTGCAGCGCCTCTCCGGAGGCGATATCGACACCCCGAGACATTCCGTCGGGGACATTCATGGGGACATTCTTCGAAGAGGTGCGTCCCCGCACCTTATAGGGGGCGTGTCTCTCTTCCTCTACATTAGCAGCAACCCGCCCGGTGCTCACCGGCAATCCCCCCATCGTCAACAGAAGCCAGAATAAAGGATGAGCAGCCCTTGAAAGCATGCAAGTCTTTAATCCGGCCTCCGCCTTCCTGCATCCGACCTCTGAAATGAACCAACTACCCTAAAGTATTATGGCAAAGCCATTGTTTTTATACATTGAAAGACCCATTATGTCTGAATACCTGAGCAGTAACTGCATAGTTTTAATGAGTGGGGACACGCCTTCTAGCAGCCCTTGAAAGCATGCAAGTCTTTAATGCATCGGCATCCGGCATCCCTGGTTATCCTGGCATCCCGACTTCTATGTTTTGAAAGGGAGTGGTGCTGTGGCCCGCGGGGAGAGGGGTCTGACTTGGAAAATTGCGGCGGTTTTTATCGGGGCGGTAGTAGGCGCCGGATTCGCCTCCGGCCAGGAACTGAGCCAGTTTTTTCTTGGTTACGGGCCTGCCGGCAGGTATGCAGTCATCGGCTCCGGCCTACTGTTTGCCCTCTGGGGAGCGGGGTTGTGCGAGTATAGCGCCCACCGGCAGTTGACATCCTATGTCGACTACCTGCATTTCCTGGTGGGGGGTGTCGGGGCGTTTTGCGTCGATGCAGCGATCACCCTGTATCTGTTCTGCTCTGTCTTTATCATGCTGTCCGGGGGCAATGCCCTGTTCTCCGAGCACCTGGGCCTGCCGGCAGGCTATGGCAGCCTCCTCACCGGCGCGGTGGCGTTGGTGGTGCTCTGGGGCGGCCTGGACTCCCTGGTGTCCTTCACTGTCTTCCTGGTACCGCTGAAGTTCCTGGTTTGCCTGGCGGTTTTCTTTCTGGCCCGGAGCCTGGGCAGCCTGGCGCCCCAGGCCGGAACAAGCCTGGTCATGCCGATCTTCCCCCATTGGATCGGAGCGACCCTGTTCTATACGGGCTTCAACATGCTGGAGGCGATGGTGGTGCTGGTACCCCTGAGTCAGCGGGCGCCGGCCAGTGAGCGTCTGGCTGGCAATGTGCTAGGCGGACTCGGCCTGGGCGTCTTTGCCCTGCTGATCTTCCAGATCCTGCTCCCCTTCCGGGGCCAGGTGGCCGGCTGGGAGGTGCCTATGCTAGTGGTGGCCGGGCTGGCGCACCCCGGCCTGCAGTGGCTCTACTTCGCCGTGCTGTGGGCGGCCATCCTCAGCACCGCGGTAGTGAGTTGCTACGGAGTGGCGATCAGGCTCCGGGGACGACTGGCCTATCGACCGGCCGTCATTGCGATCCTCATCCTGTCCCTGATCCTCTCCCGTTTTCAGTTCTCTTTCCTGGTGCGCCTGATCTACCCGGTGTTTGGCGGCGTCGGCGTGTTGCTCCTGGCCGTTCAGGTTGTCCGGGCCGTGGGGCTGCGAAATGAGATGCGGGATGCGGGAGGTGAGATGTGGGAGGGCTGAGACTGGCAAAAAGGATTTCGTCCGTGGTTGTGGAATAAAATCATGGAAACCGGGGGAAATTGCAGCAGATAAGGAAGGAGGCGTCCGCCATGTCTGAGGCCGGACCAGCGCGCCAGTTGCCGGCTGTCCATGAGTTGGTCAAGCAGGCCGCTGCAGGAAGGGAGCGCCCCTACCCTTCAGGGTTGCTGACCGCGGCGGCGCGGGAGACGCTGGACGCCTGGCGCCAGGCGATCCTGGAGCGAGGAGAGACACCCCCCGATCTCGATGGCCTGGTACGGGAGGTCAGGCAGCGGGTAGAAGCACGGTTGCGCCCGAGCCTGCGCCCGGTGCTCAATGCAACCGGGGTGGTGCTGCACACCAACCTGGGCCGGGCGCCCTTGAGCGCCGAAGCCTGTGCCGCCATCATGCGGGTAGCCCGGGGCTATTGCAACCTGGAACTCGATTTGGAGACTGGCAAGCGAGGTTCACGCTACAGCCACGTGGAGCAGTTGCTGACTGTCCTGACCGGGGCCGAGGCTGCCCTGGTGGTGAACAACAACGCCGCGGCCGTGCTTCTGGTGCTCGATTCCCTGACCCGCGGCCGGGAGGTGGTGATCTCCCGTGGTGAACTGGTGGAGATCGGAGATTCGTTCCGAATCCCGGAGGTGATTGCCCGGAGCGGGGCCATCCTGAAAGAGGTGGGCACTACCAACAAGACCCACCCCCGGGACTATGAGCGGGCGATCAACCCTGAGACCGCCATGCTCCTGAAGGTGCATCCCAGCAATTACCGGATCGTGGGCTTTACCCGCCAGGTTACCCGCGAGGAACTGGTGGGCCTGGCCGCCAGGCACCAGGTGATCGTGGTGGAAGACCTGGGCAGCGGGGCACTGGTTGATCTTAGCCGTTACGGGGTGGGGTCTGAACCTACGGTCCAGGCCAGCCTGGCAGCCGGAGTGGATATCGTCACCTTCAGTGGCGATAAGATCCTGGGTGGTCCGCAGGCAGGGCTAATCCTGGGGCGCGCCGGACTGCTGCAGACCTTGAAGGAGAACCAGTTGCTGCGGGCGCTGCGGGTCGACAAGTTCACCCTGGCAGCCCTGGAGGCCACCCTGCAGGCCTACGTGCGGGAAGAAGCGGAGCAAACCCTGCCAGTGCTGCAAATGCTTACCGCTACGCCCACCAGGCTGCAGCAGCGGGCTGCAGACCTGCAAAAGCTGCTGGGGCAACGCCTGGGCGCCGCTTGCAAGATAGCCGTGCGCAAGGGAAGCTCGAGGGCCGGGGGTGGCGCCCTGCCCCTGGAGGACCTGCCTACCACCCTGGTGGAGTTGCGCCCGGCACGCCTCAGCGCCACCGCCCTGGCAGAGCGCCTGCGTCGTGGCGACCCGCCGGTGCTGGCACAGATCCAGGAGGACCGGGTGCTGCTCGACCTCCGCACCCTCGGGGAGGATGAGGCCGGACTGCTGGTGGAAGCAATCGAGGCAGCACTGAGAGGTGAGAGGTGACGGATTCCTTCATCATCGTCGGCACCGCCGGCCACGTGGACCACGGCAAGACCCGACTGGTCAAGGCCTTGACCGGCGTAGACACGGACCGCCTGAGGGAGGAGCAGGAACGCGGGATCTCCATCGAGTTGGGATTTGCCCCCCTGCCCCTGGGCAGCGGCGTGGTAGCCGGGATTGTGGACGTCCCCGGGCACGAGCGGTTCGTCAAGAACATGCTGGCCGGCGCCGGGGGCGTGGACCTGGTCCTGTTCGTGGTGGCGGCTGACGAGGGAGTGATGCCCCAGACCAGGGAGCACCTGGACATCCTGGAACTGCTGCATGTGCAAAAGGGAATCGTGGCCCTCACCAAGACCGACCTGGTGGACCAAGACTGGCTGCAACTGGTGCAGGAAGAGGTGCGGGGCGCTCTGGCCGGCACCCGTTTTGCCGATGCCCCGATCATCCCTGTCTCCTCGATCACCGGAGAGGGGCTCGATAGGTTGCGGCTGGCCCTGGAGAAGATGGCCGCCGCGGTGCAACCCAAACCCCGGGCTGGCCCTGCCCGCTTGCCCATCGACCGGATCTTCACCATCACCGGTTTCGGCACAGTGCTGACCGGGACTCTGTTCAGCGGCAGCATCCGCTCCGGCGACGTGCTGGTGATCATGCCCTCGGAGGTGCAGGGACGGGTGCGCTCCCTGCAGGTGCACGGCAAAAAGACCGAGGATGCTCATGCCGGTCAGCGGGTGGCGGTCAACCTGGCCGGAGTGGAGGTAGGCGAGGTGGAGCGGGGCGATGTCCTGACAACCCCCGGGGCCTTCACCCCGGTCCGTCGGCTGACTGCCTGGCTCCACGCCCTGGAGCACGCCCCCCGCCCCCTGAAGAACTGGCAGCGGGTGCGGTTCCACCTGGGCGCCAAGGAGACCCTCGGCCGACTGCGGCTGTTGGACCAAGACGAACTGCCCCCGGGCGCTGACACCTTCGTCCAGATCGAGCTGGAAGAGCCGGTAGTGGCCGCGGTCCATGACCGGTTCGTGATCCGGCAGTACTCCCCGGTTACCACCGTGGGCGGCGGGGAGATCGTAGAGGTAGGAGGCCTCCGGCACCGCCGCTTCCGGACCGAGGTGCTGGAGCGACTGAAGCGCAAGCTGTCGGGCAGCCCCTTCGCCGCGCCTCCAGGAGGAGCTGCAGACGGTGCGCGGCCCTGTCACCCCCGGGGACCTGGCTGTCAAGGCAGGCCTCACCGGGGACGAGGTCCGGCAGTTTTTAGAGGAGATGCGCCAGGCCGGGGACCTTTTCCTGCACCACCTGGGGAACGAGACCTATGCCGTAACCGCCGCCCTGGCGGCCTCCTGGGAGCAAGCGGTGGAAGCGGCGCTGCAGCAATACCACCAGCAGTTCCCGCTGCGTAACGGCTACCCCAAGGAGGAGTTGCGCTCCCGGATCTTCAGCGCCATCCCCCCCAGGCTTTACCAGGCGTTGCTGGACAGGTGGGCAGCGGACCAGAAGGTGGCGCTTACCGGTCAGATCCTGGCCAGGCCCGGCTTCAGTGTCCACCTGACGCCTGAGCAGCAGGAGATTTGCGCCAGGGCGATCGCCACCCTGCAAGCCCAGCCCTTCGCCCCGCCTGCCATCGAGGAATTGCGGTCACTGTTCGGAGACCCGGAACTGTTCCAGTACTACCTGCAGCAAGAGACCCTGGTCAAAGTGGGTGAGGAGTTCTATTTTTTGAAAGAGGCGGCGGATCGGGCCTGGCAATTATTGCGGGAGTTTCTGACGGAGCATGGCGCCATTACCGTGGCCGAAGCCCGCGACCTGCTGGGCACATCCCGGCGCTACTGCCTGCCGCTGCTGGAATTCTTTGATCAGTCAAGAAAAACCCGGCGTGTGGGAGATAAGCGGGCGCTCTTCGAAAATAAAAAATAATGGCAGTTCAGACAATTTTGAAAGGGATTTTATACTGGCCGGCGAATATAACTTTATTAAAACATCTCGTGGACAACAGGATGAGGGGAGGGGTCGGTTCCGGGAAAGAGCATGAGTTGATAATGGTGCAATTGGTTAAGTAAACAGGTAGTTCGAAAAGAAGCCAGGCACAACGGCGTACTTGGGAGTAGTATACGCCTGCCTGGCAAAGTTGATTGATTCCCCTGTAGAAATCCCCCTTTTTTTGGAATTAATTGTCCAATCACGGCAGTATGGTAATCGCTACAGTTAGATACCGCCAGATGCCGCTGTCTAAAGCAGATCAGCCGACTAAAAGGGACTTTTTGCAGTAGAATCATGCTTGAAGTCTTCAAGGTAGCCTTTGGCGACCCACCGCTTCAAAGAAGCGGGGGCATTAGAGCGGGTAGCCCTCGGTAAGACTCGCCGGGTCTGCCCACCACTCCATTTTCTTCACTCTCTGATCCGGTTGAGTGTTGAGTATGGGGCGCTTTTCGGAAGGCAAGGAGAAAACAGAGGGGGTTTGATCATTAATGAAGCACCTGAAACGCATGAAATGGGTTGCGCTTTTACTGGCAGTGGTGTTTGTATTTTCATTTGTGCTTGCCGGCTGCGCCCCCAAGGCACAGTCCAACGTGATCAAGATCGGTCTGATCGTGCCGCTTACCGGTAACGTGGCGACATTCGGCCAGTCGATCCAGAATGCCTTCAATCTGGTGATCAAGGAGAACGGCCCTACAGTGGCGGGCTACACGATCCAGACCGTGGTAGCCGATGACCAGAACACCGCCAACCAAGCCACAGCCGTGGCGACCAAGCTGTGCACCCAGGACAAGGTGTCAGCTATCGTCGGTTCCGCCACCTCCCTGACCACCATCCCCATCTCGGTGGTCTGCGAGCAGTACCACGTTCCCTTCGTGACCCCGACCGCCACCAACGTCAAGGTCACGATGGACCCCACCAGGAAGACCTATGCTTTCCGGGCGTGCTTCATCGACCCGTTCCAGGGCCTGGCGGGCGCCACCTTTGACCTACAACAACCTGCACGCCAAGACGGCCGCCGTCATGTTTGACGAGACCAACGCCTACAGCTCCGGTCTCAAGGACGCCTTTGTCCAGGCCTTCACCAAGCTCGGCGGCAAGGTCGTGGCCCAAATGGCCTACACCACGAACGACACCGACTTCTCGGCCGACCTGACCCAGATCGCCAAGCTGAACCCGGACATCCTCTACCTGCCCGACTACTACCAGAAGGTCAGCCTGATCGGCGAGCAGGCCCGTAACCTGGGCGTCAAGTCCACCTTCATGGGCGGCGACGGCTGGGACTCCTCGGACCTCAACTTTGCAGTCATGAATGGCGGCTACTTCACCAACCACTACTCGGCAGACGATCCGAGCCCCGCGATCCAGAAGTGGGTCAGCGATTACAAGACAGCCTACGGCTCCGTGCCGGATGCTCTGGCCACCCTGGGCGGCGATGCGACCCTGATCGTCCTGCAGGGGATTAAAAACGCCCAGTCCACCGACCCGACCAAGATCCGGGACGCCATCCAGAATCTCAGTGGCTTCCAGGGTATTACCGCCAAGTTCACCTTCGGCCCGGACGGCAACCCGGTCAATAAGCCGGCGGTCGTCTTGCAGATCAACGGCCCGCAGAAGAAGTATAACTTCATCACCGAGGTGGCACCATCGTAAGGTAAAAGAGGAAAGGGGCGGCGCCTGCGGGCAAAGCCCCTTTCCAATTTTTTCGACTGTCGCATTGCTGCGGAGGGGTAAAAAGTGGCAACTTTTCTCCAACAAGTCGTCAATGGTTTGCAGTTGGGCCTGGTCTATGCCCTGATTGCCCTCGGCTACACCATGGTCTACGGGATCATCAAGCTGATCAACTTCGCCCATGGTGACGTGTTCATGGTGGGCGCCTTCATGGGGTACATCGGCTATACATTCGTCAAACTCCCCTGGCCGTTGGCCCTGGTCATGGCCCTGGTCACCTGCGCCGTGATCGGGGTGCTCAACGAGCGCCTCGTCTACAGGCCGCTGCGCTATGCCGCCAAGATCAGCGCCCTGATCAGCGCCATCGGCGCCTCCTTTTTCATCGAGTATTTCACCAGTCTCAACTTCGTCTTCGGCCCCGACTACATCTCGTTCACTCCGCCCATCAAGGATGTGACCTGGATCATCGGCGGTGTCCGGATCACCGACATCCAGGTGGTCATCCTGGTCACGGTGGTCGTCTTCCTGGCGCTGCTGCAATTCCTGATCTTCCGGACGAAGTTGGGGTCGGCCATGCGCACCGTCTCCTTCGACCACGACGCCGCCCGCCTGATGGGGGTCGACGTCGACAAGACGATTTCCTTCACCTTTTTCGTCGGATCGGGACTGGCCGGGATCGGCGGCGTGCTGTTCGGCTTCGCCTACCCGCAAATCTGGACCTTCCTGGGGGTCATGACCGGCTTGAAGGCCTTCATCGCCGCCGTGCTGGGCGGCATCGGCCTCATCCCGGGAGCGGTGCTGGGGGCGCTGATTATGGGGCAGGTGGAGATCATGACGGCTGCCTATATCTCTTCCCAGGCCCGTGACGCCGTCGCCTTCGCCATCCTGATCATCGTACTGCTGATCAGGCCGTCGGGACTCCTCGGGCGCAACGAGCCCGAGAAGATCTAGGAGGTGGCGGACGTGAGCAAGACAAAGCAGATGATCCTGGCCCTGGTGGGTGTGGCGGTGCTGGATCTCGTCCTCTGGATATTAATCAGGGTGGGGATCATCGGCCCCTACTGGCAGGTTATCTTGAATTACTCCATGATCTATGTGATCGGCGGCTTGGGATTGAGCATCATCTACGGTTTTACCGGGCAGTTCTCGCTCGGCCATGCCGCCTTCGTGGGCATCGGCGCCTACACCGCCGGCCTGTTTGCCATCACCTTCAGCCGCTACGGAGGATGGTGCATCTCTGGGGTCGCTGGTGGTCGGCATGGTCTGCGCCGGTGTGGTCGGCTTCCTGATCGGTCGTGCCGATTCTGCGGCTGAAGTCCGACTACCTGGGCATCGCTACCCTGGGCTTCAACTTCATCGTCTATAACGGGATGCAGAATTCCGACAAGCTGTTTCCGGCCATGGGCGGGGCGCAGGGGATGACCGGCGTCCCGCAGTTTCAAAGCTTCGAGTGGTACTTCGTGACGGCGGTCATCGTGGTCATCCTGGTCCGGAACTTCGTTTTTTCCAGCCACGGCAGGGCGTGTACGGCGATCCGCGAAAATGAAACGGCGGCCGATGTGGTGGGGGTCGGCCCGGCCCGGACGAAGATCATGGCCTTCACCGTCGGGTGTGTTTTAGCCGGCCTGGCCGGCGCCTTGTACTGCCGCAACTACCCGTACGTGAACCCCGACTCCTTCAGCTTCCTGGAATCCATCAACTACCTGATCGTGGTGGTGCTGGGCGGCCTGGGCAGCATGACCGGAACCGTGATCACGGCCGTCGGCTGGGCGTTCCTGCTGGAGGTGCTGCGGATGATGCTGAGCCTGTTCCCCCCGTCCTTTGTTAATTTGCGCGGCGTGCTCTACGCCCTCATCCTGATCGTGGTCATCGTCGTAAGACCGCAAGGCATTTTCGGCGGCCTGGAGGCCCCCTTCCTGGTGCCGCACATAGGAAGGAGGAAGAAACATGCCGCTGTTGGAGGTTAAGAATCTGGGCATCAGCTTCGGCGGCCTGCGGGCGGTCAACCAGTTCGACCTGGAGATCGAACCCGGGGAGATCGTCGGCATCATCGGGCCGAACGGGGCCGGGAAAGACCACGGTCTTCAACATGCTTTCCGGGTATTACCGGCCCACGGACGGGACGGTCGCCTTCAAGGGCAAGCTGCTGACCGGCCTGAAACCGTTCCAGGTGGCGCAGCGGGGCATCGCCCGCACCTTCCAGAACATCCGGCTGTTCCCGCAGATCTCGGTGCTGGACAACGTCCGCATCGGCTTTCACCCGCGGGCGGGCTACAGCCTGCTGGACTCCATCCTGCGCACGCCCCGGTTCCAGGCCAAGGAGGCGGAATTGACCGAGCAGGCCCTGGACATCCTGGCCACCCTGGGGCTTGAGGATCGGGCACACATCAAGGCCAACGGCCTTCCCTACGGCGCCCAGCGCCGGCTGGAGATCGCCAGGGCGCTGGCGGTGCAGCCCGAACTGCTGCTGCTGGACGAGCCGGCGGCAGGCATGAACCCGGCGGAGGTGCAGCAGATGGTGGAGCTGGTGCGGTTCGTGAAGGAGAAGTTCAACCTCACGGTGCTGCTGATCGAGCACCAGATGGGCCTGGTGATGAACCTCTGCGAGCGGCTGGTCGTGATGGACTTCGGCGAGGTCATCGCCCGCGGCCTGCCGCAGGAGGTCCGCTGCAATCCGGCAGTGCTGGAAGCCTACCTGGGAAAGGGGGCTGTGGCATGAGTGGCATGATCCTCTCGGTCAAGAACCTGAACGTCTTCTACGGCGCCATCCACGCCCTGCACGGCATCTCCTTCGAGGTGAACAAGGGGGAGATCGTCACCCTGATCGGGAGCAACGGCGCCGGCAAGACCACCACCCTGCGCAGCATCTCGGCCCTGAACAGGGTCCAGGGCGGCGAGATCGTCTTCGACGGCAAGCCGATCACCAACCTGAAGCCGCACCAGATCGTCGGGATGGGCATCTCCCACGTGCCCGAGGGGCGCAAGATCATCGGCACCATGACGGTGCTGGAAAACTTGATGATGGGCGCCTACATCCGCAACGACAGGGCGGGCATCCAGGAGTCCCTGGAGGAGGTCTTCACCCGCTTCCCGAGGCTCAAGGAAAGAGCGAAGCAACTGGGCGCCACCCTCTCCGGCGGCGAGCAGCAGATGCTGGCCATCGGGCGCGGCCTGATGGCCAAGCCGGAGTTATTGCTGCTGGACGAGCCGTCCATGGGCCTGTCCCCGATCCTGGTGGAGGAGATCTTCAGCATCATCTCCCGCATCAACAAGCAGGGCACCACCATCCTGCTGGTGGAGCAGAACGCCTTCATGGCCCTGCAGATCGCCGACCGGGGCTACGTGCTGGAGACCGGAAGGGTCGTCCTGTCCGGACCGTCGGAGCAATTGCGGGCGGACGAGAAGGTGCGCGCCGCCTACCTGGGGGAAATTGCCTAATGGCAATCTCACCTGAAGTAGAGGCGAGAGGCCGGAGAAATCAAACATAATTGATGCGGGGCGCGTCCGGTGCCAGGGCGCGCCGCTTGTTTGGCCCCACCGCTTGTCCCCCGATCTCCTTTGTGTTAAGATTGGCTTGCCGGGTGCCCGCTATGCGGGCACATAGGTCATAACGGAGGTCAGAGGCAGGAAAAAGATTGCTATTCAGGTATTCAGAATTCCCGTTTTCGCCGGTTCTCTCATTCTGACTCCTGACTCCTGATACAAAGAGTTAAGGCATCTGGCTTCCGATTTGGGTGGGTGTGTCATGGAAACTGTCGCCCGTGAAATCAAGATCGAGGGGGTTGTCCAGGGAGTTGGATTCCGCCCCTTTGTTTTTCGTCTGGCCACGGAGTACGGGATCAGGGGCTGGGTCCTGAACTCCTCCGAGGGCGTCACCATCTGGGCCGAGGCGCCGGAAGAGACGGTGCTGGCCTTTTATCGCGCCGTGATCAGCAAACCCCCGAAACTGGCGCTGATCGTCGACCACCGGATCGCCGAGCGCCAGGTCCAGGGCTTTGATCATTTCTTCATCCAGCACAGCCAGGCGGGCGACCGCCGGGATGTGATGATCTCCCCCGATGTCGCCGTTTGCGAGGACTGCTACCGGGAGATCGGGGACCGGCAGGACCGGCGCTACCGGTATCCTTTCACCAACTGCACCAACTGCGGCCCCCGGTTCACCATCATCATGGACATCCCCTATGACCGCATCAAGACTACCATGCGGGACTTTCCCATGTGCCCGGCCTGCGCTCACGAGTTCGAGGACCCGATGAACCGGCGCTTCCACGCCCAGCCCAACGCCTGCCCCGACTGCGGCCCACAGGTCACCCTGAGCGACCCGGATGGGCACATCTACCCGGGGCTCGGGCACGAGTTCCTGAAAGCCGGGCGAGATCCTGGCGGTCAAGGGCCTGGGCGGCTTCCACCTGGTCTGCGACGCCCGCAGCCGGGAGGCGGTGGCGAACTTGCGCCGGCGCAAGATCCGCGAGTTCAAGCCCTTTGCGGTGATGTGCCGCGACCTGCATGTGGTCGAGCAGTACTGCCGGCTCTCGTCCGAGGAGGCCGCCCTCCTGGAGAGTCCGGCCCACCCGATCGTGATCCTGGACCGGCAAGCGGCAGGATGACCTGCCGCCGGAGATCGCCCCGGGAATCCACACCCTGGGCGTGATGCTGCCCTATACGCCGTTGCACCATCTGCTCTTCGAAGACGGCCTGGAGATCCTGGTCGCCACCAGCGCCAACATCAGCGACGACCCGCTGATCATCGACAACGACGAGGCCGTGGTGAAGCTGAAGGGAATCGCCGATTACTTCCTGATGCACAACCGCCAGATCTACAACCGCTGCGACGACTCGGTGGCAACAGTGTTGGACGGGGAGGCCCCGATGATCCGGCGCGCCCGGGGCTACGTGCCGCTGCCGGTCGACCTGCCGGTAACAGAGGTCGAGGCAAGAGGTCAGAGGTCGGAGAGAATGGAAACGAGGCCGGATTCGGGAGTCACCTCCGCGCCGGGGAACCTGCTTCAGCGGGTCGGGCACTCGGGCAGAGGCCGGTGATCCTGGGCTGCGGAGGCGAGTTGAAAAGCACCTTCTGCCTGACCAAGGGAAAGGGCGCCTACCTGAGCCAGCACCTGGGCGACCTGAACCATTACGGCAACTACCGGCAGTTCCTGGACACCATCCCGCGCTTTGAAACAATGCTGGACGTCAGGCCGGATGCCATCGCCTACGACCTGCATCCGGACTACATGGCCACCCGCTGGGCGAAGTCCCGGTCAGGCCTGACCCAGATCGGGGTCCAGCACCACCACGCCCATATGGCCAGTTGCCTGGCAGAAAACCTGGCGACCGGCCCCAGCCCTGGGAGTGGTCTGCGATGGCACCGGTTACGGCACCGACGGGGCGATCTGGGGCTTCGAGTTCTTCGCCGGAACCCCCGCCAGGCTGGAAAGGATGGCCCACCTGGCTTACATGCCGCTGCCCGGGGAGATCACCATCAAGCACCCTGCCCGGATGTCCCTGACCTATCTATACGAGCACTTCGGCGCCCCGGGCCTGCGGTGCGGGCGCAAGTACCTGCCCACCCTCGGGGACGAGGAGCAGCAGGTGTTGGTGCGCCAGTTGGAGAACAGGTTCAATACCGTGCCCACCTCCAGTTGCGGGCGGCTCTTCGATGCCGTCTCCGCCCTGCTGGGGATCTGCACCAGGGTGCAGTACGAGGGACAGGCGGCGATCGAGATGGAGACGGTGGCTGATCCGGACGTGCAGGATTGCTACGAATACGAGTTCAACTGCCACAGCCGGCCCTACCAGTTGGGGACGCGGGGGATCTTCGAAGGTATCCTGGCGGACCTGGAGCGGGGCACACCGACCGGCGCCAGCGCCGGCAAGTTCCACCTGACCGTGGCGGCCATGATCGCGGAGGTGCTCCGGAGGCTGCGGGATGACACCGGTCTGAACACCGTGGCCTTGAGCGGGGGCACGTTCCAGAACAAGATGCTGTTCCGCCTGCTGCGCCGCAAGCTGGCAGAAGCAGGTTTTCAGGTTTTGTACCACCGCCAGGTTCCCAGTAATGACGGTGGCATATCCCTGGGCCAAGTCTACATCGCAAGCGAGGTGATCAGAGCCAATGTGTCTGGCCATACCGTCCAAAATCTTGAGCATTAAAGGCCATACCGCCGAGATCGACGTGGGTGGAAACATCAAGGAGGTCAACATCACCCTGACCCCGGAGGCCAAGGTCGGCGATTACGTGCTGCTGCATGCGGGATTCGCCATCCAGGTCATAGACGAGGAGGCGGCCGAAGAAATCTTCGATGCGTGGGAGGAAGCTTATGCAGCCTTACAGAAATAGGGACTACGCCCATCAGTTGCTGGAAAGGCTGCGGCAGGAGGCCGGGCGGCCGGTAGCGGTCATGGAGGTGTGCGGCACCCACACGGTGGCTATTGCCAGGAGCGGACTGCGGGAGTTGCTGCCGGAGAACATCCGCCTGATCTCGGGGCCCGGATGTCCGGTCTGTGTGACCGATGACCTGGACCTGGACGTCGTGATCGCCCTGGCACAGGAGCCGGGGATCATCATGGCCACCTTCGGGGACATGATGCGCGTCCCGGGCACCCGGAGCAGCCTGCTGGAGGCCAAGAGCAGGGGGGCTGACGTCAGGGTCGTCTATTCCCCCACCGATGCGGTGGCGCTGGCGGTGGCCAACCCGGACAAGCAGGTGGTCTTCCTGGCGGTCGGTTTCGAGACCACCATCCCGACGGTGGCGGTTGCCGTTAGAGCAGGCAGCGCAGCAGGGAGTGCGCAACTTCACGATCTTCTCGCTGCACAAGCTGGTGCCGCCGGTGATGGAGGCCCTGCTGACCGACCCGGAGGTCAAACTGGACGCCTTTATCAACCCCGGCCACGTCTGCACCATCCTGGGAACGGAGCCGTTCCGCTTCATTGCCGAACGTTACGGTAAGCCCTGTGTGGTGACAGGCTTTGAGGCGACGGACATCATGGAGGCCCTGCTGATGATCCTGCAGCAGCACAACCTGGGCCACCCGGCGGTGGAGATCCAGTACAAACGGGCGGTGCGTCCGGAAGGGAACCCCATCGCCCGCAGTTATATCGATAAATACTTTACTCCTGTGACCGCCTGCTGGCGGGGAATCGGGGAGGTGCCCGGCAGCGGCCTGGCGCTGCGCCAGGAGTTTGCCTACATGGACGCCCGCCAGCGCTTCCCGATCGACGTGACCCCCGGCCAGCGGGCCAAGAACTGCTCCTGCGGCGAGGTGTTGAAGGGGCAGAAGCTGCCCTTCGAGTGCGCCCTGTTTGGCAAGGCCTGCACGCCCATGAAGCCGGTCGGCCCCTGCATGGTCTCCACCGAGGGTTCCTGCGCCGCCTATTACCGCTACGGCGCCCAAAAGGTTGGTGGAGCGGTATGAGAGAGGAGCGAGAGCAGGAGGTGATCCTGCTCGGCCACGGCAGTGGTGGCACCCTGACCAACCAGTTGGTCAGGACGGTGTTTCAAGAGGCGTTGCAGAACCCGATCCTGGATGAGATGCTGGATGCCGCCCTGCTGGACCTGGGCCCGGGGCGGGTGGCCTTCACCACCGACTCCTTCGTGGTCGATCCGATCTTCTTCCCCGGCGGTGACATCGGCAAGCTGGCCGTCTGTGGAACAGTCAACGACCTGGCGGTGAGCGGGGCGGTGCCACTCTACCTGAGCGCCGCCTTCATCATCGAGGAGGGTTTTCTCCTGGCCGACCTGCGCCGGATCGTCGCCTCCATGCAGGCAGCCGCCAACACCGCCGAAGTGCGGGTGGTCACCGGGGACACCAAGGTGGTGGGCCGGGGAGGCGCCGACAAGATCTTCATCAACACCACCGGGATCGGAGTGGTGCCGGCCGGGCGCAGCCTGTCGCCGCGCCATATGCAGCCGGGAGACGCCGTGCTCGTCAGCGGCCCCATGGGAGACCACGGCCTGGCCATTCTCGCCCAGCGGGAGGGGTTGGCCTTCACCACCCCGGTGGTCAGCGACTGTACTCCCCTCAACCGGATCGCCTCCGCGGTCCTGGAAGCCGGTGGGGACGGGGTCCGCTGCATGCGCGATCCTACCCGGGGCGGCCTGGCCACCACCCTCAACGAGCTGGCGGCACAGGGCGAGCGGGGAATCCTGGTGCAGGAGACAGCAATTCCGCTGCGCCGGGAAGTGGTCGGAGCCTGCGAGATGCTGGGGATCGATCCGCTGTACCTGGCCAACGAAGGGAAGCTGATCGCCGTGGTGGCGCCCGGGGCTGCCGAACCGGTGCTGGCTGCGATGCGCAGCCTGCCGGAGGGTCAGGGCGCCGTGGCTATCGGTAAGGTCACAGGATCGGACCGCGGTCTGGTGCTGCTGGAGACAGAGTTGGGAGCAACCCGGATCCTGACCATGCTCGAGGGGGAACCCCTGCCGAGGATCTGCTGACATGGGAGACTTGACTTTTGTAAGGCTTCGGCCTGATGGCATTGATACACGTTTCCCCGGAAGTAATCCTCCCTGGGGGATCGCTTCCATTATTACGGTGCTCGTTCTTTACCTGGTGCTCAGTTTTGTCCTGGGTATGGCCGTTGCCCTTATTCAGCCACACGCAGCACAGAGTGCCTCCGCCTTGCTCCTGATCTCACTTGCCGGCGAGGTCTTGCTGGCAGCGCTGGTGTTGTACGTCGCCGGCATCAGGTATCGCTCTCCCCTGAAGGCCTTGGGTCTATCCGGCTCATCATGGCGGGATCTGCTCTATTATGGTCTTTACGGTGGCTTGGGCGTCAGTCTGATCATGATCATTGCCATGAGAGTCCTTTTTTCTCTATCCCACCTGCAGCCCAAACCCCAGCCGGCTGTGGATCTGATCGTATCAGCCGCTCACGACCGGTGGTTGTTTCTGGGCTGCCTGCTACTGGCAGGCGTCTTTGCCCCGGTTTGCGAGGAGTTGTATTTTCGAGGCTTTGTCTATCCCGTGCTCCGCCGTCGCCTCGGTGCATCTCCCGCCGTTCTGATCACATCCTGCCTGTTTGCCGCCATCCACTTCGACCTGGTGCGCTTTCTTTTTCTGGCGCTGCTGGGAGCCTTTTTAGCCGTAGTCTGCGAAAAGACCAGGTCGCTCCTTCCTGCCATCGTCGCGCACGGCGCCTACAACCTGGCGTCTATTGCCCTGCTCTTCCTCTAGGTCCCTTTGCCGGCTCCGGCGGCGGCCTTCAGCCGGGCCAGGGAGCGCTTGAGGGCCAGCTCCGCCCGGAGAATGTCCAGGCCCTCCTGCTTTTGCGCAAGACGCTGCTGTGCCCGATCGCGGGCCTGCTTCGCCCGGAGCACGTTGATATCCTCACCCCGCTCTGCGGCATCGGCCATAATTCGCAGCCTGTTCCCGCTCATTTCGAACATGCCGCTGTCGGTGGCAACCCAGTACAGACTACCATCCTTGCGGTACCTGAGCACGCCGGTGCTCAGGCCGCCGATAAAAGGAGCGTGGTTGTAAAGGATGCCGAAGAAGCCCTCCGGAGAGGAGAGCACCGCGCCCTCCACCTCATCTTCAACCACGACCCGTTCCGGCGTGATGATCTCCAGCTTAAATGATCTGTGCCTGGCTCCTGCATCCGCCATCTTAACCACCCGCCTCCAAGCTCGCGCGCCCGGGCTATCACCTCATCGATGTTGCTGGCCATCAGGAAACACTGTTCGGGAATATCGTCGTGCCTGCCGCCCAGGATCTCCTTGAAGCCCCTGATCGTCTCCTTGATCGGCACGTAGACTCCCGGCCGGCCGGTGAAGGCTTCGGCCACGAAGAACGGCTGCGACAGGAAGCGCTGGATCTTGCGCGCCCTGGAGACGGTCAGCTTGTCGTCCTCCGCCAGTTCGTCCATGCCCAGGATGGCAATGATATCCTGCAGGTCCTTGTAGCGCTGGAGCACTCGCTGCACACTCCGGGCAATATCGTAATGCTCCTGGCCAAGCACCTGAGGATCCAGGATCCTGGAGGTGGAATCGAGCGGGTCCACCGCCGGGTAGATGCCGATCTCCGACGAGCGCCCGGTTGAGAACGACGGTGCCGTCAAGGTGGGCGAAGGTGGTGGCCGGCGCCGGGTCGGTCAGGTCGTCGGCAGGCACGTAGATCGCCTGCACCGAAGTGATCGAGCCCTTGCGGGTGGAGGTGATGCGCTCCTGCAACAGGCCCATGTCCGTCGCCAGGGTCGGCTGGTAGCCTACCGCTGAAGGCATGCGTCCCAACAGGGCGGACACTTCGGAGCCGGCCTGGGTGAACCGGAAGATGTTGTCGATGAAGACCAGCACATCCTGGCCCTCCTCATCCCGGAAGTATTCCGCCAGGGTCAGGCCGGTCAAGCCCACCCGCATGCGCGCCCCGGGGGGCTCGTTCATCTGCCCGAAAACCATGGCGCACTTTTCGATCACGCCGGACTCCTTCATCTCCAACCAGAGGTCGTTGCCCTCCCTGGTACGCTCACCCACGCCGCAGAAGACGGAGAAGCCGCCGTGCTCGTAGGCGATGTTGCGGATCAACTCCTGGATGATAACGGTCTTACCCACTCCTGCGCCACCGAACAGCCCGACCTTGCCTCCCTTGGTGAAAGGCGCCAGCAGGTCGATGACCTTGATGCCCGTCTCCAGCACATCCCGGGAGGTGCGCTGCTCCGCCAAAGACGGGGCAGGACGGTGAATCGGGTAGTGCAGTTCGGTGTTGATTGCGCCGATCTCGTCGATCGGCTGTCCGAGCACATTCAGCAACCGGCCCAGGGTCTGCTTGCCCACCGGTACCATGACCGGCGACTCCGGTGTCACGCGCCAGCATCCCGCGCCGCAGGCCGTCAGTGGAGGACATGGCCACGCACCGGGCGGTGTTGTTACCCAGGTGCTGCATAGCTTCGAGGGTCAAGTCGATCGTCTGGGTCAGGGTCGCCTTGATCTCCGCTTCCTGGTCCTCACTGGTGATCCTGATCGCGTTGAGCAGGTCCGGGAGCATGCCTGGAGTAAATTCGATGTCCACTACGGGGCCGATTACCTGAACGACATGGCCAATATTTTCGCCATCCACCGTTCCCAATCCCTCCTATTTGACACTTCTCTCTTTTATCCTCTGAGCGCAGCCGCCCCGCCGACGATCTCGGAGAGTTCCTTGGTGATCGCCGCCTGGCGGGCCTTGTTGAATGACAGGGTCAACTGGTCGATCATTTCCAGGGCGTTCTCCGAGGCGGCGCCCATGGCGATCATGCGGGCCGCCTGCTCGCTGGCCTTGGACTCCAGCAGGGCGCTGTAGATCTTGCCGACGATGAAGCGCGGCAGCAGCATGTCCAGCACCGCTTCCGGTTCCATGGCAAAGGAATAATCCCACCGCAGCTCGTGCTCGGGCTCCTCGCCGTCCGGCGCCTCCACCGGCAGCAGCTTGACAACCGCCGGGCGCTGCTTGCCTGCGGAGACAAACTCCGTGTACACCAGGTCGATCTCATCGACCAGGTTCTTGTCGTAGAGATCGAGCAGGGCCTGGGCGATCTCCCTGGTCTGGGCAACAGTAGGCTCGTCCCCGACGGCGATGAACTCCGTCAACAGCCGGTAGCCGCGCCGCTTGAAGTAATCGCGTCCCCTGCGCCCGACAGGGATCACCGCATGCTCCTGCTGCTGCGCCAGCAAACCTTGAGCGTAGCGGGTCACCTGCCCGTTAAAGCCGCCGCACAGCCCCCGGTCCGAGGTCAGCACCACGCAGCATACCCGGTGCCCCTTGCGCGGGGCCAGCAGCGGATGTGTGACCATATTGACAGCCGGCAGCAGCCGCCGGATCATATCCTGGATCTCCCGGGCATAGGGGCGCGCCGCCACCGCCTTTTCCTGGGCGCGGCGCAGCCTGGCGGCAGCCACCATCTCCATGGCCTTGGTGATTTGCTGGGTGCTCTTGACGCTGCGAATGCGCCTCTTGATATCGCGTACCTGCTCAGGCATCGAGCAGTGTCACCACCTTCCATTTCAGAGGTCGGAAGCAGGAAGTCTGATGTCACTATTACTACAGCAATTACTCATCACTCATCACGCGCTCTTTTGGATGGAGAAAGCAGCGCCGAAGTCTTTGGCGAACCCGGCGATCACCTTGTTCATCCGGTCCGTCAGTTCTTCGGAGATGGCCTTCTTTTCCCTGATCTCCGCCAATATCTCCGGGTGCTGGGTATGCATGAACTGGAAGAACTCCTTCTCGAACTCCTGGACGGCGTCCACCGGCAACTCGTCGAGGAAGCCGTTCACCCCCACGTAGATGATGGCCACCTGCTCCTCCACCGGCATCGGCACGTACTGCCCCTGTTTCAACAGCTCGGTCATTCTCTCGCCGCGTGCCAACTGCGCCATGGTCGCCTTGTCCAGGTCAGACCCCAGTTGGGCAAAGGCAGCCAACTCCCGGTATTGGGCGAGGTCAATCCGCAAGCGCCCGGCCACCTGGCGCATCGCCCTGTTCTGGGCGGAGCCGCCGACCCGGGAGACCGAGATGCCGACGTTGATCGCCGGCCTGATCCCGGCGTAGAACAGGTCCGGCTCCAGGTAGATCTGACCGTCGGTGATCGAGATGACGTTGGTTGGGATGTAGGCCGAAACGTCCCCCGCCTGGGTCTCGATGATCGGCAGGGCGGTCAGGGAGCCTCCACCCTGCTCCTCGCTGAGCTTGGCAGACCGCTCCAGCAGGCGCGAGTGCAGGTAGAAGACATCTCCGGGGTAGGCCTCACGGCCTGGCGGGCGCCGCAGCAGCAAGGAGAGTTCGCGGTAGGAGACGGCGTGCTTGGACAGGTCGTCGTACACCACCAGGACATCCTTGTGCTGGTCGTACATGAAATACTCGCCCATGGCACAGCCGGCGTAGGGGGCCAGGTAGAGCAGGGACGCCGGCTCACTGGCAGTCGCCGCTACCACGGTAGTATAGGCCATCGCCCCGGTCTCCTCGAACTTCTGGATCACGCCGGCCACCGTGGAGGCCTTCTGGCCGATCGCCACGTAGATGCAGATCACGTTCTGACCCTTCTGGTTGATGATCGTATCAATGGCCAGCGCCGTTTTTCCGGTCTGGCGGTCACCGATGATCAGCTCCCGCTGGCCGCGGCCGATCGGGATCATCGAGTCCACCGCCTTGAGGCCTGTCTGCAGCGGCTGCTTGACCGGCTGGCGCCGGATCACGTTGGGAGCCAGGAACTCCACCGGGCGGTGCTTGTCGGCCTCAATGTCGCCCTTGCCGTCCAAAGGTTGACCCAGGGCGCTGACCACCCTGCCGATCAGGCCTTCCCCAACCGGCACCTCCACGATCCGTCCGGTGCTGCGGACGATGTCGCCCTCCTTGATGTGGCCGTAAGGCCCCAGCAGCACGACGCCGATGTTGTCCTCTTCCAGGTTGAGAGTCATGCCGTAAAGGTCGCCCGGGAAGAGCAGCAGTTCGCCGGCCATCGCCCGCTCCAGGCCGTAAACCCGGGCAATGCCGTCGCCGATCGAGATCACCGAACCAACATCGGCGATTTCGATCTCCGATTCGTAGCGCTCGATCTGGGTTTTAATGAGAGAACTGATTTCGTCAGCACGGATACTCATCCTACGTTCCCACCTCTAGCTTTCCGATGAGATCTTCCTACCAGGCGCCTCCCCAGCAACTGAAGTTGCTTGGTGGTGCTCCCGTCGATAATGCGGTCGCCGATCTTGACGGCCAGGCCACCGATCAGTTCAGGGTGCAGGCTGGTCTCCAACTCGATCTGCTTGCCGGTCAGTTGCTCCAGGGCCTTGATCAGATCCTGTTCAGCCTGCTGATCCAGCGGAAAGGCAGTCCTGACCTCGGCAATAACAATGTTGCGGAGCTGGCGCACTTGGCTGGCAAAGAGATCGTAGATCGCCTCCAGGAAACGCTCGCGGCGCTTGTCGATCAGCAGCTCCACAAAACTTAAAAAAAGCCGGGAAATCCGGTTTTGCCACAACTCCCTGGCAATCTCCTTCTTCCGGCGCACGGAGAGGCGCTGATGGCGCAGCAGTTCCCCCAGCCTGGGGTCCTGTTTCAGGAAACTGATCACCAGTTGGTAGTCTGACATGATCTGGTCGAGTTGCCCGTTTTCCTGGGCAACATGGAACAGCGCCACTGCGTAACGCCTGGCGACAGCCTTCTCGATCAATGAATTTCCCCTACCTCATCCAAGAACTGGTTGACAATCTTGGCGTTGTCATCCCCGGTGATGTTCCGCTCCAGGATCTTGCCCGCCGCCGTCATCGCCAGGGAGACCACTTCCTGGCGCAGCGCCTGCAGGGCCTGGTCGCGCTCCCGCTGGATCTCCTTGCGGGCGTTCTCCAGCAGCGTCGCCGCCTCCTGCCTTGCTCTGACTCAGCAGGGACTGGCGCAGATCCTCGCCGGCCTTGGTGGCCTTGTCGATGATCTGCTGCGCCTCCTGCCTGGCAGCCAGCAACTGGGCGCGGTACTCGCTCAACAATTTCTCCGCCTCGGCACGACTCTGTTCGCTCTCAGCGATGGCGCGGGCGATCTCGTTCCGGCGATTGTCCAGGAAATTGAGCAACGGATGGTAGAAGAGCTTGTACAAGATGGCGAGGATCACCAGGAAATTGAAGATCGCCCAACCAAACGTAGACCAAGTAAAATCCATTTTCTTCCACACCCCCTACAACTCAACCAGCTACCCTTATCCCACTCACTCAGAACCCAACAGAATTAGAAACAGGATGCCCCTCACGAGCAAAATTGGTCAGTACCTGTTGAGGACTGAGTCAGCCCACCGGTAGCAGGCACGGCGGGCGCCCCAGGTATTACGGTCAACCTTCTGGTGATCACATCTTTCCAATCAGGATGAAACCGATCAGGAGTCCGTAAATGGTCAACGCTTCCATGAAAGCCAGGGCGATGATCATCGTCGTGCGCAGGTCCGCCAGCATTTCCGGCTGACGGGCGATACCCTCCATCGCCTTTGACGAGGAAATACCCATGCCGATACCAGGCCCGATAGTTGCCAGGCCCACCACGATCCCCACCGCTAGAGCGATCATTGCGGATGCAGGAACCATTCTTCTTTTACCTCCTTTCTGTCAGCACCTACTTTAAAGTGGTGGCTATTATGATCATTCCCGGGCTTCTGCCTGCCAGTACCGGCTCTTGCCCATGACCTGGGGGCCTGAGCAAAAGCCGCCGCCGTCAGCCAGAAGAGGCCGTGAATGTCATTCCCTCTGATCAGTGCTCACTCCGTGGCCAGGGTGATGTACATCGCCGTCAGGGTGGCGAACACCAGGGCCTGAATGAGGCAGAACAAAATATCCAGAAACTGGATCGCAGCCGATACCAGAGGAGCGCACAGTGCCAGCAACACGGCGATGATCATCTCGCCCCGCATAGATGTTGCCGTAAAGACGGAGGGAGAGCGATACCGGCTTGACCAGTTCTTCGATGATGTTTAGCGGCAACATAAACGGGATCGGCGAGATAAACTTTTTCAAGTAGTGGCGCAGGCCGGTCTCTTTGATAGCGATGACCCTGGACCGCGATGAAGACAATAATGGCCAGGGCCACCGTGCAACTGAGAGTGCTGGTCGGGGCATGGAAGGCGGTGAAGTCGGCCGGAAAGAACCCGGGAAAGAGGCCCAGCATGTTGGAGAACAAGATGAACAGAAACACCGTCGCACAGAGGGGAAAGTAGCGGCGGCCTTTCTCAGGTCCCATAATGCTGCTGAAGAAGTTGAGCAGGCCTTCCACCGTATACTCTGCCAGCGCCTGAAACCGGCCGGGTACTTTTTGCAGACTGCTGGTAACGACCAACCCTGCTCCGACCAGAAGCGCCATGATAAACCACATGGTCGTGATGTAGCCGCTGACCGGGATGCCAAACAGGTAGAAGACGATAGTGCTGCCTTGCTCCATTGCTTCCCTCTTCCTTCCTGAACTGGTATGTATGCTCTTTCTCTCTCTATCTCTCTCTAAATGTATGGTAGCTTCCTACCTTTTACATACTCCATGATGATCGTAAACGCCAACATCACTACCAGCCCGATAGCCGTCCCCACAACCACCCACATGTGTTTATAGAACACTGCCAGGGCCGCAATACTCAGGAAATAATTCAAAAACCGGGCGTTCAACACCGCCAGGACCGCTTTCGTTGGCGGCTGGCCGGCGCTCCCCTTGATCACCCACTGGAGGTAGCAAAAACTGGCAACACCGACCAGTGTCCCCCAGAGAAATCCGACCAACAGATCCAGCCCTAATCTTGATGTGAGGAACACCGCGGGCCATCACTCCTTATCTTCCCCATCATCCAGTGTCTGGTTGATGAGCCGGAATACGCCGCGGAATCCTGCCGCAACCCCGAGCAGGGAAAAGACGAAGGTCAACCAGGGCGTTTGGTCGTGAAGTATCCGCTTGTCAAGGTATTGGCCGATATAATAGCCTACGAACACGGAAGCGGCCATGGTGACACCGAGAGTTGTCACTAAATTCAACGCCCGCCATGCAGACGCACCCTTTTTCTTGGCCATGGCTCCTCCCTTGCAGCGAAAAGGACCCCCTGGATTATTCGCCTTGCCGGATTATATTCCTGCCTTTAGATCAAAATCTCCAAAATTATTTCATGAAAATTTCTTTTTTGCCAGATGACTGCCCCTAACAGCGCTAACCACTAACTACTGTTTTTATTCCAACCACTATTTTAGTATAAATTCCTCGGGCGGTGGCGCCAACTGGAAGTAGGACAGGATTGCCTGAACGATGCGCGGCGCCGCCTGGCCGTCCCCATATGGATTGACGGCATTGGCCATGGCATCGTAAGCCTCCTTGCTGTCCAGCAGCAGCCCCACCTCCTCTTCAACCCGGTTGCGGTTGGTGCCCACCAGCCGGGCGGTGCCGAAGGCAACTGCTTCCGGCCGCTCCGTGACCTCCCGCAGCACCAGCACCGGTTTGCCCAGGGCCGGCGCCTCTTCCTGGATGCCACCGGAGTCGGTCAGCACCAGGTACGCCCGCTTCATAGCGTTGACGAGGAGCAGGTAGTCCAGGGGCTCCGTCAGGTAGACCCGATCCGTCCCCTGCAGCACCCGGGCGACCTCCTGGCGCACCTTGGGGTTCTTGTGCACCGGGAAGACCACCGCCAGATCCTTGTGGCTGGAGAGCAGGCTCCTCAGGGCCAGGTAGACCTCCTGCAGCGGACTGCCCAGGTTCTCCCGGCGGTGGGTCGTCATCAGGATCACCCGTTCATGATCGGCAAATGCCCGTTCCAACTCCGGTTCCAGCCGGTAGGGCTGCTGCAGGGCGAGGTGCAGGGCGTCGATCACCGGGTTGCCGGTGACGAAGACCCTCTCCGGCGCCACCCCTTCTTTAAGCAGGGCACTCCGGGCCTGGCCGGTCGGGGCGAAGTGAATGTCGGCCAGGTGCGTGGTCAGGATACGGTTGATCTCCTCCGGAAAGGGAGCGTATTTTTCGTAGGTCCGCAGGCCAGCCTCTACGTGGCCGATGGGGACCTGGAAATAGAAGGCGGCCAGCGCCCCGGCAAAGGTGGTGGTGGTGTCCCCCTGCACCACCAACATATCCGGCCGCTCCCGGGCCAGAACCGGTTTCAGGCCGGCCAGCACCGCCCTGGTGACGTCGAACAGGTCCTGCCCCGGCTTCATGATGTCCAGGTCGTAGTCCGGTTCGATGGCAAACACACGCAGCACCTGGTCCAGCATCTCCCGGTGCTGGGCGGTCACCGCCACCCGGTTTTCGATCAGGTCGCCGCAGCGCTGCAGCTCCCGGACAACCGCCGCCATCTTGATCGCCTCCGGCCTGGTGCCGAAGACGCTGAGGATCTTGATTTTTTTAGCCATTGCTCTCCTGATCCCTATTCCACTCGAAGGTAGCCCTTGTCGATTAACTTCTGCACGTGCCGCTCCAGGGATCTACCGATGTCCGTCCCGTAGCTCTCCTCCATCACGAACATCAGGGAGATCGCGGTCTGGGCTACATCTAGCAGTTCTTTGACAATCACGTCGGCCACCTGGCTCTCGTGCATCACATTCCGCTCCCCACTCAGGCCGCGGAACTTGCCGATGGCCTGGGCCAGCTCCCCTGCCTCCTCCATCAGCTTGAGGGTGGTAGACTCCAGGGTCGGGGTCAGGTTGTTAAGGCGCGGCAGGGCAATCTCCTTGGTCTTCAAGACGTCTCTCATCCTCTCTCGTGGTGCGGTCCCGGGTTCATCACCAATATTTTAGCATACCAAATAATAAGCCAAACAACACGGTATCGTGGTGGCCTCTTTGGAATAAGACCTACCTATCCCCCGGCATAGAGCGGGAATGCTTTGCAGAGTGCATTCACCGCCTGCCGGGCCTCCTCCTGCTTCCCGGTATCCGCCGGATAAGACAGGACGCAGTGGATCGCCCGGGCGATAATCTCCATCTCTCGCTCCCGCAGACCGCGGCTGGTCACCGCCGGGGTTCCGATGCGGATCCCGCTGGTAATTTTCGGGCTCTGAGTCTCCTTGGGGACGGTATTCTTATTGACGGTCATTCCCACCTCGTCCAGCAGGGTCTCGGCGCGTAGTCCGGTGAGGTTCTTGTTGCGCAGGTCAACCAGCATCAGGTGGTTGTCCGTGCCGCCGGAAACCAGGTTGAAGCCGTAGCCGCTCAAGGTCTTCGCCAGGGTTCGGGCATTGATTAGCACCTGCTCCTGGTAGCGGCGGAAGTCTTCACCCTGGGCCTCCTTGAAGCAGACCGCCTTGGCCGCGATCACGTGCATCAGGGGCCCTCCCTGGATGCCCGGGAAGATCGCCTTGTCAATAGCCGGCCCAAAACGCTCCTGGCAGAGGATGAACCCTCCCCGGGGTCCCCTCATGGTTTTATGGGTAGTTGAGGTCACAAACTCGGCATGGGGGACCGGACTGGGGTGCAGGCCCGTCAGCCACCAGACCGGCGATGTGCGCCATGTCCACCATCAGGTAGGCCCCCACCTCCCGGGCGATCTCTCCGAAAACGGTGAAGTCGATGATCCGGGGATAGGCGCTGGCCCCAGCAATGATCAGCCGTGGCCGCACCTCCTGGGCCCTGCGCCGGACTTCCTCATAGTCCAGGATACCGTTCTCGTTGACTCCATAGGAATGGCTCTCGTAGTAAGTGCCGGAGATATTGACCGGGCTGCCGTGGGTCAGGTGTCCGCCGTGGCTGAGACTCATGCCCAGGATGCGGTCGCCTGGCTTGAGCATTGAGAAGAATACCGCTGTATTGGCCTGGGTTCCCGAATGGGGCTGGACGTTGACGTACTCCGCCCCGAAGATCTCCTTGGCCCGTTGGCGCGCCAGTTCCTCCACCACGTCTACGTTGGCGCAGCCGCCGTAGTATCGGTGATCAGGATAGCCCTCGGCATACTTGTTGGTCATCACTGAACCCTGAGCGGCCATCACCGCCCGGCTGGCGACGTTTTCCGAGGCGATCAGTTCCAGGCCTTGCTCCTGGCGCCGCTCCTCTCCGGTGATGGCCGCTGCCACCTCCGGGTCAACCGGCAGTACGTGCTTCTCGATGTAATCCATGTTTCTCCTCAATCCTCCTGCGTCAGGCGTCTCGGTCTGCAGCATTTTTGCAGTATTTCCGTTCTAAATCCCTTATCTTCCCCAGCCGCCGGGCGTGACGACCGCCAATGAAGCGCGCCCGAAACCAGGCATCGACAATGTCGCAGGCCGCCTCCGACTGCAGCACCCGCTCTCCCAGGGTCAGGATGTTGGCGTCGTTATGCTCCCGGGCAGCTTTGGCGGTGAAAACGTCGTGGCAAAGGGCGGCCCGAACGCCGGATACCTTGTTGGCGGTGATCGCCATCCCGATCCCCGTCCCACAGATCAGTATCCCCTGGTCGTAATCCCCCCGGGCTACCGCCTCACCAACGGCAGCGGCAATATCCGGATAATCCACCGGCTGCGGTGTGTTCACCCCGAAGTCGGTGAACTCCCTGCCGGAAGCGCTGAACCGTTGCTTGATGATCCCCTTGAGCTTGAATCCTGCGTGATCACTGCCGATGGCGATGCGCACCGGATGCGCCCCCTTTTCAAACGCAGCGAAGCGAAGTTTGAATGCCATGTGCCTGTTCAGCGCTCACATTGTTAAGCATGCACAGCATGCGAAGCAATGGGTAATTGAGCGCTGGACATATGGCACGGCAACTTGTTCATTTAACTTCGCTGATCAGAGGGGATTGAACCCCCTCTGACGATTCTCTCCTGAGCCGGGGGACGGTTCCCGTGCCTGCCGACGGCGATGGATGTCGATGCAGATGTCGGCGACGGCGCTGGCCAGTTCCGCGGCGCACCGATGGTAGACCTCCGTGGATTGGCCGAAGGGATCCGGGATGTCATACCACGCCCGGTCCGCTGGGCCCGGCACCGCCCGGTCTGCTCCAGCCTGACCAGGGGTAGAACCGGCAGCCGCTTCCGGTGCTGTTACGTATTCCTTCAACACGAAGGCCTTGTCCGCCGCTTCAGGAAACTTTTCCAGCAGGCGCAGTTTCTGGCGCTCCTCCATGGTCAGGATCAGGTCGGCCCACCGTACCTGGTCGGCGGTCAGGCAGGCAGTCCGGTGGCCGGACAGGTCGATCCCCCGCTCTGCCATGACGGCAGCCGCCTCCCGGGCGGCCGGCCCGCCGTCTGCCGCGTCCAGCCCGGCGGAGGCCACCTCAACCTCCTGCTGCAACTGGAAGCGGCCGAGAAAACTGCGGCACAACACCTCGGCCATAGGGCTGCGGCAGGTGTTGCCGGTGCAGACGAACAAGATCCGAAACACCTTTCAACCACCTCCCATCCAACAACTAAATAACGCGGTTGGCTGCCGCCCGGTAGAGGCGGTTCATCACTGCCAGACCAATGCCGGACAGCGGGATCGCCTCCATCAGGATCACCTCCGCCCCGGCCTGATCGCATCTCCGCAGGGCGCTGAAGATACGGGCGGCGAACTCCTCCGGGTGGTTGCGGGAACCCAGGGCCTCTACATGAACCGGTACGCCGCCGGGCCGGGGTACCCGCTTCAGCGGGTCGGGCACCCGCATTTGCAAATAATCCGGGGCGTTTTCCGCCGTAGCCAGGAGCGCCACCCTCTCGTCCTTGTGGGTGGCCAGGTAATCCCTGACCTTGGCCTCCTGTTCCCGGCTGTCGCCGGTCACCACTATCGCCTCCGCCCTTGGGGCATAGTGCCGGAACAGGGTCCCCGGGCAGGGGGCTGCTTCAACGCCGGTTACCTCATTTGTGATATCTGTCCTAAAATTCGTTCCGGGCATGGCGGTTTCATGTACCAGCACCTTGCCCAGCACCTGCCCCAGGTCCTCCCGGGTCACGCCGCCAGGTCGCAGGAGCACCGGCTGCTCCCCGGTCAGGTCGAGGATGGTCGACTCCACGCCGATGGTGGTGGGGCCACCATCCAGCACCAGGTCAATCCGGCCGTCCAGGTCTGCCCGGACGTGCTCCGCCAGGGTCGGGCTGGGGCGTCCGGAGGTGTTGGCGCTTGGTGCCGCAATCGGCACTCCGGACTGACTGATCAGAGCCAACGCCACCGGGTGTGACGGCATCCGCAGGGCGACGCTGGGCAAGCCGGCGGTGACAATATCCGGCACCACCGGCGCCCGGGGCAGGATCAGGGTCAGCGGCCCCGGCCAGAACCACTCAATCAATCGCTCCGCTGCAGCCGGCCAAACGGCCGCTAACTGTCTCGCCTGCTCAGTCGAGGACACGTGCAGGATCAGCGGGTTACGCTGCGGCCTCCCTTTCGCCTCGTAAATCTTCTCCACGGCGACCGGATCCAGGCCGTTTGCCCCCAGCCCGTACACGGTCTCGGTCGGGAAGGCCACCGTCCCGCCTATCCCGATCACCGCGGCCGCCCCGGCAATCACCTCCGGCTCGGGATGTTCGGAGTTAACCCTGGTGTAGCTTGTCTTCTTGAATGATCCTGCATCAAACATCAGACCAAACCATCCCATACATGACAGGCTGCCACCACCATCATCATCTATACACCACATAAGCATACACCGAACCCTTGCTGGAGGAGAGCACGCAACTGCCGTCCACATTCGTTACTTCCACAAAAAGCCTGGTGGCAGTGGAAAAGGAGTTCAGCAGCCGCTTCAGCAACTGCTTTTCGATGATCTTGTCGATGTTGAACTGGCCATCACTCAAGGGTGCAAACAAGCTCATCCTGGTTTCCTCCAAAGAAGCGGTTTCAATCAGTCAATCCAAGCTTATTATACAACTTATACGTAATCTTGGGGACGGTTCTCAACCTGCCGAAGCCGGCTAGCGTTCCCAGGTGGTCCTGCAGCGGTACGAAGTGATCGCCCCGCTGTTAAACCGGCCTCTGCCTCGCGGCGTCCGGGATGTGATTCTCGATGAACTGGCCGGCACACTGCACTATGATGCAGATGGCCGCCTCATCACTGTGGGAAAGCGTACCATCGAGAGGCACCTTGCCAGCTACCTGAAGCTCGGACTGGAGGGCCTGAAGCCGCAGGTCCGCCAGGAGCAGGGATCTCTGAAAGCCTTCCCGCCACTTCCTCTGAATCCCGCGCAAGTGACGGGGCTAAGGCTGCTTGCGCTTCCTGACTCCGTCACTTGGCAGGTATAGATAGAGGGGGTTCCCTCACGCAAACAAACCCTTACGGTGAGCGGCCAGGTACTTCACGCAAAACGGGTCCCTGCCCAGCAAAGCCTGGGAGGCATAGACAAACCCCATGATCGTTTGATCCAGAGGGTCCAGGATATAGGCGTCCATGCCGGCAGTCATAGTCTGCACCATGAACAGCCTGTTTAGCACCTGCCGGTTGGGGAGTCCGAAGGAGATGTTGCTCAAGCCGCAAATGGTATGGACCTCCGGAAATTCGTCGCGAATGAAAGAGACCGTCTCCAGGACCTCCAGCCCCGCTCCGTCGCTGGTGCTGATGGGCTTTACCAGAGGATCCAGGTAGATGTCAGCCCCCGGAATGCCGTTTGCTGCCAGATCGGCCACCAACCGGCGCACGATGCCCTTGCGGTCGTTCGCAGTCTCCGGCATCCCGCTGTCGTCCATGCATAACGCCACAACTTTGGCCTTATGCTTCAAGACCAGGGGCAGAATGGTCTGAAAGCGTTCCTTCTCCGCAGTGATGGAGTTGATCATGGGCTGACCGTTCTGCGCCAGGGACAATCCGACCTCCATCGCCCTGGGATTAGGTGTGTCAATGCACAACGGCGCCGACACCACTGCCTGAACCGTCTCCACCAGCCACTGCATGGTCTCCGGCTCGTTATAAACCTTAGTGCCACAATTTATGTCTACGTAATCCGCTCCGGCCTCAACCTGGCCGCGGGCTATTTGCTGTATGTAGGCGGCGTCCCCGGCATCTACTGCTGCCTTGACCAGCTTCCGGCTGGTGTTGATCAATTCACCGACAATCAACATCTTAAATCCCCCGTTTCTTCATCAATCACAGCTGGACACTGCGCTCGGCCCGCTCGACGATGTCGTGGATCTTCTGTTGCACGTCCTTGGGCAGCGGTTCGGGCTCGTAGTCCTCGATGATGGCCGGACTTGAATCTGGCGCCCACAACGTTCATACCGGCGATCAGGCCCTCGTTGATGATGGCCATCGGCTCGGCGCCACTGTTGATGGCCGCCTGGGTCAATTCCTTCACCCTGGCCTCTTGGCCGGCGATCACAGCCTGGGAAAGATCAGTAAAGTTAAACATCCTCTAACTTCCTCCTTCGATTTATGGATTTATGCAACTCTTGAAGTAACGAGTGATGAGCATGCTCATCACTTCTTTTTAGACTCATTACTTTTTTAGCTATTTCTTCGCCCGGAGCCTGGCCTCGCGGGCCTCAGCCCGGTCGACCACCGCCTGGATCTGGTCCAGGATCGGCTGGGGCAACGATTCCGGCCGGTGTTCATCGATGATCCGCTGCGTCTTTTCTTTGACCCGCTGGCCCAGGGTCTTGCCGCCAGTCATCTTCCACTCGTCATAGCGCATGCGGCTGATCACCGTAGGCCACCAGAACTCCTGGCGGAAGCGGGAGAGGGTGTGGTCCTCACCCAGGAAATGGCCGCCAGGCCCAACATGGTCGATCACGTCCACCGCCAGGTTGTCGTCGTCGACCTCGATCCCCCGCAGGATCCGCTTCACCGTGCCGATGATCTCGTCGTCCATGACCATCAGCTCCAGGGAGCCGGTTGACCCGCTATCCATGTAGTTGCAGTCATGGATCAGGTTGGCGCCGCTCAAACCGGCCACCAGGATCGAGAAGGCCGCTTCGATGGCCAGTTGGGTGTCGATCACCTTGGAATCGCCGCAGCCGGCCGTGCTGAACATCGGTATGCCCATGTAGCGGGCGACGTTGGTCAGACCGGCGGACAGCAGGCTCAGTTCAGGCGCCCCGTAAGCCAGAACGGAGCTGGACATATCCATGGTCGAGATCAGCCCGCCCATGATAAAGGAGCTTCCTTCCCGCACCAGTTGGCCGGCCACAGTACCTGACCACAGATGATCGTGGCGATATGCTCGTCTTCAACCATCAATGGAGCGGCCCATACTACCAGGCCGGCATGACAACGAAAGATGTAGGGTTCGCCATACTTGGCCGCTTCCTTTCCCGCCCGGGCATAGCAGCGCCTGCAGCGCGGCTCGCCAACCTGTTGGACTAGCTGGCAGAAACTGCTCATTCCCACCGAGTCGAATGTCTTGGCAATCATCTCGCCTTTTTCGTCAACAATATAGGCTCTCAGGCCGGTGGCCTTGCTGAAAGTTCCTAAGATGCGCTCCATCAAGCGCATGTCGACGATTTCTTCCATTGCGTTTACATTTTGAGAGGGGAACCTTTCGATCATGATTAACCCTCCAATCTTCATACGCTGCAATCACTCTCTTTAAACGGAAAAAGCATGGATATGCAAATACCCATGCTCTGTTTACTAACCTGAGAGATTCACCCGGCGCTAAAACAATTTAGTAGCATCTTTAGGTAGTTAGCGCCCGGCTTGCCCCTTTGGTGTCGCTACGACTTTCCAGAGTTCGTCGGAATACAGTCCTGGTCCCTGAAAGTTTCACCGGCGCCCCGGTAGAGCACCGGCTTGCTTCTTCGGTAAAAGGACAGGTCAAGATCCGGAAAGGGGGATGCCCTCTTGTCTCCTGTATTCCTCATCCGCATTATTCAGTTGGACTTGTCCATCCCGTACCGGCAATCATCTTTATCCGCAACGGTATTGGTATAAACATCATTATAAGATGCTTGTTGCCAATAATCAAGTAGAACAAATTCTTCGGGTGCACGACACCATTATGATAAGACAAAAAAATTTTGACAAGGAATCATGACTGTGATATAATCTGGTTGTATATAATACAGCCAGGGGGTATGCCGTATGAATAATGACCAGGACCTGTTGGAGGAATTGACCAGGCAGCGAGACGCCATTAGGGCTGATTTAGCTAAAATTGGAGCCATGAGACCCGGTACCCTTGTGCCTCGTTTCCGTAAATGCGGTAAACCTAACTGCCACTGTGCCAATGACGGCTCTCCCGGTCATGGACCCAGTTGGGCATTGACCTGGAAAGTTGACGGCAAAACCACCGCTAGGATTATTCCTGAAGGCCCGGCCGTTGAGTACACCAAAAAACACATAGAAGAATTCAGGCGCTTTCGTAATTTAAGTCGAAAACTTATTGAGGTTAACGAAAAACTGTGTGACACTTTACTGGAAACCTCCAAGGCCGAAGCGGACGCAACGGCTAAAAAAGGGGCATCCAAAGCAGGCTCGAAGCGGAAATCTCAAAAGAACTGACCGCCCTCTTGGATTCGGCGCATATTGATGATCTCGATCTGGAGAGCCTGGAGGCCAACCTCAGAACAGGCGCCCTCCGTGTGGCGGCCAGATTCCTGGAAGATAAGCTGAATAATGATCAATATCACTGCCCTACCTGCGGCGATGGCTGGTGCCCGAAGGATTACTCCCTGGGCTTCGGTGATTCCTCATTGTCGCCGGGGGTTACCCGCATGGCCGGCCTGGTGGCTTCGGCGGGGTCTTTCCTGGAGGGCTCAAACTCTTGTCCGAATTGGCCGGGATCTTCGTTGGAGCCAAGCGCATCAAGCGTACAGCCAAAAAACTCGGCGCTGCCATCGCCGCCGACGAGATCGCTCATGTCGAGGAAAAACCGGGTCCGAGCGATATCATGTACGCCGGGGTTGACGGAACCGGAAGTGGGCCGGCGACCGGCATCACGAGCTTGAATCTGAAGGCTTCGACGATCTTCTACAGGCTATCCGCTGTCAGATGCCATCCAGCGGAAACATTGGAGCCACAGCTTCAAGAGAGCTCGACTACTTCCTCAACAATCGACAGCGGATGAGATATGCCTACTTTCGTTCCCTCGGTCTTTGCGTGGGCTCCGGTGTGGTGGAATCCGGCTGTAAGGTGGTCATCGCCCTGCGTTGCAGTTTGTTCAGCCACACCTTCGATGATTTCTGGTCCCGTTTCAGGGCCAACAATTACATGGGTACTCAAAAAGTTTTTCTATCATAAGTCGTTGACAACACACCCCTCTTAGTATGTTGTGGGTGGGTGGGGAAAAATCAAGTACCGGAATAAGCAATAACTAAGTCCGAGGTCTATTGGGGTGACATTTTGTTAGTCCAGACAAAGCATTTTTTCTTGCCATTTATTTACTCATAAAATTACTCATAAAATTGTCGTGCACCCTTTTTCCCATAAGGACGGCCCCGTTCTTGACTGGAGCCGTCATCTGGGATTCCAGGAAATCTCTTTATATCAATGCAACGTCTTGGTCGCTATATTGGTTTCAGCGCAATCTTTTAGCCGGTAATAACCGTAAAGGCTGCGATTTGGTATACACCAAACTTTAATCTTGCGGCATAGCTTGCCCTGTGACCGGTATAGGGATAAAGGGGCCTTGATCACAAAATGGCAATTCAGCCGCAAACTTAATCGTACAGACGACTACCAAAAGTTATTTAACATTGAGATTCATTCAGTTAATCTTGTCTTTCTTGTTGGTTTTTGTCCAAATACTCATTTTATCAGCTTGCTGAACCAGCTCGTCCCGGAACTTGGGATGGGTGATAGCAATAAGATTCTCGGCAATCTCGTAGGTGGAATTGCCCTTAATCTTGGCCTTGCCGTATTCTGTCACAACGTACATGACGTATGTTCTGGGAATACTTACAATTCCGTTAAGTTGCGGAACTATCCTTGAAATTAGCTCACCATTGCGTTCTTGCGTGGATTTGAGGCAAATAAAGGCTTTTCCTCCTTTAGAGAAAGTGGCTCCTATGGTAAAGTCCAACTGGCCTCCCGTGCCTGAAATCTGTCTGTTGCCATGGGACTCTGAACAGGCCTGACCAAATAAATCAACTTGTAAGGTGTTGTTAACACTGATCACTTTATCATTCAAAGCAATTACTGGAGGATGGTTGGTATAACCAACTGGGTACGTGGCGCAGGCAGGATTATTGTCCAGCATGTCATATAGCCTTTGAGAACCCATGGCAAATGTATATACCATTTTATATTTGTCGATCTGCTTCTTGGTTCCTGACATTTTACCTTTTTCATAGAGGTCTACATAAGCATCGCTGATCATTTCGCTGTGACATCCCAGATCTTTTAAATCAGAATCGGCTATAATTTTTCCTACTGCGTTAGGAATTGCACCGATACCCAACTGCAGGCAACTGCCATCTTCGATCTCTTCAACAATATATTTGGCCATAGCCTCTTCTGCCGGACTAATGGCCCCTTGTGGCAAGGCTATCATAGGCTGGTTGTCGGTTTCTACGATATAGTCAACATCGGAAATATGAACCTGTTCGTGGCTGCCTCCCAAACACCGGGGTACCGTCGAATTAACTTCAACGATTATCGTGGCAGCTTTCTGAACGGTTGCGTCGGTATACGAACATGAAGTGCCAAAGTTAAAAAACCCGTTTTTATCCATGGGGGTTGTTTTGATCATAGCCACATTAGCGGCATGGCCATGCCCATTTATCAGGTTCCAATGGTCTTGTCCATAGTTTCCGGGAAGATAAAAAGCCAATCCTTTGTCTCCTAATTTTCTTTCAGATGCACTAAAAAAGGAACTAAGGTAGGTAAAAGATTTTCTCTCAGGGTCAGCTAACGAAGCCTGGCTGATAGCCATCCCCACTGCGCACTTAAGTTTGACATCAATGACTTCTCCTGCCCTTTTAGCCAGAGCAGCATCCAGCACTCGGGGAAACATGACAAAATGGCTGTACGCAACCGTATCCCCAGATTTTACAGCCTGTACAGCTTTTTCTGCAGATACACTTTTTCTGGAATATTCATCACCATAGTTTGCCACTTCTAATACTCCTTTCAACTCTATAATGTGCTCTATAATAGTAGTTTGGTTTGAGGTGGACAAGGTTGTCAAGACATTTTTTTACCGAGGGCTACCCGCTCTAATGCCCCCGCCACTGATGTAGCTTCTTCACGAAGAAATGTTTACCTGGCTGAAAAGTACAGCCAGGTAAAAGCCTGTATTGGCATCCATCCTTGGCGTGCTGATCTTTTTACGCCTGAGGCCGAAAACGCCTTGAGCAAATTGATCCATGAGGGAAATGTGACGGGAATCAGTGAAACGGGTATTGACTTGGTTCGCCGGATGTCCGATGATTTCCACTCAGAATTGCAACCATTTCCCTTGGAATTGCAGGTAAAAGTCTTTCATGCCCAGGTAGATTTAGCGGTAACAAACGGCTTATTGCTTGTCTTGCATGACCGTGGCTCCACCGGAGAAATTTTAAAAGTGCTTGATGACTTTAAAGATCAGACTCCACGGGGCATTGCTCACGGTTTCAGCGGTACGATTGATGAAGCCCGCCAGTATCGACAGAGGGGGTTTTTGATTTCCATAAATAAACGCAACCTTCCTGCAATCAATTCGGTGGTGGAGGCCTTAACTCTTGACGATGTAGTGCTGGAAACAGACTCCAATGAGCCGGCGCAGTTGATAGAGGTATGCAAAGCAGTTGCGTTATTGAAAAAAGTTTCAAAAGGTGAGGTGGCGGAAGCAACCACGAAAAACGTGAGAAAATTGTTAGAGCTATGAGAGGCTCAAATACTCGTAATGAAAATTGACCACAGATGACTACCCGCTCTAATGCCCCCGCTTCTCCAAAGCGGTGGGATAAGAGCGGCTACGCCACTGTATTAACTGGCTCTAAGCTTCAGTGGGGGCAGCAATCCCCCCTCTGAAGCCAAGACCCAGTTGAAGAGAATTTGCCATCAAAGCCTGGGAACTCATGCTTCTAAAACGTCGTGTCAACCAAATCAAAATTAGGGAATGGGGGATAACCAATGCGTGTCATCGGTTTTGTTGGAAGCCCGAGGGAGAATGGAAACACTGCTGTGTTGGTTCGCCGGATTCTTGAGGGGGCAACTGCAGTGGGCGCAGATTCGGAGGTATTCTATCTCAATAAATTGCATATCAAGGGATGCCAGGCGTGCATGTACTGCAAGACGCATGATGGATGCCAACAAGAGGATGATATGATTCGGCTGATCGAAGAGATAAAGAAGGCGGACCGCATCGTCATCGGGTCCCCGATCTACATGTGGTATGTAAGCGGACAGACCAAAGTATTTCTTGACCGCTTGTATGTCTTTCATACAGGTCCCAATTCTCCAAGCAAAATGCCTCCGGGCAAGAAAGCCGCCTTGGTTTTTTCTCAGGGCAATCCTGATGAAAAGGCGTTCAGCCAATACATCGAAATCTTGCCAAGCTTCCTGAGAAGATCAGGAGTCGAGATCACGGATACCCTGCATGCTGCCGGTATCCCCAGTGCTGCTGACAACGAAGCTCTGATGCAGAAGGCTTACGAAATAGGAGCCGGTCTGGCCAAATAGCGGCACAAAACATCTCGAAATCATTCGGGGAACAGCAAGTATTGCAGAACATGAGCCTGGCGCGCCCTCCCTGCAGATTGAAGAAAACCCCGGAGAGCAAAAACTCTCCGGGGTTTTGCAACTAATCGGCGGTTCTTGATTACCAAACAGGTTTGTTGCTCATGAGAACATCTTCTTCATGTCCTGTTTCAAGATCTTGCCAGTCGGGTTCTTCGGGAGCTCGGCCATGAATTTCACCAGCTCGGGAATCTTGTACTTGGCGATCTTATCCGACAAGAAATCCCTGACCTCTTCAGCGGTCATCGACCCGGGCTCTTTGAGAACGATGCCGACAGCGACGCGCTCTCCCAGGGCTGGGTCTGGAGCCCCGACGACCGCCACCTCCATGATCTTTGGGTGCTTTTCCAGAGGAATTTCAATTTCCCGGGGATAGATATTCTCACCGCCCCGGTTGATCATCTCTTTCTTGCGGCCGGAGATATAGATGAAGCCGGTCTCGTCCATGTACCCCATGTCACCCGTATGCATCCAGCCATCCTTGATAGTTTCCGCCGTGGCTTCGGGTTTGTTCAGGTACTCGATCATGACGGCGTCTCCCTTGATGCAGATCTCGCCCTTCTCGCCGTAGGGAAGGATGTTGTTGTTGTTGTCCATAATCTCAACTTCCTGATACTGCATAGGCCATGCCGATGGACGCCCAGTTCTCGGGACAGCCGTAGCTTGATGTGGATACCCCGGTGACTTCGGTCAGGCCGTAACCATCGATGACGCGGACACCAAACATGTCCTTGAACTTGGCGACAATATTAAGCGGCATGGGGGCGGCGCCGGAGAAACAGTATCTCAACTTCACCTTGTCCATCTCGATGGTGGCGGGATCAGCCTTGGCCACAATATAGGTGTACATGGCCGGCACGCCGAATCCTATGGTCACTCCGTAGCGAGTTACAGTCGGCCAGAAGTCGTCAGGCGAGAACATTTTCCGGATGCAGAGGGTTACCCCCATGTAACTGTACGGATAGGTCCAAACGCACAGGGGGTTAGTATGAAACATGGGCAGGATGATCAGCATCACGTCTTCAGGGATGTTGGCTCCCATGCCGGCCAAACTTTTACAGATTGATAACTGGCATTTGTTCGCGATGAGAATTCCCTTGGGCATGCCGGTGGTGCCTGAAGAATAGAGCAGCATGAAGGGATCGTCCAGGCTTTGAGGCACCAAGCACTCGTTGGCCGGGTACTTGTCCAGGATCTCTTTCAAAGTTGTTTCTACAACTGTGGAATTATGCTTCACGCCCGTGACCACTTCGACCACGACCGGCTTGTGTGACGACATCTGGCAACCCCTGTCGAACTCGGCCATGAATTCACTGCTCACAAAAGCTACCTTGGGTTTGGAGTCTTCCAGAACGTAAGCGATCTCGGGGCCCTTCAGCATGTAGTTGATGGCGCCGGCGATGGCGCCCAGCTTTTGTGTCCCGAACATGGTGTAGTAGACCTCGGGTGAATTCAGGACCATGACCGAAACAACATCACCCTTGGTGATGCCCTTTTCTTTGAGGTAGTTGCCCACCTTATTGGCGCGTTCGTTGGTTTGCGCATAGGTGACAACCTCGTCATAGAAAAAGACATGGGCTTTATCCGGAATTTCTTGCGCCCGAACCGTCAACATTTCCGCGATGCTGTCAAATTCCAGGCGTTTGCCTTGAAAGACGGCAAGTTCCTCAAGTGGAAAAACAGGCCGTTGGAAACGCTTGCTTTTATCGATCACTCTTTCCCCTCCCCTTATTTTTGCTTGGATTGTCCTTGAAAAGCCTGGCAGGTGGCCGGATAGATCTTGATAGGCATCGGTGAAAACTGAATTTACCGATGGCTACCCGCTCTAATGCCCCCGCTTCTAAAGCGGTGGGATAAGAGCGGCTACGCCCCTAATTAACTGGCTCTAAGCTTCAGCGGGGGAAGCAATCCCCCTCTGAAGCCAAGACCCAGTTGAATCGATTATAGTTTTTAGAATGGCCGATCTCGGAGATCAGGTATTCACCAGCTTGGGCGAGAGATCAGACGCCCGAACAAGCCTTGGCGATGCACTCAATGCGATAACGATTGCATTGGCAGAAACCGGGAGCATGTAGATCGGTCGCAGATCTTTGTTTAGAGCTCACCTCTTCGACCACCGTAATTGGTCAGGTGACATCCAAGGGCCTGGCGTCAAGAGAGGAGAGTGCCCGCGCAAAAAACTCCTGCTTGACGTTTCCGGTTTAGTAATTTTGAACTAACGAAGACGAAGCTTGAATTGACCATGCGCCAGCTTTGGGGGCAATCATATACGGCACGGCTCTGCTATAAGCAAAATATGGGTTAAGGTTTTTCCTGCCAGGAACCAAACGTTCAGCTTGAGCAACCGGTTGCATTTAAGGAAAAAAATAGCACGAGTCAATAGATCATCAGATTGGCCAGCAGGTGGAATGGATTAATTCCAGATGGAAGGTATCTTGATCTCGATAGTATCTTATAGTACCATCAATGTCAAGAATACTACCGACAAGGGG
>CAVYEE010000018.1:0-49406 GCA_963767365.1 uncultured Peptococcaceae bacterium
AGAGATCCTGAATCCATAACTGGGCTAGTTTACGAGGGCTGATTGTCTGTGGCGGCGGGACGACATAGTATCCGTGAACCTCGGTTTCGACACCCGTTTTGGACAAGGCAGAGTTGCTGTTGTTCAAGATGGAAACATAACACGAATAATCTTGCTCCAGTCCATACACGACCGAGTCGGAAGGAGATTGCCCTGAAATATCAACGATCTGGTAGGTATTATTACTTTGCCTGACCACGCTCATGAGCTTGAGCGAGATATTATCCTGCTGGAGATCGATCTCTGCGAACGTAATCGGATATTGAGGCTGCCCATCGATGATCGGCGAGCACATGAAACCGCTGTTGATATAGTTTATCATCGCATCCTTAAGCCCCAACTTGTGTATATGGGTGTGTCCCAAAATAGCCAGTTCCGCGCCGATCTCTCTCTGCAGGGCGTCTCGCTGGGCATACCAGGAGATATAATCGAAGTTGCAGTCGGCGAATTCATGCTACTTGGTGTACAAGTATTTTTAGGCTCTAGAACCCTTATGGTACAAGGGATTCAAAAATTATAGGTAACAATTAGGTAACATCGTACATATGTTCCCATATTTCATGGCTTTTCTTCATACATTTGTTCGATAGATTTCACTATTTCCTGGCGCATACTTGTCAAAACGTGGGCGTAGGTTTTCTCTATAGTAATGGGATCATCTCCCAGCCGTTCAGCGACTGCTTTCACGGAATGGCATCCATCTTTTAGCAGCATGGTAGCATGAGTATGTCGCAACCCATGCGGTGGGATGTAGGGAAGCCCCGACATTTTAACTATGCGTCCGTAAGCATCCAGCGCCCTCCGATAAGAGAGCCGTTTGCCTTTATTCTGTTGAGAACAGAATACAAGGTTCTCGGAATTGTAGTCCCCGCCATGCAGGAGTTTTTCTTTGTTCTGTTGAACCCTATGCCTCATCAGTATTTGCAATGTGCTCCGGTCGAGGGGCACTTTTCTTATGCCGTTCTTCGACTTCGGCGGGTTGTAGCCTTTTCCCGCAACAGTCCGTGTAATGTGAATTGTCCCTTCCTTCGCCACAATTAAAATTAGCCAGATCTGCTGAATCCTCAGCGGTCAATCCGGCTAATAGCAATGCTTTCATATTGAATTCAAAGCTGGACATCGCTTAACGAAGACCTCTTTTAGGTACTTGCTGAAAAAACTTCCTGAGATTTTCGATCTCTTTTTCTTGCTCAGGGGTTGGCTTTCTCTTCATCTCCTCCAAGATGGCCTTCGCATACTCCCCAGTGACCGTAGGAGTCGGCTGAACCTGAGTCGCCATCGGTTTTTTCACCCTTTCTAATTGATATCTGACCCGATATCTACCCATTTACCCCACCCCTGCTGGGCTGTTTCTAATAACTATGCCCACAGGAGGAGAGGTATAATCAATTGATTTACTCTGTATATCACTTTACCATTTTTATTTACTTAGTACTCCATTTCATAAATACGATGACGTATTAATTGGTATCTGATCGGTTACATTTGTGGTATGATGTCACCAGGGAGGTGAACATCATACCGAGAAAAAGCCCATATGTCATCGATCTGACTCCTCACGAGAAACAAGTATTAGAGCTTGGGGCAAGGAAATATACGTCACCGTATTGCGATGTCATCCGGTCAAAGATCATTTTATTGGCGGCGCAAGGTTACGACAATGATGAAATTGCTTCCCGTTTGGACATGCCCCGCCAGATAGTAAGTAAATGGCGCAAGCGCTTTTTTCAAGAACGGCTCCTTGGTTTGCAGGACCAACCCCGGGGCGGAAGGCCTGGGTCTTTTCCCCCCGGCGTTGATCGTAGAAATTAAGTCCATGGCCTGTGAGCTCACCCGCGATCTGGGCGTGCCGCTGTCCAGATTGTCGATTTCCGAGTTACAAAGGGAGGTGACCAACCGGGGCATCATCGCCCAAGTAAGCGGCACGACACTGTGGCGATGGCTCAGTGAGGACGCCATCAGACCCTGGCGCTACCGCAGTTGGATCTTCCCCAGGGACCCCGCCTTTTCGGAGAAGGCGGGGCGGGTGCTCGGCCTATACGAAGGATACTGGGATGATCGCCCCCTCGGCCCTAACGACTACGTTCTCTCTACCGATGAGAAGACCAGCATCCAGGCCAGGAGACGCATGCACCGCTCACAGGGGCCGGCGCCACATCAGGCAATGCGCATCGAGCACGAATATGAAAGAAAAGGCGCTTGGGCCTACATGGCTGCCTGGGATGTCAAAAGAGCGAAAATCTTTGGTTGCCTTGAAGAGAAAAGTGGTATCGCCCCCTTTGAAAAACTTGTTAACCGGGTGATGGGTTCGGAGCCTTATGCTTCAGCCAATAGGGTCTTCTGGATCATGGACAACGGTTCTTCACACCGGGGCGATCACTCGATTGAACGCTTGAAAAAGTGGCCGGCTATCGTGCCCGTTCATTTGCCCATCCATGCCAGTTGGCTCAATCAGATTGAAATATATTTTTCCGTTGTGCAGCGAAAGGTGCTTTCTCCTTGCGATTTCGACTCTCTTTATGAAGTGCAGGATCGCCTCCTTCTTTTTCAGGAGCGATATCAAGAAGCGGCTCAGCCTTTTGAGTGGAAATTTACCCGAACCGATCTGGAACATCTGTGTTCAAGGCTTTCATGCTTAAAGCCAGAGACCAGGGAACTGGTTCATGCGTCTTAAAAAATACGTCACCGTAATTACGTTCTTGACGACTTAATGTCACCGTAATTTTGCAACGGAGCACTAAGGATGCCACCCCGTACATTGATGCCGGTAGTGGACGTACCCTGGTCCCGGTGCGCTACCTGGGAAACGCCCTGGGTGCTCAGGCAAATTGGGATGCTTATAATCGGACTGTAACCATTACCAAGAGCGGTTTAGATATAAGCATGGAGATCGGTAGTACGACTCTGACAGTGGATCAGGCGCCGGTTATCAGTAATGGAAGGACTTATCTGCCGGCACGGTGGGTGGCAGAGGCACTCGGTTACAATGTGTCCTGGAATGCCAGCGGCCTCCAGCGGACGGTGGTGATAACTCAAGGGAGCTAGATGGTCGGCGGTGACACAGATAAAATTATGGCTATTCGGGGTTTAATGTGGGTCAGAGAAAAAACTGCTGTCTTCCACTTTTTGCATGAGTGTGTACATGTCGAAGCCATGACCCCAGATTTGGGAATCTTCAGCAAACCAGTTTTCATGAATCATGTCTAAGAGCATATGACCAATTTTACCGGTATCACGTTTATTGAACCTCGGTTAGGTTATTTTCCGCAGGCCGTCGGTAAATAAAACCTTGGCCATAAGAACAATCGAACGTGTAGCCCCTGCCGTTTTTATTGGCCAGCTACGATACCCGCCAGCTTTCTGGCTTCACCCGGAAATTTACCTGTTAAAACTTCAGCGAGAACCAGGGGGGAGTACCCTGGATTGGCGCCGGTATACTCCCCGATAAAGTAGCTAATCTGGTTTATCCAGTCGTTCCGGTTTGCTATTTCCATGGCATTATTCTTCTGTCGCTTTGACATTCGCTGTCTGGCTGTCCGTCGCCGGGTCCGGTGTTTGCTGGGGTGTCCCCTCAGGCGCCTGGGCGTCGTAGCCGAACGGGTGGTAGCAGGGATAGGTGAAGAACTCAAAGCAAGAGCCGGCGAACCGCTCGAAGCAGTGGTGTCCATAAAACCGTTCATAACACGGATCCATAGCAGGCTCCGGGGAAGGCACCTCAGACATGAACGGATGGTAACATGCCCCGGCAAATGCCTCGTAACAGGGATAGGCATACGGATGGTAACAGGGATAAGCAAACCGCTCATAACACGGATCCGTGAATGGTACGTCAGAGACGTACGGCGACGAAGCGAACGGGGCGTAACACGCCTGCGTAAATGCCGTGGAGCAATACGAAGTAAAAGCCGTGGAGCATTGTGTGAAGAACGGCGTGGCGCATGACGAAGTGAACGGCTGGGCGCATGTCATATAAAACGGCTGATAACACGACGTGTAAAACGCCTGGTAACATGCCCCGGCAAATGGCCGGAAACACGCCCCGCCGGTAAATGGCCGGTAACATACCCGGGCGAACTCCTGGCGACACGGCCGCGGACGCACCCCGGTAAACTCCCGGCCGCACGGCCGAGGGGGAGCCCGGTAAACTCTCGGCCACACGGAGGGGGGGCCCGGTAAACTCCCGGCCACACGGACGGGGTGGGGGGTGGGACCGACAGGCCTAGGCGGAGGTGGGCCGACAGGCGGGGGTGGACCACCAGGCCGGGGTGGGGGCGGACCAGGCATGGGTTGCTGAGCTTGAGTCTCGGCGTCCCCTGTTTGATATGCGAGATATTGCATATTTTCATCAAGCAGGGAATGCTTCAGGTTTTCCCAGACAACCTGAATTGCCGAAATGGAGATGACGCAGACTCCCTCATCGGTTTCCAGGCGGACATTTTGCTTGTCGGTCGCTGTGACCACACCCGCTATCCGTTTCCCCGAAACCAACTCGACGAGTATTTTCTTACCTTTGTAATCCTTCAGTTGCTCGTACACCACAATCACATCCTTCAGTCAAATATCGCCTGCATATTTCCATTATATGTTAATAGTGAATATACGTGACTGTCCTGATTAAGAGTCTGGTATTAACTGAAGACGCGATCGGAAAGGCCGGATAGCGGCTTGCTACCCGGCCTAATATCCTTTGCAGTTGTGTAGCACTCAACGATATATCTTTTTGGACAAAGTTTGAGGTTAAACGTTGACGTACTATCCTCCAGGTAAACAGGCGAGCAACCGACAGCCTTATGGTGAAGATGAGAAGGAGAGTAGCTTTCCTGGAAAGACCAGTTGTTGGTGCCAGAGCAGATTTGAAGAGCTATGTATATGCTAACTACCAGCCGTGTTGTAGTGGCAGTCATTTAAGAACCTGTAGATGCTGTCCTTGGCAAAGGGAATGTTGTCAAAGCACACGCAAAGCGATAAAGTTGCATGACGCATCCTATCGTTTAAGTAAGCATCTCGGCTGAGTGCAGGGCGATTATCCCTCTTCCGGAGCAGTTTTTTCCGTTCTTATGGCTCTCGCTTCTTCAACCAATTTATTAAGTTGGCCCTCGGCCCCGCCAGTAGCTTTCTTGACGTCTTTTGTGGATTTCTTGACCTCATCCGCCGCAATGCCAAGCATTCCACCTACAGCCAGAACTGCGAGGCGGCGTGTGCCCTTGCGAAGCGCCGGGAACGCCATAACACCGGCCAGGATGCCTACCGTCAGCAGCCCCCACGGTCCGAGAGCTTGACCCAACTTGCCTTCAAACATCCTTTGCCCCTCCTTCCACGCAAACAATATTTGGTATTAGTTAATAAAATATGTTAAAAGTTAGTAGATTTCAAGTGTATTGGGAAACAATATGCTTGTTCGCATTTCTAGTCTACCCTCAATCCAAATTTTTAGCACGATAAACAGAAGGCTCCTACCCGGACCGGGGCGCCCGCTGGTCCTGGTAAATGAAAAAATCACCTTTTAAGATGATTTTTTCACGGGGTCTACTCAAATTGATCGTGGTACTCGTCCTTTATTTCCGACCGGAAACCTTACTGCGTGCTGGCTCTTCGCCTGTGTTGCCTGTTGCAGCGGATCCTGCACGATCATGGCATCGACCTCAGCCTGAACAAGATGCTCTCATCACTCTCGGAGATCCAGCAGATAATCACCGTCTATCCCAAGCAGGGGAGCATCCAAGAAAGACCGGGAATCCTTCTCCCTGACCAAGATGGAACCCGAGCAAAAGAAGATGCTGGACGTTCTGAGCATAAATCAATATGCGTTGAGAGGGTAATACACTTTTGAAGCCCGAAATCCTTGTGGAACAAGGTTTGTAGTGATTTGTTAAGTGCTAATTCGTAAACTGGCGCTAGGCTGGGCATTTCCAACTCCCGGTATTTTGCTTCGATTACTTCCCCCGGAACCCTCTTTCCGGGCGGGCGTGTAGCATTATGCCAGGGGGATCTGAGCATAGGTTATTTTTGGGGCAAGCACCGGCGCTGCGGCAGCACTCAAAGCGGCTGCTTCGCTTGGACACTTGATTCGCTCCGTGGTGTCTAGCGGCGGCCGTCCGGATTTGGCGGAACCGGATCTAGATCATGTTCAAGCTCCTACTTTACTCATTGTTGGTGGCGAAGATGACATTGATAATCACCTTTCTTCTAGCCTTTAGGCTTGAAAAGCAGTGCAGCAAGAAAGCTAAAAATGATAGCCGCTGATATACCTGCGCTGGTAACTTCAAAGATTCCGGTAATAATGCCAATAAACCCATCATGTTCAGCTTCTACCATAGCTCCGTGTACCAGGGCATTGCCAAAGCTGGTTATAGGAACAGTCGCACCGGCTCCAGCAAATTTAACCAAAGGTTCGTAAAGGCCGAAGCCGCCCAAGATTGCCCCTGAGACCACAAGAATGCACATGGTGTGGGCCGGAGTTTGCATTCCCACATCCATCAATAGTTGACCTATAACACAGATGAGTCCACCAATCACAAAGGCACAAATATAGGTTTCCATAAAAATCACTCCCAGTGGTCCTGTTCAATGGAAACAGCGTGGGCGATGCAGGGAATGCTCTCCTGCTGCTGATAGGACAAGGGAGACAGGAGTGCCCCAGTGGCAACGATTAAAACCTTCTTTAGCTCTTCCCTTTTCATCCTGTTCAAAATGTAACCATAGGTAACGGTAGCTGAACAACCGCAACCGCTGCCCCCCGCTAGTACCTCGGGTTGATCCTGGCCATAAATCAGCAAGCCACAGTCTGTAAATCTTTCTGCAGGAATTTCCAGGCCATGTTTCTGCAATAAATCGCCGGCTATCTGGTGTCCCACCCTACCCAGGTCCCCAGTAGCTATCAAGTCGTAATCCCCGGGGGAGATCCGCAGGTCTCTAAAGTGTGCGGTAATGGTATCCACTGCTGCTGGCGCCATGGCACTTCCCATGTTAAAGGGGTCTGTCACTCCCATATCCACCACTCTGCCGATGGTAGCGGACGTGATCTTGAAGCCGTTTCCTTGAGAACCAAGGACAGCAACACCAGCTCCGGTCACTGTCCACTGGGCAGTGGGAGGTTTTTGGGACCCGTACTCAGTGGGATACCGGTACTGTTTTTCAGCGGTTGCATTGTGGCTGACGGTGCCACAGAGGACATTACTCCCGGATTGGCTGTCTACTATCAGAGAACCTAAAGCAAGGCTCTCCATTGAACTGGAGCAGGCTCCATATAGCCCCAGGTAAGGTACTGCCAAAGTTCTGGCCACAAAGCTGCTGGAAATGACCTGGTTCATCAGGTCTCCACTTAGAAAGTACTGGATATCCTGTTTCTGCAAAGCGGCCTTTTTAATGGCTATCTCGCATGCCTCTTCGAGCATCTTTCTTTCAGCTTGTTCATAGCTGTCCTGTCCTAGCCATAAATCACCATGAAGGATATCGAAATCTTCTGCCAGGGGTCCCTTGGCCTCAAAGGGCCCTCCAACGGTTGCCGTGGACAAGATGGTCGGCCTACTTGGAAAAACCCAGGTTTGATGCCCATGTAGCATGCTAGAGTACCCCTAACATAGCTAGGATAGTTTTGATCAGGACAATTAAAAAGGCTGCAAAGACCCCATAGACAATCACCGAACCTGCTAACTTAAACATGTTTCCACCAACGCCAAGCACAAACCCCTCGCTCCGGTGTTCAATTGCCGCTGAAGCGATGGAATTGGCAAACCCGGTTACGGGTACCGCCGTTCCTGCGCCGGCCCACTGGGCGATATGATCGTACACTCCCAAGACCGTTAAAATTACTGAGAGCAAAATTAAAACAGCTACTGTCGGATTTCCCGCAGTTTCTTCTGTAAAATTAAAATGCCGGACAAAGAAATCCTGAATAAATTGGCCAATAAGACAGATTGTCCCGCCCACCAGGAAAGCCTTGATAACATTCAGTAGCACAGGCCGTTTAGGCTCTCTCGCTTTAGAAAAAGAGTGATATTGCTGTTGTGCCGGAGTCAACTTCTTCTTTTTTTGATCTGACATTTTATAGCATCCCCCTATTTTTTAACAATGGCTCCAATTCTTTAATCACTTCTTGAAGCACTATAGAAGAATTCTCGTACATTTTTTTTGCTTCCGGTTGTTTTGTACCCAGGGCGTAGAGTTCACAGTCCGCCTGACATTTTTTTAAAGTGGCATAACCAAGCTCTTTTGTTTTAGGTTTGGGCACCTGGATGGCATCATCAAACAGGTCCATGTAGAGCTGCCCCACGGAATCCACCTGTCCAATAAAGACGTTTTCAGGCGCAATCCCCACCTTTTCCAGCTCCGCGTGCAACCAACGCCTGTTCAGCCCCATTGCCGCAAGCGGCTCATCCATGATGACTCCATCAAGCATCACCGTTTGGGGCACACTCTCCGGCCCAACATTTATGCCTAAGGTCTCGGATGTAACAGGTTGTCTGTCTTTCTTGAGCAGCGCACTTATCTCTCCGGTAGGCTCAAGAACAGCAAATTCCACATCGGCAAAGTTAAACACATTTTTCATGCGCAGCCTGCTTAACAAATCCTCAGATGTGAGGCGTGCTTCCAGCAATTTATCTTCCAGAACCTTACCGTGGTTAATGATCACTGTTTCTTTTCCCTGAACAATGTCTCTTACTGCTTTATACTTTATTGCCATAATGTAAATTAGCATGGGCAATATAGTCCAAACAGCCAGGGCAATCAGCCCGTTGGTGAGGCTGCCGGCCAGATTCAAGGAAATGGCGGCTGTGATAACTCCGATAACAATTCCAGTCACAAGGTCAAAAAAGGTTAACCGGGATGTTTGCCTTTTTCCTATCAGGCGGACGAGTAGCAAAGTAAGAATAAATAAACCGGCAGAACGGAGCAAAATCTGCGACCATATAGGCATGTGGATTACCCCAATTTAATTGCTTGTTAAAAACCTTTATATTGTGGTTCTTCAAATTCCAAAACGCTCACCCTGTTTTCCAAATCCTTGATGACGCTGTCTAACCGCTCCGCATTTCGAGTCAAGACAGCTTTTGATTCCAGGTTTTCTTCAATTGAAACAAAACTTTCCAGGGTGGCCTTAACTCCTTTTAGGCTAGCAAGGGTTTGCTTGACTTCGCCAGAAATTGCCATCTTGCCCACCTCCCTTGCTTGACCTGTTTATCACCACTTTATACACCAACAATACCGGATCCTGATGCTCCGGTATTGTTGGGTAGGCCCCTACAGATTAAACCTGTTTATATTGGGGTTCTTCGTTTTCGATTTCGTTAACCCTTGGTTCAAGAGTGTCAATAATGGTTTTTGTTTGCTGAGCGGCACTGGCATAAAGTTGTTTTGCCTGTTGGTTTTGGGTTTGCAGAGCAAAGGATTCCAGACTAGCCTGGGCACTTTTCAGGCCGGATAAAGTCTGTTTTACTTGAGATGCAACTGTCACGTATTTCACCCCCTTCTAAAGTTTTCAAAGATATTGATGCCCCATATATAACTTTTTATTCCCATATCGCCTATCTCCCCGTAAAGCGTGGGAAACATTGGAATCCTCATGATACGGAACGCTTTTTCCGAATCGTCTTCAATTTTTCGGCAATCAAAACGGATCAAATTTTAAGTCATTACTTGTCCAAGGCAGTTTCAATAAAAACAAAACTTCCGTTCGATACTCGGCAGTTCTCCGAATCACAGTATTCAACAAGCAAACCAGCCTACCCCTTGGCTTGGACACTACCCTTCCCACTATGACTATCGTCTCGATTCACTCTTACCACCTGGACGTTCGCCAGCGTTTTCCTGATGAGTCACCCCGTCTGAAATGCATCCAGGCAACTCCTGGACCTCGGCGATAAACAGCTAATCATCACTACTCCAGTAGATAATAACTTCACATTTATGTATCTCCCCAAACAGGCTTTAAGCTTGCCTATGACCGGTTCCATGTGTTTAAGAATGGTGTTTCTGATCTGGATGTCTCACCCCGGTAGCGGCTGGGACAGCATGCAGGCGCCTGTCTCGATCCGGGATCGCCCGACAGGTGGTCTCCTGCCCGTTCTTGGACACACCGTCGATGCGGATCACATTCGGCCCGGTGCCCTTAATCCTGGACCCCAGCCTGCTCAGGTTGAAGATGGCAGGTCGGCGGGGCCACCGATAGATCAGGGGGTAAAGTCTTTCAGCAAGACTCCGACCAGCGACCTGTTTCCGGCAAGAGAGGTGATCTCCTGGTACCGTCGCAAGAACAAGGTGGAAGAGGCCTTCCACGAGATCAAATCGCACCTCGACCTGAGACCGGTGTTCCTGACCAGGTCCGAACGGGTGAGGGCGCATGTCACAGTCTGCATCCTGGCGTACTTCCTCTACAACGACATGGAGCTTCGTCTCAGACAGCATCTCCCGGAGATGTCCTGTGAGGATGCGCTGGAGATCCTGAAGGAATGTCTGATCAACCGAATATCATTTGAAGGAACCGGCAAGACAAAGCTCGGAATTACCAGGGTATCACCAGCGCAGAAAGAGATCCTGGATGCCCTGGATGCCGGAGGTGTTGCTGAGCCAAAACTGGTCAAACGATTGCTTAAAAAAGCAGAGAACTGGCTGTAGTCCCAAATGCATTTTTAGTGCAGGGGTTAAACCCTTGCTGCGACTGGTAATGGTAAATTCTTACGCCAAACTTGGGATATAACATCGAAACGCTTTTTAACATCCATTCACCCAAGCAGCCACCTCCGAACAAGCTACACCAATCTATTCCCTATGAACAGTTCATCTCGTTTAATGCCATCAGTAATCCATGACCGCATTAACGTCTGGTAAGGAATATCCCTTTCCCTGGCGATCATCTTTGCATTCTCGATCTGGGACAGCCGGAGCCTTAGCGTTACTCTCTTGTTTTTGACTTTTCCCTGATCTTTGCGGCCAGTTCTGGGGCAATCTCAGATCTAAAGGCTCATCGCTTTCAAGGTACTCCAAAGAGTTATGGGTATCCCAAAATTAGGCTTCTTCCCTTTCATTTTTAAACTTTGGAATTTCTTTTGCCATCATTGATCCCTCCTGGCCTAGTTGCTTAACCCCCGCTCCACGCGTCTGACGTTCAGCGGCACATTTTCTAAAAGCGCTCCATCATCCACCACGACATTAGCTACGTATTCTCCTGGCGCGGGTATCAGCCAAACTAAACTTTTACGCTGACCACTGGAGTTTAATTCTAGCATTAATTATATCAAAACTGTCGCCCTTGCAATGTGGGAACGACAGTTTTGTGTTCGTTGCTGTGCTGTGACGACTGGATTGGTCACATCGGCGGTATCTAAAGTAGCTCAAACCCGCCTGGGATATGGACCATGGGCTACTATTTTAGGTGACAGAATAGGTGACAAAGCATTTTTTCAGGTAACAAAATAGGTAACAAGACTAGGCTAGAACCCTTGATATTACTTGGAATTCTACTGGACAGTTCTGGACGCTCATTGTGACCGTTTTGCAGTTCTAAAACCCGCCCCGCCTTGGTATTATTGGATTTTTTAAAAAATATCCTACTTGGTGTACTTGTCCGCCACGTTGGAGGCGGCGCAGGAGTCCGGCTTGATCTTGGCATCAAAACCGCTGCCCACGATCATTCCTACGATCTCCCGGATCATACCCCTGGTCTCGCCGTTGTGACCGATATCCAGGTGAATCTCCAGGTTCAGTTCGGTGTGGCCCCGCTCCGCCAGGCTCTGGGTCAGCTTGCTGGCCACCTCCAGGCTGAAAGCCGCCTCGAAAAAGATCTTCTGGCGTAAGCTATTGATCTTCTCGTAAAGCTTGCGACGGTAAAAGTAGCGCGCCCCCTTCCCCACCCGGTGCACCACCAGGGCAGTCACGAAGTGGGTCTCGTCCCGCACGTGGGAATCGGTGCCGATGATAATCTTATAGGAATAGTCAGGCCCGCTGGTCACGTAATCCAGGAGATCGATGACCATCTCTTCCCAGGTCATGACTCCCTTGCTGGGACTAATGAAGTGCATCAACCAACAGCCTCCCGCGCGCCCGCGCCAGCGCCTCTGCCAGGCAGGCAAACTCTGTCAGGTTAAGGGTCTCACCCCGGCGCCCGGGATCGATCCGGGCCTCCTGGAACAAGGTGTCTACAGTGCCGGATCCAGTGGGCCCGGCGGCCTGGCTCATGGTATTTCCGGCAGGCAGCAGCCCCGCCTCGCCCAGGGCGTTTCTCAAGGTCTTGCGCCGGTAGCGGAAGGCCCCCCGCACCACTAGGAAAAACAGGTCCGGATCGGACACCGCCACCGCCGGCTGTGGCCTGGGACGCAACCTGATCACCGCCGAGGTCACCTCCGGCTGTGGCCAGAAGTCATGGGGCGCCACCTTAAACAACATTTCTGCCGTCGCATGGTACTGGACCAGCACCGACAGGGAACCGTACTCCTTGCTGCCGGGGGCAGCCACAATCCGCCCGGCCACCTCCTGCTGCACCATCAACACCATCAGCTCCGCCTGCAGTCCACCGCTTAACAGGCTGACCAGCAGCGGGCTGGTCAGGTAGTAGGGTAGATTCCCTAACACCTTGCAGTGGCCTGCAGAATCGGGCGCCAACCTCCGCGCCAGTGATGCGAAATCGACTCTCCGGGCGTCCCCCTGCACCAGTCGCACATTTGGATAAGCACCGAGTTCCGCCTCCAACAGGGGAAACAGGCTTTCATCTATCTCCACGGCGATTACCCGCCCTGCCCGTTCAGCGCAGGCCACGGTGAGGATGCCCAGGCCGGGGCCAATCTCCAGCACCAGGTCGCTGGTGTCCAGTTCTGCAGCTTCCGCCATCCGCTCCACTACCAGTTGCTGCCATAAAAAATGCTGACCAAGCCTTTTCCTGGGCGCCAGGTTATAGCGCCTGAGCAGCGAACGCAAGGCGGCCGGCGAGGTCGCCTGAACCATGCCAACGCCTCCTGAAACACCGTTTTCAAAGTTCGATGTTATTATACCATAAATCAAGCAGAACACAATCGTACGTTCGCCAAATCTCTTGCCTCTGACCTCAAAAAAGGGCCGCCTTGCGGCGGCCCGATTTTACATCGGTGAATTGCGGGATGGTTTTCCACAGATGACTGGCGGCCAATCCTATGACAGGATGTAGACCTTGGTGTGACGGCGTCCCCAGCGGTCACAGTCCTGCAGCGACTCGAAGAAGACATCGATCCGGTCGCCCTTGATGGCGCCGCCAATGTCATCAGCCGTGGCGTAGCCGTAGCCCTCGACGTAGAGCCGCGTCCCCAACGGGATCACGCTGGGATCCACCGCCACCACTCCGAAATGAACCGGTTTCCCGGTGCAGGTGTACCTACCGGCATCATAACTGTAGGCGGTGGCTACGACATCAATAACCTTCTGGAAGCGGACGGTATTGCCCCCCCGGGAGACCATAGAGACCGTCCCGAAGGCGATCAGCCTACTCACCGGTTTGCGGATCACCTGGTCCGCCAACACCAACTGGTTGGCCGGACGGCCATCAACGAAGACCACCTCGACCTGCCGCTGGGCTATTCCCGGCATTCCCGCCGTGACTGTCCGGGACTCTCCCCGCTCCATCTGCGGGTCCTCCATGCGTTCTACCGGTACCGGCAACTGGTAGCGCTCGTAAACGATCTTCTCGGCGACCCGGTTGATAGTGATCACCGTTCCTTCGGCGACCACATCCGCCAACGGGATGTTAACCCGGTCAAGGGGGCCCAAGACAATCCCGGCAGCCTGCAGCACATCGCTGACCGGTATCTTTGGGGTCTGCACCGCCACAGTCCCGCCATCCACGTTCACCTTCACGTTCACCGCCTTGTTGACGGTGATCACCATGCCCCTGGTCACGGTCGCAGCAAGATCCGGCTGCACTGCGTCCTTAGGCCCCAACTTCACCCCGGCTTCAGCCAGCACCGGGCCCACCGTCCGGTAGAGGCTCCAGTGCAACATCGGCTGGCCGTCAACCTTGATGACCACGGGCTGCGGCGCCAAGGCCAGCACTGCCCACACCAGCAGGCTGAGCAAGACTGCGGCCAGGATCAGCCGGCGAGTCATGCTGTTCAACAAGTTCTTGGCTTTAGTGAGGGCTTGCTTTCCCCACTGAAGCTTTGAAATCGTTAACCCAGGGACGCGCCCAGAGGGCGCCCGGCTCTTATCCCACCGCTTCAGAGATGCGAGGGCATTAGAGCGGGTAGTCATCTGGTAAAATCTCCTTGGACTGTTTTTCCTCAGGTAGGTTTTCATCAGGCTAGAATATTTCCCCGGACTTTCTTTCATCAGGTCCCCCGTTCGAAAGGCCCGGCGCTCCATGACGGCATATCCCAACTTTTCCGCCCCTTGATCTGGTTGAGTGCCAGGCAGCGATTATCCAACGCATTTCCATATTTATCTCTATCTTCCAGACATCTTTTAATAAATCAAAGGTTGTCTGCTTGAGTTCAAAAAGAAAACGGCCACGTATATATATATTCTATGCGCGGCCATCCATTCCTGCTTTAATTTTGATCTTTTTCGTAATGCTACCTGAAATTCCAGGTAGCATTCGTTTCGTGCAACTGCCTCCTGGTTTTCCTGAATCCGGAATATTCATGGGGACGTGCCTCGAAAAGGGTACGTTGCCCCATACCTTGGAAGCACCGTTTTACTGCATGATCGAGACGGTAACAGTGCGCCGTCCCCAGGCCTCACACTCGGACTCCGTATCGAAGAACAGGTCAATCCGGTTGCCCTTAATCGCCCCACCGGTGTCCACCGCCCGTGCCGGCCCGTAGCTATTGATGTAAAGCTTCGACCCGAGAGGAATCACCGTGGGATCGACCGCCACTCCGCCCACGTATGGCCAGGCGCCGCTTGCGGTCAGATTGCCGGTGTAGGTGTAGGCGGTGGCCACTACCTGCAGCGCCCGGAGCACCTGCTCACCACTGCCGCGTGATGCCACGCGCTCCGCAGCATCAGTCTTGATACCGTATGCGATCACCTTGGGCGCCGGTTGCTGTAGCACTTCACTGCCGATCTGGCGTCGACTGACCTCCACGTCGTTTTCGGTGGTTACGTCGAACTTCTTCAGCAACACGCCGGGCTGCCCCGGCGAGCGCACCTCGCTCTGTCCCGGAGCCAGGTAGGCGTCGTCCACCCTGGTTACCGGGCTGGGGATCGGTTCTGTCTCGCAGACGATCTTGTCCCGCACCCGGGTGACGTCAATCTCCGGCATGCTCTCGTTCCCCTGGCCATCAAGTGTCATTGTTGCCTGGGCGCGATCCTTGTCCCCCAGGCCAATGTAAGCATCATCAAGGATCTGCTTGAGACTCGGCATCTGCTCTTGGGTAATCATGGTGGCGCCATCCACACGCACCCTGATCAGGGTATCATCCAACTTTTGAAAGGAGAGACCTTCTCCCTTGGTATAGGTCAGGGTATAACTCACCACCGGTGGAGCCGCCTGATCCAGGTCCCCGATGCCAAGATCCTGGCTAAATATGCCCAAGGCCAGCGGGGTGTCTGCCCAAACTCCACGTACCTGCAGCACCGGAAACAGGAATGCCAGGGCAACGCCAAGGGCAGCGATCCGGTATGCAAGACGGTTAGTTGCCCTTTTCGATTTTTTTTTCGCTTGTGACTCAGATGCCGCTTCCACTAAATCAAGTACTTCCCAACTAGTCATGGTATCGCCCTCCCTTGGGACATACATTCCATTATTTCCCATGAGAGGGGGCATTATACTTGACCGAGGGTTTTGCGTTCAACTAGAGGCGCGCCCAGAGGGCACCCGGCTCTTATCGCACCGCTTCAAAGAAGCGGGGGCATTAGAGCGGGTAGCCCTCGGTAAAACAGAGGGGATTCAAACGAAGCGAAGTTGAAACGTAGTGGCACAAGGCCGCAGGTTTACCAGATGGTGTGCTATACTTGATGGGGTTTAATCGGGAGTAATGAGTGATGAGTGATGAGCTGAATACCTGAACAGTAAGGCAGGGAGGTGTTTAAAATGGCGGACAACAGCGACCCCGCGGGAAGAGATGTTAACCGCAACGGTGATCGCCTTTCCCTCTTCACACTTCGCCTTCCAGGCCGAAAAGGCCTGCCAGGAAGCCAACCTGCCGGTGTTGCTGATCCCCCTGCCGAGGGAGATCGGCGCCGACTGCGGGGTGGCCCTGCTTATCTCCCCGAAGCTGCAGGAGCAAGCGGAAGAACTGCTGCGCCAAGCCGGGGTCACACTGACCGGAACTCACCAGATTGCCAGGCTACGCTCCCGGGCAAAGCTCTGGCAGCGGATCATGGAAGTCTGAAGCCAGAGGTCGGAGGTCGGAAAAAAGCCTTAAAACCGATGTATTTGGGCGGGTTATCATTTGGTGTGCATTTGGGGGCTGGAGAACATTATATGTACCCAACGCGGCATGCATGACATGCAAGTCCGACATCCGACTTCCTGCATCTGACCTCTGTTAAAGAGAGATGTGATAGAAGCGGAGGGCGTTGGCGGTAGTGGCCGCGGCCACCTCTTCCCTGGATAGGCCCCGCAACTCGGCCAACTTCTCCACCACCACGGGCAGGTATGAAGGCTCGTTGCGCTTGCCCCGCCAAGGCTGAGGGCTCAGGTAGGGACAGTCGGTCTCCAAAAGAATCCGGTCCAGGGGGGCGGTCCGGGCAACCTCCACCAGCTTGTTGTTATTCGGGTAGGTAAGCGGCCCCCCGATGCCCAGGTGGAAGCCCATAGCCAGGCAGTCCTCGGCCATCTGCCGCCCGCCGGAGAAACAGTGCATCACCACGCCCGCCAGGCCGGGAAACTCTTTCAAAATCTCCATGGTCTCAGCGTGGGCGTCCCGATCGTGGATCACCACCGGCATCTGCAGCTCTTGCGCCAGTTCCAACTGCTGCCGGAAAACCTGTTCCTGCACCCGATACGGAGAGAGGTTGCGGTAAAAATCCAGGCCCATCTCCCCCAGGGCGACTACTCGCTGCTCACCGGCAAGCAGCCGCAAGGCCTCCCAGCCCCGGGACGTCATCCCCGCCGCATCGTGCGGATGCACCCCAACAGTGGCGTACACATCCTGATACTTCTGCGCCAGCATGACAGCGCGGCGCGATGAGGGCACCTCATAGCCGATGCAGACCACAACGGCAACGCCTGCCTGGTGAGCCCGCTGCCGCAAATCGGGGATGTCCTTGATAAAGCCTACGTCGTTGTAGTGGGCATGCGTATCCACAAGCACGCCACCTTTCCTACTGCCAAGTCAGCGCACCTGGGCGCCGGGAGGCAGGTCCCGGTCAAGCGTCAACAGAGCCAGGCCTTGCTCATCCACCGCCGCCAGGATCATCCCATGCGAGGTGACACCCCACAGCTTGGCGGGCGCCAGGTTGGCAACAATCACCACCCGCTTGCCCAGCAGATCTAAAGGCTGATAATGCTGGGCAATGCCCGCCACCACGGTCCGGGTCTCGGTGCCCAGGTTCACTTCCAGCATCAGCAGCCGGTCAGCCCCCTTGATCGGCTCCACCGAACTGACCACGGCTACTCTCAGGTCGAGCCTGGCAAAATCGTCGCTGGTGATCTCTGCCTTCTCCCCCAGCTTAGACAACGGTTTCGGCCCGGGTTGCCGTTCAGAAACCGAGGCCGGAGGCTGGACTCCGGAGGCCGGGATGTTTTTATCCGGCAGCGCCGCGCCAGGCGCCACTCCAACCCTTGATGCTGCTGATACCGCCGGTTTGTCGTCTCGTCGGGGTTCCTCCGGCGCCGGTGTCGTCAGGCTGGGGGTACCGATGTCGTGGGGTGGCGCCACATCTTCCTCGCTCAGAACCTCCAGCACCCTGGGGAAGATCCCGGGACCGCGGATGATCTTCAGCCCGGAGGGCAACCAACCCCAGATGGAGGCGCTCTCCCAGGTCCTCATCTCCGGGCGGGCAGTGAGCGCCATCTGTGCCCAGACCCGGGGTGGGAATACAGGCATGAAGGGGGTGCACCAGACGGTCAACACCCGCACCGTCTCGAGCAGGTTGTAGATGACGGTAGCCAGCCGGCCCTTGGGACCTTCCCGGGGGTCGAGTTTCCAGGGAGCGGTCTCGTCCACATATTGGTTCGCCCGGCGTACCAACTGCCAGATAGCCGTCAGGGCGCCGCTGAAATCATAGCGGTCCAGGGATAGCTCCAAACTGCGTCTGGCTTCCACCATTGTGTTGACCAGTTGCTGGTCCACTTTATTCAACTGTCCCGGCTGAGGAACGGTGCCATCCCAGTACTTTTCAACCATCCCGAAGCTGCGGCTGATCAGGTTCCCCAGGTCGTTGGCCAGGTCGGTATTGATCCGATCCACCAGGCTCTCCTCAGTGTAGTGGCCGTCATCCCCATGGGGAAGCTCCCGCAACAGGTAGTAGCGCACGGCGTCAACCCCGTAACGCCTGACCAGCAGCAACGGATCAATCACATTCCCCTTCGACTTCGACATCTTGCCCCCCTCGAGCAGCAGCCAGCCATGACCGTAAACTGCCTTCGGCGGCTCCAAACCCGCCGCCATCAGGATGATCGGCCAGATCACCGTGTGAAAGCGGACGATGTCCTTACCCACGAAGTGCACGGCGTGCGGCCAGTAGCGCTCAAAGCGGGAACCGGCCTGCTCCGGCTGCCAGTTCAGGGCCGAGATGTAATTGACCAGGGCGTCGAACCAGACGTAGATCACGTGTTTCGGATCGAAGGGGACGGGGATTCCCCAGTTGAAGGTAGTCCGGGAGACGCACAGGTCCTCCAGGCCGCTCTTGATAAAGTTCACCATCTCGTTGCGGCGGGAGACTGGCTGGATCAGGCCCGGGTGCTCCTCGATGTACTGGAGCAACTGTTCCTGGTATTTGGAGAGCTTCAGAAAGTAGCTCTCCTCCTCCGTGAATTCCACCGGACGCCCGCAGTCCGGGCAGTTGCCGTCCCGGAGCTGGCGCTCCATCCAAAAGGTCTCACAGGGCGTACAGTACCAGCCCTGGTACTTGGACTTGTAGATGTCCCCCCGGTCGTAGATCCGCTGGAAGATCGCCTGGACGCACTTCTGATGGCGCGGCTCCGTTGTTCTGATGAAGTCGCTGTACTCCACGTGAAGTTCCTTCCACAGGTTCTTGAAATTGGCCACGATCGGGTCCACGTAATCGATCGGGGTAATACCCCGTTCCCGGGCCTTGCGCTCGATCTTCTGGCCGTGCTCGTCAGAGCCGGTCAGGAAAAACACGTCGTACCCCCGCATCCGCTTGTAGCGGGCGATGCAGTCCGCTGCCACGCTGGTGTAGGCATGGCCAATATGCAGATTGTCGCTGGGGTAGTAGATCGGCGTGGTCACATAAAATCTTTTTTCGTTTTCTCCAGCCATCGATATGCCCGGCTCCGCCGGCTCCTTCAAGCCACCCTCCACGGCCGGGTTTCACCCTCCTTATCCGCTATCAATATACCTGGCTCCGTCAGCACTGGTTAATACGGTGAATATTTCCCCTCTTTCACCTCTCTTCTGTATTTTAGCACATAATTATAGAACTACTCAAATAATGTAATTTGGTGTTATTTTTTTTATTTTGTTACAATTAAGGGGTTGACTATTACTGGAAGAGATGGTACCATTTATTTGAGAGAAAATTGTCGAACTTTGCAAGGAGGATGGGAGTTAGCCTAAAGCTTGGGATGCAAAAACTATTGCACGAGGAGGGGAGAGAGATTTTGAAATCGACAGGCGTTGTCAGGAAGGTTGATGAACTCGGAAGGGTTGTCATCCCGATTGAACTCCGGCGCACACTGGGTATTGCCGAAAAGGATGCCCTGGAGATCTATGTCGACCGGGAGAAGATCATTCTGAAGAAGTACGAACCTGCTTGCATTTTCTGCGGCAACGCGGAGGACGTGCAGCACTACCGCGGCAAGAACATCTGCAAGGAGTGCTTCCAGGAGATGGCCAAGGAGGCCGGCTAGCCTATCCGTTGTTGGACAAGCCATTCGATTCAGAAGTCAGATGCCGGAGGCCGGAAGTCCGATGTCGGATGCATGGCCTCTTGCCTCTGACCTCTGCTGTGGTAGAGGCGGTAGACCTGGCTCTTGGGGAGACCAAGGGCGTGTGCGACCGCCTTGCAGGCGGACTGGGCGTCGGCCCCGGCCTTGACAAGGGACACGACCGCCTCCTTGATCTGCTTCGGGGCAGCGGGCTCCCCGACACCCGCATCTCCAGCTCCAACCCTGCCGTCAGCCCTCCTGCCGCCGCGCCCGCTGCAGCGGGCACCCGCTTCGTCCTGTCCGGCAGTCACGATGGTCAACTCTCCCAGGGGAGGCGTAGTCGCAAAATGGGCTGTCACCTGGGCAAAGCTGCCCCGGGAGACCTCCTCGAACTGCTTGGTCAACTCCCGGGCAACGGCCACCCGTCGCTCCGGCCCCCAGAATCTCACAGAAGTCCTGGAGGGTTTTCTGCAACCGGTGGGGCGCCTCGTAGAAGACGCCGGTGCGGGTCTCTTCCGCCAGTTCAGTTAAAAGGGCACGACGCTCCCCGGTCTTGCGAGGCAGGAAGCCCTGGAAGTAAAAGGGGTGTGGCCGGATTCCGGAGACCACCAGGGCCGTGATGACCGCCGAGGGTCCGGGGATGGCGGTGACCTGATGTCCCTCCGCTATTGCCTGCAGCACCAGTTGGTGGCCCGGGTCGGCGATCCCCGGGGTTCCGGCATCACTCACCAGGGCAATCTTCTTGCCCCCGGCCAGGTCCGCCAGCAGCAGCGGGGCCTTGGCCTGCCGGTTGTGTTCGTAATAGCTGGTGATGGGGGTGTGAATGCCGAAGTGGTTGAGCAGCTTCCGAGTGTGGCGGGTGTCCTCGGCAGCGATCAGATCAACCTGCCGCAGCACCTCCAGGGCTCGCAAGGTGATGTCCCCCAGGTTTCCCAGAGGAGTAGCGCAGAGGTAGAGCTCCCCCACCGCTAAAGCCCTTCCTCCGAGGGCCCTTCTTCTTCAAAGACCACTTCCTGCAGGTCCGGCGCCGGCTCTTCCCCGGCCGGCCACTTGGCGCACGGAGGAGTCCCGCCCACCGCCTTGGGGCAGCCCGCTTTGTAAGAGGCATCCTCATACTTCAGGCAACACATTAGCCTGCCGCAGATCCCGCTGATCTTGGTGGGATTCAGAGAGAGATTCTGGCCTTTGGCCATGCGGATGGAGACCGGCACAAAATCCCCCAGCCAGGTGCTGCAGCACAACTCACGGCCACAGGGGCCAAGCCTCCCAGCAGTTTTGCCTCGTCTCTGACTCCGATCTGCCGCAGTTCGATGCGGGTGCGGAACACCGCCGCCAGGTCCTTGACCAGGTCCCGGAAGTCCACCCGGCCTTCGGCGGTGAAGTAGAACAGCGCCTTTCCGGCATCGAAGGTGAACTCGACGTCGATCAGCTTCATGGGCAGTCCGTGCTCGGCGATCTTCTTCTCGCAGACGGCGAACGCCTCTTTGGCGCGCCGCCTGTTCTCCTCCACCTTGGCGCAGTCCTCGGGGGTTGCCGCGCGGATCACTTCCCGCAGCGGCGTCACGGCCTCCTCCGGGATCACCTGGCGATCTCCGATGACCACTGTACCGAACTCGATCCCCCGGGCGGTCTCCACCACCACCTGGGTTCCTACCCCGAGTGCAAGCTGGCCCGGACTGAAGAAATATATCTTACCGGCATCCCGAAACCTGACCCCGACCACGCTCACTTTTCCATCCGCGCCTGGTTCGGCTTTTTGTCCGTTATCGGCCATAAACTGTTCCTCCATTTTTACCAGACGACTACCCGCTCTAATGCCCCCGCTTCTCTGAAGCGGTGGGATAAGAGCGGCTACGTCACTGGATTAACTATTTCTACTCGCTATCTTCCCTGAATTCCGGCGGCACTTCCCGGAGCCGCTTCTGAAGCGCCCGTAAGGTCAGGGCCAGGAGCAGCGGCACGGAGACGTTATTGTCCAGCAACTGCTGCCCGGTCAGGATGATATCCAGGCACTCCAGCAGTCCCTTACTGATCCTGGAATTCCCCTGTCCCGCGATAACCTGGCTCCGGGCTTTGCGGTAGAGTTGCTCCAGGTCCGATAGCAGGCTGTGCAACAACCTGCCGGCCGCCGGCCGGTCCAGCTTGATCAGCCGCACCTGCCGCATCAGTTCGGCCTCACTGTCCGACCACAGCAACTGCCGCAGGCTGGTGACGGCGCTGCCCTCTTCCTCTACAGGCAGGCCTTCCTGGCCGGGTGCCCTCTGGGCGCGGAACAACACCGCCCGGCAGCGGGAGACCAGGGTCGGCAAGAGCGCCCTCTCATCCTCGGTGGACAGCAGAAAGACGGTCTGGGGCAGCGGCTCCTCCAGGATCTTCAACAGGCTGTTGGCAGCCGGCTCGGTCAGCAACTCCGGGGCGTTCAGGAAGAAGACCTGGTGCCTGCCCAACTGGGGACGGTAGCTGAAGAAGGGTTGCCATTGCCTGATCTGTTCGATCTTCAGGCTGTTGCCCTCGGGCTCCAGGTAGTGATAGTCCGGGTGTGCCTGGTGCTCCCAGGCATGGCAGGAATCGCAAGCGCCGCAGGCCTCTCCCCCCTCAGTGGACAGGCAGAGCAGCGCCTGGGCAAAGGTGTTGGCCGCATCCTGCTTGCACCTGGTGGCGGGGCCTGCCAGAAGGTAGGCGTGGGCAGGCTGGCCACTTTGCGCGTCCTGTCGCAACTGACGCACTGCCGGCTCGTGTTCCCAATCGCCAAACCTCATCCTACCACCCCCAATTTTCCCCCTTCTTCCCCGCCCTCAAGAAAGGCGATCACGTGTGCCCACACCTGGGCCTGAACTTCATTCCGGCTCCCCGATCCGTCTACCACCCGGATTCGCTTCGGGGCGGCGGCAGCCAGGGCGCGGTAGCCATCCCGGACACGCCGGTGAAAGCTGACGTTCTCCTGCTCCAGCCGGTCGTTCTCCCTGGTGGCGAAACGCTGCAGGCCCTGTTCCGGCGTCAGGTCAATCACGATGGTGTAGAACGCCCCCAGTCCGGCCAGGGCAAAGGCGTTGACGGTGCACAGCAGCGCCAGGCTCAATCCCCGGCCATAGCCCTGGTAGGACAGGCTGGAATCCACGAAGCGGTCGCAGAGCACGACCTGGCCCGCTTTCAGGGCCGGCAGGATCACCTCGCCCACCAACTGGGAACGGGCCGCGGCATAGAGCAGCGCCTCGGTGGACGCCGCCATCTCGCTAAACTGCGGGTCGAGCAGCAACTGACGGATCTCTTCCGAGAGACGCGTCCCCCCGGGCTCGCGGGTGGTCAAAACCTTGTAGCCCCGCTGCTCCAGGGCGGCTGCCGTCATGGCGACATGCGTAGTCTTCCCCGCCCCGTCAACTCCCTCAAAGGTGATCAGCTTACCCGGCATCGACCGCACCTCCCCTGGCGCCTGCCTTTCTCTGTCCCTCACTATACTACGTTCTCTAGCTTCCATCAACCACGCTAACCGTCCCCCCGGCCAGCCCCGGCCAGGTCCTCCGGCGCGGCGCCAAGCTTTCAGGCACTCCAGGGCTGGGTGATCGATCACTTCGCCCGGACAGATCAATGGCACGCCCGGCGGATAGGGCGTGATCGTCCCGGCGGCGATCCTCCCCGCCGCCTCTTCCAACGACAGGGCACGGCTTGGAGCGAAGAAAGCCTGGCGCGGGGTCAGGGCCTGACAGGGAATCGGCAGATCATAGAGGTCCCGCATGATCGCAGACAGCTCCGGCATCAAGCAGCCGCTCATGTCCACACCGCTTCTTTTGCTGCTTGTGAAGACGCCCGCCATGTCCCGCAACCCCTCCAGCAGGGCCTCCGCCGCCGGCCCCTCGTCCCCGGGGCCGAGGATAAACACCAGGTTCATCAAATCGGCCATCTCCACCAGGAGGCGCCGCTCCTGTCTGAGCCATCCGGCAGCCGTAAAGCCGGTGATCCCCAGGACGCTCACATTGACGACCAACCGGGACGGATCGTAGGCGCATATCCCCGGCACCTCCAGCAACTCCTCTCCCGGAGCCTGCAGGCCTGGAATCCGGGAGACCTCCTCCCGCAGCCGCCTGCCAAGGCAGGCCGTCTCCTCCCAGCATTCCCCGGACTGCTGCAACTGGTGCCGGGCCACGTCCAGGGAGGCCAGCAGCAGGTAGGACGGGCTGGTGGTCTGCACCAGCCGCAGCGCCCGGCTAACCCTCAAGGCAGCCTCCCCGTGCTCCCGGCAGTGAAGCCAGGCCGCCTGGGTGAAGGCGCCCAGGGTCTTGTGGGCGCCCATCGCGGTAAAGTCCGCCCCCGCGGTCAGGGCGGGGGCGGGAAACAGTGGGCTGGCACAGAAGTGGGAGCCGTGGGCCTCATCCGCCAGCACCAGCAGCCCCCGCTGATGGGCCAGCTCGATCTGCTCCGCCAGGTCTCCGGCCAGACCGTAGTAGTTCGGGTGCGGCAGCACCAGCAGGCTCCGGTCTCCCTCCCGAAGTTCATTAACCTCGCCATTCAGGGTGCCCGGCGGATGGTTTTCCGTGAGGCGCTTCAGAGAGCCCGACGGAGAGCCCCCGAGAAGCCGTAAAGGTGAATGTGCTTGATGTTCAGCCAGAGAGCCTGGGGCTTGATGATCGCCAGATACACCCGGGGCGTCCAGGAAGGCCCGCAGGTCCTCCGTCTGCAGCAGGCCCGGCAACCCCAGTCCGGAATGGAAATGTACCGGGAGGTAGACCGGAGTCGCCCCGCTCAGGACCAGGCCGTGCACCACCGACTGGTGGCAGTTCCTCGGCAGCAGCACCCGCGCCCGGTCCGCTAAACCCGGCGCCGCCTCGCGGCAGAGGGCCAGCAGCACCGCCAGGATGCCGGCGCTGGCCCCGTTCACCAGGAGGTGGGTCTCCGCCGCTCCAAAGAATGCCGCCGCCTCACTCGCCGCTTCCCGGATGATCCCCCGGGGGTCCTGGAGGTTGTCCAGATCGGGCAGCTCCGTCAGATCGAGGGAGAAGACCGCCTCCCCTAGCAAGTCGCGCCAAGGCGCCCAGGCCGCCCGGCCCCTGATGGTGTCCTGGCATGTGAAAACCCAGGTAACCCTCCCCGGCGTGCGAGACTAGCCCATCCGCCAGGGGCGGCCATCCCCCGCCCGCTCCCCTGGTCATAACCTTCTGCCCATACCGAGGCTGATTTTCTCGTTCATCAGTATCTCTCCTTCAGCAACATCATATATAATGCCACAAAGATGTCAAGAAACATGACGACAAACATGGCATTTTTCCTTGCAATTGTGGTCTTGATGTGCTACGTTATTCCGGACATGTTAAAGAGCCAGGAAAAACTGAAAAGTTCTTGCGCCCTCCTGTTTTACAGTATGGACAAAAGCACTTGAAGGATTCCCCCGCTTTTGCATGAACTAGAACGGAAGGAGGCGCAATCGTAATGGAAGGTAAAGTCAAGTGGTTTAACTCTGAGAAGGGCTTCGGCTTTATCGAGAAGGAAGATGGTGGTGACGTTTTCGTCCACTTCTCCGCAATTCAAGGTGAAGGCTATAAGTCCCTTGATGAGAACGAAAAGGTAAAGTTCGATGTCGTCCAGGGTAACCGTGGACCCCAGGCAGCTAACGTCGTCCGCCTGTAAGGCGTGACCGGACAGAGATCCTCTCCATATGGAGAGGATCTCTTTTTTTCCAGGCGTGGCAACCCACGCCTGATTTATGTGTATGCAACTTTTTTCCGCCGCGCCCTGCACCAGGAGGTCACCGGTCGAAATAAAATGAAAGGGGCGCATAACAAAAATGCCCCCATAGGGGCTTTAGGTACTTGGAAATCAGTTGGCAAGGCGGCAAAACCCGCTCATGGACGGACGCGCGCCCAGAGCTTCTTGAGTTTCTCCCTGAGTTGAGCATACCGGCTGTCGTCAACCTGGACGCTGACGATCTCACACTCACACCGGGCGCACAGGAAACGCCCGGAAACCAGGATCCCCCCGGCGATGCCCCTGGGAGGCGTCTGTTCGCAGATCATGCAGACCGGAAGCAGGACTCCTTTCCTCTTCTCGGCAAGCAGGCTAGATTCCCGTCGTGACATGCTTTCACCAACTTCCCAGGACACATCTCTGCTCGGATTCAAACGGAGCAATGCGAAGTTTGAATTAGCCATGTGCCTGTTTGCGAAGCAAACATATGGCACGGCAACTTAAATCATAATAACACCAATCATAAGGAGGTTGAACTCCCACTGATTTATTAATCTGATCGCCACCTATAGGCGAGGGGATATCTAAAGTTATTATACGCAAAAGCGCCGGCGTTGAACCCTTCCTGAATCTAATTATGCAGTCAAACCCTGGCATCCAACCTTCCTGCATCCGGCTTCTGAATTCGGCATCCTGCCGCGCTCGCCCCGGCAGGCTCCCGCTTCTGATGCGCCACCAGGATGGCGCAGTCCGGGCAGACCAGTTCGCAGGCGCCACAGCCCTTGCAGAGTTCCGGGTCCGGCACCACCGTGGGTGTGCCGCTGAACCCCAGCCGCTCAGACCAGTTGAGGGCGCGCTCGGGGCACTTCTCCCGGCAGAGGCCGCAGCCCTTGCAGAGCCCCGGAAATACGTTGAAGATCACCTTGCCGCCGTTGACTTCGTACGGGAACACGTTCACCTATGCCACCTCCAATCCGGTCATCAGGTCGATCCCGGCCTGGAGTGCCTTGAAGTTCAGTTCCCGAAGCTCCGGGTTCTTCTCGAACTTGTAGCCGAGGCGCTTCTCGATGGCTTCCCTGGCCTTCTCCACCGTGACCACGCCGGTCGCCCCGATCACCGCGCCCATGATCAGGATGTTGAAGACCTTCGGGTGCAGCTTCTTGTTGGCGGTCTCCAGGGCAGGGATGGCCAGCACCTGTTTGGCGTTCTTGGGCAGGTCACCCTCCACTCCCTGGATCCCGGCATCGTAGACGAAGACCGTCTGCGGCCCCACGTACATCTGGGTGCGGCGCACCGCCCGGTCACTCAGGGCGACCACGATGTCCCCGGTCCTGAACTTGGGGGCGCCGATTTTCTCAGAGTCGATCTGCACGAAGGCAATGGAGACACCGCCCCGCTGCTCGATCCCGAAGTTAGGGATGTAGAGAGCCTCCTTGCCATCAAACTCGGCCGCATCGGTGAGGATCAGGGCGACAGACTGCACGCCCTGACCCCCCTCCCCGGCCAGGGCAATCTTGACGGGCTTACCCATGGCTATGCATCCTTCCCTTCTGCGCCGGGAGCGACCCCGTCCGGTACCTTCAGTTCGCCGACCGGGAAAAACCCCTGCATGTTTTCCTCCAGGAATGCCCAGGTCTGCTGGGCGTTCGTGCGCCAGTTGGTGGGACAGGTGGAGAGAGCCTCCACGAAGGAGAAGCCCCGTCCGGACATCTGGTTCTCCAGGGCTTTCTTGAGGTAGCCCTTGAGGAGGCGCAGTTTGGAGACGGTGCCCCGGGCGACGTAGGCCCCCTCGCGGGTGATGGCGGCCACCATTTCCGGCCCGAGCATCGGGTAGCCGGTCTCATCGACGTCGCGCCCAAAGGGAGTGGTCTCGGTCTTCTGCCCGGGCATGGTGGTCGGGGCCATCTGGCCGCCGGTCATGGCGTAGTTGGTGTTGTTGCAGAGGATCACGGTGATCCGGTCGTTGCGATTGGCAGCGTTGACCAGGTGCTGGGCGCCGATGGCGTAGCCGCCGCCGTCACCCATGTAGGCGATGACGATCAGATCCGGGTTGGCACGTTTGATCCCTACCATCACCGGGGTCGTCCGGCCATGGTGGGCCTGGACCGTGTCCACGTCGAAGAAGTCCCAGGACAACAGCGAACAGCCGATATCGCAGCCAAACACCACCCGGTCCTGGATCCCCAGTTCGTCGATGGCCTGGCCGAGAGCCTTCAACACCAGGCCGTGGCCACAGCCGGGACAGAACTTGTGGGGCTTGGACGCCAGGTTCCAGCATTTCGGCATCTTTGGTTGCAGTTCCGTTTCTCCAGCCACCGGCTTCAGTTCCATTTTTACAGCCATCACTAGTCTCCTTTCCATCTAATAAGGCGATACAGGCCTCGGCTATCTCTTCGGGGATGATCCCCACACCCGGCCGGAGGATCGTCTTGATGGGCAGGCTACAGTTGCCACCGTAAAGGTTCTCCCTCACGAGCTTCAATAACTGGCCATAGGCCGACTCCGCCACCAGCAACTGCTTCGCCCCGGCAACCGCTTTTTGCAACTGCTCCCGGGGGAAGGGTCTCAGGGTGATCGGGCGGAAATAGCCGACTCTCTTTCCCTGCCCTGCCAGTTCCCGCACCGCCATCGCCGCCGACCGGAAGACGATCCCGTGGGCGATGACCACCAGGTCCGCCTCCCCGGTATTGTAAGCATCGTACTCTACAATCTCCGGCGCCACCCGCTCGTAATCCGAGATATCCCTGGCCAGGGCCTCCTCCAGTTCTTCCTCGACGCTGTAGGCATTTCTCAGGTGGGCCGCAGACCGGCCCTCGCCGATCCGGCCCGGTTTACCTACCAGAGGTTCAGCAGGTACCATGCAGATCCCCCTGGCCTCAGGATCGTAAATCATCAGCGACTCCCGCATCTTGGCCTGGTATCCGTCGCCCAGCACGAAGGTCGGAAACCGGTACTTCCAGGCGGCGTTGAAGGCCTTGATCGTATAGTCATAAAGATCCTGGAGCGAGGAGGTGGAGTAGACGATGCGCAGACCCTCGCCGTTACCCCCAAAGCAGGTCAGGGTGACCTCCTGCTGGGCGTAGACGACAGTAGCGGTAGAGGGGCCGCCGCGCTGCTGGACCACCGTGACGGTGGGTATCCGCATCGCCTCCGCCATTGACATCGGCTCCTGCATCAGCACGTTGCCGGGACCGGCAGTGGCGGTGAACGCCCGCCTGCCGGCCAGTACGCCGCCCACGGTCGTGAAACCGGCAGACAACTCGTCCTCGGTCTGCAGGAACCGCTTTCCGAACGTGGGTACATTCCTGGTCCAGTAGTGCATGATCTCGTTCTGCGGCGTGATCGGATAGCCGTACATGATCTCCGCCCCGGCGGCCAGGGCCGCCCAGCATACCGCTTCATTGCCGGTCATGAATGCCTTGCGCTCCCCTTCGACCGGCTTGGCGCTCGTTTCGCTCATAACCCGACCTCCCTGGTGTCCAAGGTACGGGGACGCTCACCCTTGGCTTGAATATCCCCGATGTTATTGAGTTATTTAGGTAACCTGCCTGGTATAGTTTCTTCAAATATGAAATTTCCTAAACACAAAATCAGATCGTATAACTCCTCGGGGAGGCCAACGGTAGCCACCGAGGGCTACCCGCTCTAATGCCCCCGCTTCTTTGAAGCGGTGGGATAAGAGCGGTTACGCCTCTAGTTAACTAGTTCTAAGCTTCAGTGGGGGTAAGACAATCCCCCACTGAAGCCAAGAACTAGTTGAACAATCACCAAAATGCCCCGGGCATATACCGCCGGATAACACGCACCGGGTGCCCGCAGTGGTCGCTGGCTCCAAAGGAAGCGGCCAGGCCCTCGGCCACTACCGTCGCCACTACGGGAATCCCCAGGGTCCTGGAGACGGCTGCCACCGTCTGCGCCCCCTGGTCGACGATAGCCACATCGGTCTCATCTCCCAGGTGGGAGTTGTTGATCAGACCATCGACCCGGTCCAGTTCCCGGACATGGGTGACTATCTGGTCGACAGTAGCGGTCATCGGCCTGGCAATGTTGATCACGGCGTAGATCTTCAAATCCGGGTCCTGCCAGGCGTTCTCTACCAGGTTGAGAACCCTGGCCCCGGAGACACCGTAACCGATGTCCATGATCACATCACCAGGTCGCAGCAGGCAGAAGCGGGTTGACGGCTTCATCACGTTGCCGGTCTCACCCAGCCCGATCAGGTCGCGGGTCTCCCAGGCCAGCACCGTGATCCCCGCCTGCTCCAGCTCCTTCTTGAGCGCTCTCAGGGTATAGCAGGGCTCCACCAGGTCGAGGTCGACCAGGGTGACCGGTCGTCCCAGCCGGGCCAGTTCCAGGGCGCGGTTCACGGCGATCTCGCTCTTACCGCTGGCGTATTCTCCGATGTATGCTTCAACCACACGGGATGAATGCCGGGTGGAGGACAATCGGTTCACCTCATAACCTGGCAGTTCAACTAGTTCTTGGCTGCAGCGGGGGCTTGCCTTCCCCCACTGCAGCTTAGAAATAGTTAATCCAGTCACGTAGCCGCTCTTATCCCACCCAGGAGCGGGGGCATTAGAGCGGGTAGTTATCTGGATAAAAAAATTAGGCGTCTATAACGCCTAGTATGCTCTAAAAAGTTTGTTCAATAAAACTGTTGCGCCCTTCTTTTTACTTTAACCCCGGGAAAAATATTTTTAAGGCGCCCAACAGCAACAGCCCGGGTACTCCCAGCACCCCTACCAGGGCCGCGCTCGCCGGGTTCAAACCCAAACTCCAGCCCGAGGAGTAAGCAGCCAGGTTGATCAGGAACAGGGCCAGCCCGCCCATGGCAACCCGGAACAGCAGCCGCAGCAAGAAGCGCAACGGCCCCCACAAGGCTTGTCCCACCAAAAAGATCAAAAAAATGGCAAACAGTATCCCCAGGACAGTACCGGCCAACCTACTCTCCCCCTTTACTTTCCCTGGCTCTCTTCCAGAGATAGACATACTGCTTCTCCGCCGCCTTGAGGGAATAGATGGCGTAATCCACCAATTCCGGCTCGGTGGTAAAATCGAACAGCCGGCTGGCCGCCAACCAATCCCGGTGCACATGATCCAGAGCCCTGTCTTCGTCACACCACGCCCCGAGGGCACCCGCCTGATCCCTGTCAGTAAAGTACCGGGCACAAACCTCGAACCATTTGGACAACCGTCCGGACATCAACGCCACCTCCAACCCACCGCTTTTTACTCCTAATATATGAAGGTGGCAACAAAAACTTGTCAGCTACGTCAGGATTGCAGCCGGCATTATAGAACCAATTGTGCGATTTCTCATTTTTTAAGGGATTTTAAGGGGAATGGTAAAGCGCGGCTATAGTTCCTGGCGGCCCAGGAAAGAGCGGCTGAGGGTGGCGGTGTCGGCAAACTCCAGATCGCCGCCGACCGGGAGGCCGTGGGCAATCCGGGTTACTTTCAGACCCAGGGGTTTGAGCAGTTGGGCAAGATAGATGGACGTGGCTCCCCCCTCCACGTTCGGGTTCAGGGCCAGGATAACCTCCTTGACAACTCCTGACTGCAGCCGCTGCAGCAATTCAGCGATCTTGAGGTCTGCGGGCCCGACCCCGTCAATGGGGGAAAGCACTCCGTGCAGTACGTGGTAAATACCCCTGAAGTCCTGGGTGCGCTCGAAGGCGATGATGTCCCGGGACGATTCCACCACGCAGATCAGGGAACGGTCCCGGGTCGGGTCCTGGCAGAGAGCGCAGGGTTCCACGTCGGTGAAGTTGCCGCAGACCGAGCAGAGAAAGATCTTCTCCCGGGCTTCCAGGATCGTGTGGGCAATGTCTTCAGCCTCGGTTGCCGGGGCGTTGAGAAGATACAGGGCAAGGCGCTGGGCGGTCTTGGGCCCAATCCCCGGCAGCTTGCGCATGGATTCTACCAGGGCCGCCAGGGGCTCCGGATAAAGGAACAAACTGTTCACCCGCTTCCTACTACATCCCCGGGATCTTCATGCCCCCGGTGATCTTCTCCATCTCCTGGGCTGCGGTATCCTTGGATTTTTTCAGGGCATCGTTGACCGCGGTCAACACCAGGTCCTCCAACATCTCCGGGTCCTCCGGGTCGATGACCGACTTGTCGATCCTCACCTGGCTGATCTCCTGGTGACAGTTGGCCACCACCTGGACAGCGCCGCCCCCGGCGCTCCCCTCCACGGTGACGTTGCCCAGTTCCTCCTGCAGGCGCGCCATGTCCGCCTGCATCTTCTGAACCTGCTTCATCATCTTTTGCATGTTGTTGCCGCCAAAACCCATCTGGTCAAACCTCCGTTTCGTTTATGAGCTTTCCACCAAAAAGCGTCAAAGCCAAGCCCACCGGATCATCCTGACCGGAGTCAGTCTGCCGTTCTGTAACGGAAGTCGGATGCCGGACATCGGATGCCGGAATATTGGGGACCTCTTGCGTCTGACCTCCGTCATCCGCAGGTGTGCTTTCAGCCAGTCCCGGTTGCCCGCTTGCGGAGGCGTCTTCTTTCTTTCTTTCCGGCATCTGACCTCTTGCTTCCGGCCTCTGTTCCCGCAAAGCGGGCACCGGCCTCTGCCTTCCGACTTCCGTTACGATCTCCAGCTCCAGGGCAGGATGGCGTTGCCTGAGAGCATCCTGCATCCTGTGGCGGTTCTCGTCTTTCAGCAGTGTTTCCTGATCAAAGGTGGATGAGGCATTCAGGATTATTCGATCCCCATCCCGGTTCAAGTCACATGAGGCCAGGGCCTGTGCCACCACCGGCTGCTTCTGGAAAGCCCACCCAAGGATCTGCCTGATCTCGCCGAGCTGTACTGTTGTTGCCGCCGCAACCGATCCTGCCGCCTGGGGCGCGGCTGTCGCCTCCACTCCGGTCACACCACTCCGTATCGTACCGGACCCACCGGACTTTGAACCGCTAACCGTCACACGCGGTATACTATCATCCGGTGTGCTTTGAGTGCTGGGCACGGATTCGGCGCCACCCGTGACAACAAAGGCCTGCGCGTCGGAGAAGCGCACCAGGGCCAGTTCCAGCGCCAGGTCCGGACGGCTGTTCCCCCTCAGGTCCGCCTCCGCCACGGCCAGACCGCGCAGCAGGCTGACATAGCCGGCGCGCTCCGGACCTGGCGCCGGGCCCTGTGTGCGCCGGTCGCCTCCCGGGCGGGTGCCCTCGGGCCGCGGCGGCGCGGCAAACAGCCGGTCGCGCGCCAGGTCGATCAACTGGAACAGTAGCTGGCGGGGCTCACAACCCCCGGCATAAATTTCGTCCAACTGCTGCAGCAGGGATGGCACATCTCCCGCCATGGCTGCGGCCAGCAGCGCCTGCAGCCCGTCCGGGCTGATGGCGCCGGTCAAGGCATCCAGGTCGGCCCGGCTGATGGCGCCCCCGGTAAAACTGGCGGCCTGCTCCAGCAACCCCAGGGCATCCCTCAAGGCGCCGCCGGCGTGCCGGCTGAGGAATTCCAGGGCTTCATCGTCGATCTGCCAGCCCTTTTCCCCGGCCACCAGGCGCAGGTGCTTCTTGATGATCTCCCGGCCCAGCCGTCTGAAATCGAAGCGTTGGCAGCGGGACATGATGGTCAGGGGCACCTTGTGAGCCTCGGTGGTGGCCAGTACGAAGATCGTGTGCCGGGGGGGCTCCTCCAGGGTTTTCAGGAGGGCGTTGAACGCCTCCCCGGTCAGCATGTGCACCTCGTCTATGATGAAAAGCCGGGACTTTCCGGCGGTGGGAACAAAGCAGACCTTCTGGTTGAGGTCCCGGATCTCCTCGATCCCCCGGTGTGAGGCGGCATCCATCTCGACCACGTCCATGGAGATGCCGGCGGTGATGTTCCGGCAGGAGGCGCAGTTGTTGCAGGGCTCGCCCTCTTTGCTGTTCGGGCAGTTGACCGCCTTGGCCAGGATGCGGGCGGTGCTGGTCTTGCCGGTCCCACGCGGCCCGCAGAACAGATAGGCGTGGGCCACCCGCTCCTGCCGCACCGCGTTCTGCAGCGTCCGGCTGACGTGCTCCTGCCCGATCACCTCTTGAAACAACTGTGGCCGCCATTCCCGGTACAGAGCCAGATGCTCCACGCTCAACCCCCCTCGCATCCATCTCCGCTCTATCTGGTATTATACCGTATATCTTTCTTTCTCTCTTTCTATATTCCTTTTGTTCAATGAGCCGGGGAAGGAAAGGTGTAAACTTTTCCCGAATAAAGCATCGTTAAGAGTTAGCCCAATCGACTGCTTGGAGTGAGATCATGAAAAAGACCCACACCTCGGACTTCGGAGTGTCCAAGAGAGAGGGGCACGACGCCAGCGCCTTCTACGCCCGCAGCCTTTACGGCCAAGATGGCAGCGGCATTCCCCGCCTGCTCATCGAGCAGGCCGCTGCGCCCGTATCACAACCGGTGTCCCGCACAGTCCCGCCGCGCCCGTTGGCGGAATGGGCCGACCGGATCTACTGCCACACCTCGGAAGAGATGCTGCAGGTGCCGGACAACAGCATCGCCCTGGCTTTCACCTCGCCCCCCTACAATACCGGCAAGAAATACGAGCCGGACATGGACCTGGGTGAATACTTGGGGCTGATCAGCCGGGTGGCGGCGGAGGTCTACCGGGTCCTGATACCCGGGGGCCGCTACGTGATCAACGTGGCCAACCTCGGGCGCAAGCCTTACATCCCCTTGCACGCCTATTTCTACGCCGTCCATACCGCAACCGGGTTCCTTCCCGCCGGGGAGATCATCTGGCGCAAGGGTCGCGGTTCGAGCGGCAACTGCGCCTGGGGGAGCTGGAAGTCCGCCAAGGCGCCCGGGCTGCGTGACCTGCACGAGTACCTGCTGGTGCTGACAAAAGAAGTGTTCGGACGCCCGGATAAAGGAGAGTCCGACATTTCCGGCGAGGAGTTCATGGAGGCGACCCTGTCGGTTTGGGAGATCCCGCCGGAGCGGGCGAAAGCGCGTCGGGCATCCCGCCCCCTTCCCGGTGGAATTGGCCAGCCGGGTGATCAAACTATACTCCTACGTGGGCGACGTTGTCCTCGACCCCTTCTGCGGCTCCGGCACCACCTGCGTGGCCGCCAAGGCCGGCAACCGGCGCTGGGTCGGCTACGATATCGCCGCCGAATACTGCGACCTGGCCGAGGGAAGAATTGCCGCGGCTTCTATCGAAGAAAATAAGTAGATAACGTCCCACGCAAGTATGATAAAATATATTCAAACGAAGCGAAGCGAAGTTGTTTAAGGGGATTGCCATGGCGCCGCGCTGGTTAATCAGGTGGGTTCTGAACATTATCGGGATCATCCTTACCGCAAGCATCTACGGGGGTTTCCACGTCACCGTGTTAGGGGCGATCTTCGGTTCCATCATTCTCGGCCTGGTCAACGCCACGATCCGCCCGATCATTCTGATCCTTACCTTGCCCGTTACCGTGCTTACTTTGGGGCTGTTCACGCTGGTCATCAACGGCTTCATGCTGTGGCTGGTCAGCTGGTGGTGAAGGGATTCTCGGTCCAGAGCTTCGGAGCCGCCGTTATCGCCGCCCTGATCCTGATGGTCATCAGTTCCCTGATCAGCCTTCTGGTAAAGGACTAGCCATTTTCTGGATTGAAACAAAAAGAGGGGTGGCGCGCCATCGCCATCCCTCTTAACGTTAACTAGTTCTGCTGGCTTCAGTGAGGGAAAGAGAATCCCCACTGAAGCCAACACCTAGTTAAGGCCGTGCACCTGCCTCCGAATGAAACCTTCCGGGCGTTACCGTGACAGCCGGCTCGATCCAGGCACTCCCGCGGCACCCGAAAAGCACCACTTACCGCTGCTTCCTTCCGGACCTGACGGGGTTCATGGGTTCTCGCTGCGCAGGACCCAAACGTCTTCACCACTTACCACGGGCAGCCCCACAAGATCAACCCTCGGGCAGGAATTCGACCCCGCTCTAGCGGATTGCGGGCTACAGGGCGCCGCTACCTCCCCGTCTAGCACGACCAAACTTCGCATCATGTTGCTTCATTATAGCACACTCTATTCAAGCAGCCAAACCGGCCATTCCAATGCAAAGAGAACACCCCCGGCTGCCGGGCAGGGGTTTGGGTGACCCCCGCTATGAACTTCAGGACTCGGATTGATACGGCAAGCCCTCGGTAAATGGCAATATTTTGCAGGACAATTCTTAACAAGTTTTCATGTTCACCTGTTATAATAGGATCGAACAAGATGTAGATATTCAAGGAAAGGGAACGCTCATCCTCGAGAAATGCCCCGTAATGTCCCCAAAGTGTCAAATGCAAGAGAGACTCCGGAGAGATCGAGAAATTCGAGAAATTATGGAGGTGCGAGAAGCTGTGAGCATTAAAAAGATGAACCTGCTGATGTATTGTGTCTGCCTGCTGTTAACGGCGGCACTGGCCGTGGGGATAATGCCGGCTTTTGCCGCGGCTGACCCGCTCAATCCTAATCAATGGTACTGGAGAAACCCGCTTCCTACCAACAATTCTCTCGCAGGTATATGCTACGGCAACACACAATTCGTTGCCGTGGGAGCGAACGGCGCCATTCTGGCCTCCCCGGACGGCAAGGTCTGGACCAGCCAGAACTCGGGCACCACGAACAGTATTGCCGGAGTAGCCTACGGCAACGGGATCTACGTGGCGGTGGGAGGCGCCGGCATGGTCCTGACCTCTCCGGACGGAGCGACCTGGACCAGCCAGAATTCGGGCACCACAAGCAATCTCGTCGCAGTATCCTACGGTAGCGGTATCTTCATGGCAGTCGGGCCTGCCGGCGCCATCCTTACTTCCCCGGACGGCAAGACCTGGACCAGCCAGACCTCGGGCACCACGAACAGTCTTGCCGGAGTAGCCTACGGCAACGGGATTTACGTGGCGGTGGGAGCGAACAGCACCCTTCTGACATCCACCGACGGAGTGGCCTGGAACACCCCAACCATCCGTATTAATAATTACAATCTCGTTGGAGTATGCTACGCCAACGGCAACTTCATGGCGGTGGGAACCGGCGGGACGATCCTGACCTCCCCGGACGGCAAGACCTGGTCCAGCCAGAACACGGTCAACAGCTAACCTTACCGAGGTATCTTACGGCAATAATATCTTCGTAGTCGTGGCAGCCGGCGGGACGATCCTGACCTCCCCGGACACCTTGAACTGGACCAGCCAAACCGTAAGCAATACAAGCAGTATTGCTGCTTTAGCCTACGGCGCCGACACTTTCGTGGCGGTAGGAGGCACCGGAACTGTTCTCACCTTCCCGGACGGCAAGACCTGGACCAGCCAGAACTCGGGACCGACAGGCGATCTGGCTGGAGTAACCTACGGCGGCAAAACCTTCGTGGCGGTGGGAACAGGCGGTACGATCCTGACCTCCCCGGACGGAACAACCTGGACCAGCCAGACCTCGGGCACCACGAACAATCTTTCCGGAATAGCCTACGGCAACGGCAACTTTGTGGCGGTGGGCGCCAATGGCACGACCCTGCTCTCTCAGGACGGGATGACCTGGAACATTCAGACCTCGGGCACCAGCGCTGATCTCATCGGCGTATGCTTCGGCAACGGCACCTTCGTGGCAGTGGGAGGGTCCGGAGTTGTTCTCACCTCCGAGTACGGGGAGACCTGGGCCTTCCGGCACAACGAGGGAACGATCTCTTATCCAAGTGGCATATCCTATGGCAACGGCGCATTCGTGGTAGTGGGACAAGACGGTGAGATCCTCACCTCCCCGGACGGAACAACCTGGACCAGCGAAAACAAGAACCAGGGGCTTAATGGAGTATGCTTCGGCAACGGCGTCTTCGTGGCGGTGGGCGTCAGCGGCGCTGTCCTGACCTCTCCGGACGGTACCGCCTGGACCAGCCAGAGTTCGGGCGCCACGAGCAACATTAATGGAGTATGCTTCGGCAACGGCGTCTTCGTGGCGGTGGGCGCCAACGGCGCTGTCCTGACCTCTCCGGACGGAACCACCTGGTCCAGCCAGAGTTCGGACACTTACTCTGCACTTGACGCAGTGTGCTACAACAATGACGCCTTCGTGGCAGTGGGAACCGGCGGCGCCATCATTCAAGCAATGGTCACCGGGCAGCCCAACCAGTCTCCCTCATCAAATCCGATCCCGGTAACACCCGGTGAACAGCTCATTATCTTCACCATCGGCCAGAGTCCCTTCTTTGTGAATGGTCAGGCCTATAATTCAGATGCCGCCCCCTTCATCTCCAGCGGGCGCACCCTGGTCCCGGTGCGCTACCTGGCCGCCGCGGTGGGCGCACAGACCGCATGGGATGCGGCTACCCAGACAATCACCATCACTAAGGGTGGAACTACCATAGACCTGACCATCGGCAGCACGGCGATCACCACCAACGGGAAGGCGAGCCAGATGGATACGGCGCCCCTCATCGAAAACGGGAGGACCTATCTGCCGGCCCGGGACATCGCCGAGGCCCTTGGGTATCAAGTGGAATGGAATGCTGCCGGGCAAACGATCAATATCGTGGGCGGGCAATAAGCAGCACCCTGACGAAGGGCTGTAGAACAAGGCGGCAAGCGCTCTCCGAACCAGGAAGCCTTGCCGCCGTTGATTTTCGTGGCGCGCCCGGACGGATCCGGGCACGAGCTACTTGCCTGTAAACTGGGCCGGCCGCTTTTCCATGAAGGCCTTCATGCCTTCCTTCTGGTCCTCGGTCGAGAACAGGCTGCTGAAGCATTCCACCTCGTAGGCCAATCCGGAGTTCAGGTCGAGCTGGGTGCCCGTGTTAATAGCCGCCTTGGCCATTGTTAAAGCTACCGGGCCCTTGGCAACCAGCCTCCGGGCGATCTTCTTGGCCTCTTCCAGAGCGGTGCCGGTGGGGACGACCATGTTCACCAGTCCGATGCGGTGCGCCTCCGCAGCGCTGATGCTGCCGCCCAGGAAAATCAGTTCCTTCGCCCGTGTAGCCCCTACCAGCCGGGGCAGTCGCTGGGTTCCCCCCGCCCCGGGGATGATCCCCAGGTTTATCTCCGGTTGCCCGAAGACGGCCTGCTCCTCCGCGATGCGCAGGTCGCAGCACATAGCCAGCTCACAGCCGCCGCCCAGGGCCATGCCGTTGACCGCGGCGATGGTCGGGATGGGCAAGTTCTCGAAACGAGTCGTTATCTCCCGCGCTATCATGACAAAACTCCGGGACTGCACCGCATTCAACGGGTACATGTAGGTTATGTCCGCACCCGCGACGAAGGCCTTAGTCCCGCTGCCGGTGACAATGATCGCCCGCACCTCGTCGTTTTTGGCAAGCTCATCGCTTGCCTGGCCAAACTCCGTATAGAGTTGGGCATTGAGCGCATTCAGGGCCTTGGGGCGGTTCAGGGTGATCACCGCCACACCCTGATCGATATCCACCAGTATTGTTTCGTACGGCATTGTCAACCCTCCCCTTTTGTAGGTATCAGCGTTATTTGGAGTAGTCTTTTAGAGTTTTTCTATCAGCCCGGTGTGACACCATTGTTTCACCGAGGGCTACCCGCTCTAATGCCCCCGCTTCTTTGAAGCGGTGGGATAAGAGCGGCTATGCCTCTAATTATCCACAGATGCCTAACCCGCTCTAATCACCTGCAGTTGATAAGAGCGGCTAAGCACTGTATTAACTGGCTCTAACCTTCAGCGGAAAAACTCCGCTGAAACTAGACCCAGTTGAATGGCTCTACGCTTCAGTGGGGGAAGCAATCCCCCTCTGAAGCCAAGACCCAGTTGAACGTACGGTCAGGCGACTTCTACAATGACAGCCGCCGCCGGCCCGCCGCCGGCGCAGAGGCTGGCGCAGCCAAACTGTACTCCCCGGCGGCGCATCTCGTTGATCAGGCTGACGATGATGCGGGCGCCGGAGCAGCCCACCGGGTGGCCCAGGGCGATGCCGGAGCCGTTGGCATTGACCTTGTCCATGCTCAACTTCAGTTCGCGGTTCACCCCCAGGAACTGGGCGGCGAAGGCCTCGTTGATCTCCCAGTAGCCGATGTCGTCCATTTTCAGGTTGGCAAACTTCAGGGCGCGCTGCACGGCCGGCACCACACCCATGCCCATGATCCGCGGCGCTACCGCGCCCGAGGCGGTAGCCACCACCCGGGCAACCGGTTTTAATCCCAGTTCCCCGGCCTTCTCCGCCGCCATCAGGATCAGGGCGGAGCCTCCGTCATTGATCCCGGAAGCGTTGCCTGCGGTCACAGATCCATCTTTCTTGAAGACGGCAGGCAGCTTGGCCAGCGCTTCCATGCTTATATCGCCACGCACGTGCTCGTCGTGATCAAACACGACCACGCCTTTTTTGGTTTTAACCTCGACCGGGATGATCTCGTCCTTGAATTTCCCTTCCCTGGTGGCCGCGGCCGCCCGTTGGTGGCTCAAGAGCGCCAGTTCGTCCTGCTCCTGGCGGGTGATGTTGTACATCTCCGCCACGTTCTCGGCGGTGATCCCCATATGGGTGTTGACAAAACCGCAGAACAGGCCGTTGTAGAGCATGGAGTCCAATAACTCACCGTGCCCCATGCGGTAGCCGGACCGGGCCTTGAGCAGCAGGTAGGGAGCGTTGGTCATGCTCTCGTATCCCACCGCTGCTCCAATGTCAATTTTACCCAGGGCGATCTCCTGGGCGATCACCTCGGTAGCCCGCATGGAGGATGGGCACTGCTGATTGACGGTCATGGATACCGTTGACACCGGAAGGCCGGCCCTGATGGTCACGTGCCGGGCGGTGTTCCCCGGGTCACCAGCCGGCAGGCAGTGGCCTGCCACGACCTCTTCGATCAACTCGGGGGCGACCCCCGCCTTCTCCAGCGCCCCTTTCAGGGCGATCACTCCTAAATCGATCGAAGAAAAACCTGCCAGGCTGCCATTGAAATCCCCGATTGGGGTGCGCCCCCCGCTGACAATCACAACTTCACGTCCCATGTGATTTCCCCCTTCTCTAAGTTAATTTGGTAACTGCTCTTCGTAAGGCCGGTTCTCTCTTTCTGTCTCCTGTCTCCTGTCTCCTGACTCCTGATGTTGCCTGTCAGTACTCGAAGATCTCCGGATAGGAGTCAACCACCGAGGTGTCTCCGTCCTTGACCAGTTCCAGAACCGCCCAGACGTTGGGCACCACGTTGCGCAGGTAATACCTGGCAGAGAGGAGCTTGCCGTTGTAGAAGTTGTATTGGAAGTGTCCGGCGCCCAGTTCATCCGCCCGCTTCCTGGCGATCAGGGCCTGCTCCAGCAGGCAGTAGCCTCCATACAGTTGGGCGGTTGCGGTCAGGATGCGGCAGGAGAAGGCCGGGAGCAGGCCGGCCTGTCCGCCCGCCAGGTACTGGGCCATGGTGGCCTGGATCTCCCTGTAGGCGGCCAGTGCCCTGGCCAGGTTGGCGAAATCCTTCTCGAATCCCGCCACGTCCTTGTTAGCGGCGATGAAGTCCTCGATATCCTTCAGGAGGGCCGCAAAAACTATCCCCTTGCCGAGGCCCCACTTGCGGCCCACCAGGTCCAACGACTGGATGAAGTTGGTGCCCTCCCAGATGGAGAAGATCTTACAGTCACGCGCCGCCTGGGCGACAGGGTAGTCCTCGATGTATCCGTATCCCCCGTAGCTCTGGATGGATTGGCCGATGAGCGGCCACGCCTCATCGCTCGGGTAGGCCTTGGCAATCGGGGTCAGGCACTCGACCTTGCCGGCGGCCCACTTCCTGCGCTCGAGATCGGGGTCGTGCCTGGAGACATCGATGTAATAGCATTCCTTATAGATAATCGCCCGGCACGCCTCGGTGACCGCCTTGTTCAACAGCATCATCTGCCTGATGTCCTCGTGGTTGATGATCTGGGTGCGCCCGGCCTTCGGGTTGGTCAGCAGGCGGCCCTGGACCCGTTCCTTGCAGTAGGCGACGGCGTTCCAGTAGGCGTTGGCAGTCACGGAAAGGGCGAACATACCGGTATCCACGCGCTCCTCGTTCATCATCTGGAACATCTGGGCCATCCCCTGACCTACCTTGGCCTCAGCATCATAGCTTCCCAGGAGCCAGCCGCGGCAGCCGTTGTTTTCACCCACGCTCAGGGCGGCGGTCGACGATCCCTTCAGCCCCAGCTTGTGTTCGACACCCACGGTCTCCACATCGTTCGGCTCCAGGCTCCCGTCCTCGTTCACCCAGTACTTGGGAACGGCAAACAGGGAGATGCCCTTGGTGCCCGGGACAGCGCCCTCGATGCGCGCCAGGTACAGGTGAATGATATTCTCGACGTGGTCACCGTCCCCGCCGGTGATGAAGATCTTGCTCCCCTTGATCTTGTAGATGCGCGGGTCGCCGGTGGGATAGGCCTTGGAAAGGATGTCCCCCACGTCGGAGCCGGCGCCGGACTCGGTCAGACACATCGTCCCGGACCAGGTCCCGTCCATCATCTTGGGCAGGAACATCTTTTTGAGGTGCTCGTCGCCGAACGTCTGGAAGAGGCCGGCGGCGCCCGTGGTCAGGGCGATATAGGGGCTGAAGGACGGGTTGGCCGCACTCATCATCTCGCCCACGGCGGTCAGTATCGTGCAGGGCAGGGTCATCTCCGCCTCCTCGTCGATGTTGCCGGTACCCCAGCCGTTGGCCTGCATGTACTTGAACAGGCTCCTGAAGGCTTCCGGAACGAATACCTTGCCGTCCTTGTAGTAGACCGGGGTCTTCTCGCCGTCGTCGGCGGTGGGGGCGACGAGATCCCTCATCACCTTGTCCGCCTGGTCGATGATCGTATCGATGTCGTCCATGCCGTAATAGTCCTTGTACTTGTCGTAGGCGAAGACCTCCTCGAGCGGGAGCCATTCCTTCAATACGAATTTTAGGTCCCTGGTCTTGTACGCATAATTTGAAGCCATGCTCAGTTCATCCTCCCTGCCAGTAATGTGCTTACTTGCCTGCCATGAAGGCCTTCCTGCCTTCTTGGACATACCTCCTTCCCATCAACAACCAGCCATTAAGCAAAAGCCAAATAAGGGGATAGGCCTGTATCCCCCCTACAGAGTGGTTTCGTCCCGGGGTAATTACTCCGGGCAGCAACTTCCTTTGTTTTACATTCTCCACGATCATGCCCTATCCTTCTTTCGTGACCCCCCGCACCGGCACATCATCACTTTTTTCAAGTCTGCTTCTTCAGTTCGTCAGCCCCCACTGAAGCCAAGAACTAGTTGAACCCAAAGTCCTCCGGCCACCGCCCTTCATTACGAAAAAAACCGGCAGGGGGTTGCTGCCGGTTTATCGAGAGCCGGGTAGGCCCCTGGATATTACACCGGGAGTACGGTTTTCTTGTATAACGTGTTAAGCACGATCGCGGCACTGGTATACCAGCCCACCAAGGAGGTGATGATCAAGACCCACCCGCCGGGAGCGCTGCTGGGCAGGATTCCGAAGAAGTTCAGGTCAAGTAGGATCAGCCCGATGAACAGCGTTGTAAAGAGCACGGCCAGGGCCGTGATTTCCTTGAAGGAGGCAATCCACATGTAGAGAGTAAAGATCGTGGCTGACACAAAGACGATGCCCATTGCCGATCCTGTAGCCGGGCCAAACTCGATAAGCTTGGTGGCCATCCCAAACAAAATGAAGCCCAGGGACATCAGCATCGCTCCATACGAGGTTGATGCTGTATAGCCGAAGAGGTCATCCGTGTGGCGATTGGCAAGGCCGGCAAGCATTTGGACCAGACCGCCGTAGAATAGGCAGGGCCCTATTGCAACCATCATCCCGGCTGCAGGAAGTAAACCGGCGTTGTACACGCTTATGATAAACAGGGTAAAGGAAAATGCGGCAAGGCCCAAGGGAGCGGGAGACCATATTCCCTTAACTTCATCACTCATTCGTTAAACCTCCTTAATAATGTGTTAGAATGCCTTCCTCATGCCGTAATGCTACGCATGTAACAATAAGGCATTTTTCGACCACCCCACAGGAACGACGGGAAATCCTACCCGGTGTGACGCCGTTGTTTCGCCACAGATGACTACCCGCACTAATGCCCCCACTTCTAAAGCGGCGGGATAAGGGCGGCTACATCACTGTATTATCCACAGATTGCTACCCGCTCTAAATCCCCCGCTTTATAAGAGCGGTTATGCAACTGTATTATTAACTGGTTCTAAGCTTCAGCGGGGGATTGCTTTCTCCCACTGAAGTCAAGGCCCAGTTGAACCCTGTTCCTTTTCCACTTCCTGACGGATAATTTTCTTCTCAATCTTACCCAGGGTAGTCATCGGCAGGGAATCTCTAAATACGTACTGCCTGGGGATCTTGTAGTCGGCCAGGTAATCCTTCAGGTATTCCTGGATGGTGTTCCCGTCCAGGGTGACACCCGGTTTGGGCACGATATAGGCGCGTCCTACCTCTCCCATAATTTTATGGGGCACCGCAATCACCGCCACCAGCAGCACCCCGGGGTACCTGGAGATCTGCTCCTCGATCTCCGCCGGGTAGATGTTGTAGCCGCCGGTAATGTACATTTCCTTAGAGCGGCCTACCAGGCGCAGGTCCCCCTCCTCGTCGATCACACCAATATCACCCGAGTACAGCCACCCCTCCCGATCTATAGCAGCAGCAGTGGCCTCCAGCATTTTAAAGTATTCCTTGATCACCGTGGGCCCGCGATAGGCGATTTCACCAGGGGTACCGTTCGGTACCGGCTTGCGGTCCTTGTCGACCAGCTTCATCTCAAACTCAGGGGCGCACTTGCCCACGGTCAGATTCAGGTTCTCGAGGCTGGCTCCCACGTCGCTGTAAGTGATCAGGCCGGATGTTTCCGTCAGTCCCAACGGATTGCAGCAGTAAGGCGTGATTTTCTTCATTTCAGCCAGGATATCCTTGGGGGCCATGGCGCCTCCCACCCAGCAAAAACGTAACGAGGAAAGGTCATAGTCCTCAAAGTTGGGCAGGTTGAACATCATCGCCCACATAGTGGGAACTCCCGCCAGGATCGTGACCCTGTACTTGGCGACATTTTTCAACACCTCCTCGGGGTTAAAGGCGTCTACCAGTACCTGGGTGCAGCCTCCCACGATGGGCGCGGCGCCCCATTCGGTGGCTCCGCTGACATGGTTTACGGGAAGATGGTGGTGAAAGATATCATCCGGAGTGCATCCTGCCGGAACCCCGGCTCCATACTCGTCCAATTCCACCAGGGCCATGCTGATCACGTTGCGGTGGGTCATCAGGGCGCCCTTGGGCTGTCCGGTGCTCCCCGAGGTGTACACGATGATCAGGCTGTCATCGGGCCCCACCTGGGCCTCTCTCTCCTTCAACGCCTGGTCGTATTCAGAGTAGTCGCCCTTCATGATCTCGTCGAAGGACAGGGCATTGGGCAGCTCGGGCGGCCCCCCGACTATCCAGACCTTGTCGACCGCAGAAGCCTGCAGCAAAGCCTGGGCCAGCCGGTCCTGGTATTTGATCTCCCCCAGGCTGTATAGAGATAAGATATGGCTGGCTTCGGAGTTCTGCAGGATGTACACCATCTCCGGCGGTGTGTGCCGCGGGCTCATGCCCACGATGATCGCCCCGACCATCGATGCCGCCATGTAAAAGTAGAAGAACTCCGGCCTGCCGGTCATGACGTAGCCAAGGCAGTCCCCCTTCTTAACCCCGATCTTCATGAAATACCTGGCCAGTTGCTGGGAATTTTCCGCCAGTTCACGATAGGATACCGGCTGGTCCCGGTAGATGAGGGCCCTGTGGTCGGGCAGTTCCTCCGCCCATTTTTTCATATAGTCCGACAGCCTGGGCAGCGCTCCTTCGAGCCGGTTTTTTCTGTCCCTTGTAGCCATAGTGCGATCGCTCCTATCCCTATGTTTTAGTAAATATTAGTAAATAAATGATCCAGTCGACTGTTGTTCGGTATTCACTGCAAATTCTGTACCAAGGAGGGGGTAGGCTGGAACCCGGCTCCAGAGCGGTTTCATCCCGCAGCCTATTTTTCCGTCTGGACATTTGTCCAAGGTCCACGGGCCGGAAAGTGCTTTGTGGTTTATCGGACAAGCATCAGCAGGTTTGGCAAAATGTCCAAAATAACAAAGGCGGCCAGAGTTGCTTTTATCAGAATCCAGCAACCAAAAAATCGGCAGGGGTCTGTCATTCAACTAGAGGCGCGCCCAGAGGGCGCCCGGCTCTTATCCCACCGCATTGTGGTAGTCAGCAATTGGTCGTTGATCGTTGGGTGCATGTATTCCCAACTACTAACTACTACTACAGCGAGGGTTTAAAAATCAACAAGATGTTTGAAGTTAGTCCCCACCCACCCACCCTTTTCTGTACGAGAGTTGGTGAGTAAAAAGATCTTTGACAACCTTATACAACGGCAGAAACTCCGCACCTGATCCCTGAAGCCCTTGGGGCGCAAGAGCGCCGGTATCACAAAAAAACTTCGTAAATTCGCAATTTTTATCGACAAAAAGCAGGAATATCCTCCACAAATAGCAAATACCTCCTGGGAACACAATCACCACATCATATCCCCAGGAGGTGCGCCACACTTGTCAAAACGGTGGCTTAAGGATTTCCTTCGATACATAAACAAGGTTTTCCTGCCTGAGGGCTGGTCAAAATGCGCCAAAGATCAAAGAAAGGATCCGGAGATAGCGCCCGGCACCATCTGGGTAACGTTGCTGATCGGCTTTGTCCTGCAGGTGCAGAGCCTGGAAGAGCTCGAGCGCAGGGCAAAGGTCTGTTTTAAAAAGCTTCTGCCCCGGAAGCAGAGGCCGCCCTCAGCGGACACCATCCGCCTGAGCTCTACCGGGATGGATCTGGAACCGATCAAAAGTATGTATGTAGAGGTGATCAACAAGGCGCGCCGCAATAAGATGATGCCCACCATCGGCAATTTACGCGTGGCCGCCATGGACGGCACCGGGGTCTTCAGCACCAAGAGCCGCTGCTGTCCCGCCTGCCAGGAGATGCACCACGAGGACGGCACGATCACCTACCAGCACAAGGTTGTCACCTGTCAGATGGTGGGTGGCAAGCCGAACCTCATCCTGGGTTTCGAGCCGATCAGGCCGGGTGAAGGCGAGACCACTGCCGCCAAGCGCCTGGTTGACTGGCTGAAGCAGTCTTACAACCACTTTGCCGATGTCGTGGTGGCGGATGCCGGCTTTGCCAAGGCTCCTTTTATCAACCACCTGCTCAGTCAGAACGTCCACCTGGTGGTCCGCTTAAAAGACGAGCGGACGCACATCGTCCGGGATGCCAGGAACCTCTTCGAGCAGCAGGTGCCGGCCAGGACGTGGCGTGAGGATAAATCATCCACCACCCATATCGATGTCTCCGTCTGGGATGAGGAGAACTTTGAAAGCTGGGACGGGGTTCAAAAACCCTTAAGAGTGGTCAAGATCAACGAGATCAGGCACGGTTACGTATTGATAGGAGGCGTTCGCCAGGAGGCCGTTCAGAAACGGGAGATCCTGGTGGCCACCACCCTGAGCAAAGAGCAGGCAGCGCCGGAGATCATCCGGCAGATCATTCACCGGAGGTGGGATATCGAGAACCCGGGATTTCACGAACTCAAAGGAAACTGGAACATGGAGCACTGCTTCATCCATCGGGAAGTCGCCTTTCAGGTCATTCTGTGGCTCATGTTTTTGGCGTTCAATCTCTTCTGGTGTTTCCTGTTCAGGAACAGGCGCAGCTTTAAAGACTGTAGTTTCAGCGCCAGAGAGATAGCGGAAAAGATGCGCAATGCCCTGGAATACATCAAGGACAGAAGCCTGGCGCATTACCTCTTCGATACGGGCTAGCCCGGGGGCGGCCATACCGGTGGCGTAGCAGGCTCCATTACAAATAGAATGGTTTTCTATGTCCATTCCCTGAAAAAAAGAGAGTTTCCAGGGAGAAGAATTGTTTTACGCTTCTTTACTGGATGCCATGAATTGCTATATCTGGTGGTCGTGTTGCGGTTGACATGTGCTCATGGTAATTACTGGGAACGCGATCTGTTATATTAACGGAACAAAGGTGGGGATCAGTCAAGGCGGGCAGGAATTCCAGTTTGTTATTATGGTGATTGGTGAGTAGTTGAGTAACACCGTTTTTTCATTGAAAACCGCTCGCGCTTAGCCTCCATATCATGATATGATGGAAGAAAACAGGCGGGAGAGAAAGTAATTGTTCAACAGTTGGCACAGAAGCAATACAGGATGGAATTCATGATAATTGACAACTGGTGCCGAAAGATCACATCCTGCGAAGGATCGACAAGTACATCGATTTCAGTTTCATCAAGGAAAAGGTGAAGCCGCATTACTGCCCTGACAATGGGAGGCCATGCGTCGACCCGGTGATGCTGATCAAGATGCTGTTCATCGGCTATCTGTTGTAATTAGATCAGAGCGACAATTATTCAAAGAAGTCCAGGTGAACATCGCCTAACGCTGGTTTCTTGGGCTTGACCTCTCTGATCCCGTTTCCCACCATTCGGTGATCAGCCAGAACCGGATCAGAGATTCAACGACACCAAAGTCTTACAGGAGATTTCGACGCGATCGTGATCCAGGCCATGGAAAGGGCCTGAATGACGCGACAGTGGTTTAACGATACCCTTGTCGAAAGCATTCTTCTCCTCCCATCTTTGACAATTCATTCTACAATAGGTATCTTTTTCCTGCTTTGCTGTGTCATAATTCTTTTGGATTGAATAGGTCTGAGGAATTTCAATCGCTAGAAATAGGACGGTTGGCGAGGATGCGGTTGTGAAGATTGACCCTTAAGGTCAGATCGCTGGCCAGAGTGATAACCGTTCCGCTACATTTATGGCTTTCTCTTTCTCCCCGCCGAGAAAGGCGTCCGGCCGCTCCCTCTCCCTCAGGGCGGAGATGATGGCGGGTAGGTTGTTGAGAAATCGCCGGTACCAGAAGGAGACCAGTTGGCGGGAGAAAACACCGGGAAGCTTCTTGCCGGAGAAAAAGCTCTCAGGCAGGTGAGGATCGAATTCTTGTCATGCTGGGAGTGGCTGAAGAGAAAGAGCGGTAGAAACGATATCGTCTATGGCAGGATGGGCAGAGGTAGCGACAGATCTGAATCAGGTATAGCACTGACAGACGATGACATAACAGGGGTAAAACCGTTCTTTTGCAGTCGGACCGCTGCTTTGCAGCAAGGGCATTCTTTGAACACCGGGAAACTCACGTTTTTCACATTAGTGGCATAAACGGACGGATCCACCGGCAACAGCCAGGCAGTTAGCAGTCAGCCACAAAATACTTTTTCCTGAATATTTATTGCATGCAGGACTCTGGATAATAAAGTCGAACAAGGTAATAACGGCATTTTATATGTAGAAATGAACTAATATAGGCGGTGTTTGGTTACAAAGAACGACCAACCTGCTTTTAATAGGGCTTTATTATTTGGCCATTATTTTATAGGTTCTTGCATAGCTTCACCTATGAGAAAACGCTTTTATGCAATTATTTTCGTTGTTATCTATTCCAGCATCTGTTACCTGATGTAATGATACACAAAAGGGATTGACTTATACTGAGAAGTTTTATAAAAATATATGGGGCTGATTATGATATATTTTAAAATTTACTTTGAATTATTAAGAAGATGGTTAAACAACAATCACTTAATTAATATCACACATCCAAAGCCTTTTGAAATTATCTTCGGACATCTTGTGATGGTAGAGTAATAGGATTGGAAGCACAAAATAAGGTAATTAATTTCAAATATGATAATAAATTAACTTACTCAGAAAACGGTAAGATTGAGAATGACTT
>CAVYEE010000019.1:0-214787 GCA_963767365.1 uncultured Peptococcaceae bacterium
CCGTTACTGAACTCTTAAGCTTTTTTGCAAGCAATTATATGCCATATACTGTCATTTAATTTGGGTGGATGTGGTCAAGCAGGCCTCACATTGAGGTTCACGTCTCCCTTTTTCCCAATTATTTGATTTTGGGCAGACTACTCCCTATGCAGACGCAGGAAGAGGCCCGGCGGCGACAGCGGCAGACAGTCGCGCAGACAAGAGCTTCCAGTAGCGCTTGAAGTTGACCAGCGCTCCGATCAGCAAGGACTGCAGGTGAACCTTGTCCCTGCCGATGTAGCGAGCCTGGCGCAGGCCGTGATGCACCATCTCCGCCTGCTTCCTCTCGATCTTGGAGCGCTCGGGATACTCCTCCTTGAACCTGTCAGTCTGCTGAAAAGAACGGGCTTCCTGCAGGAAGCGTTCATAGGGGTTGAGGGCGATCCTGCGCCGGCCCTCCTTGCTCTTGGTGCACTGGTCAAGAAACGGGCAGTTCCGGCACTGCTCCTTCGAGAAGATAAACATCTTCAACTGGCCTGTTTTATGATCGTGCTTCTGCTCGGGGGCGATCTCCCCGGCCGGGCACCGGCAGGTCAGGTTATCCAGATCTATGGTGAAGGCTGACTTGGGAAAACAGCCATTATGTCCATGATCAGTGGGCGCAGGGGAGATGATCTCGATCCGTCTTTTCTCCATCTCCATCCGGTTCGGGCCTGTGCCGTAGGCCGTATCCGACAGGATCGTGCCGGGTTTTCTCTCTTCGGGCTGTTCATCCACGAGCGGGGCAGCCGCCTCGGAGTCGTGGATATTGCCAGGCGTGACCTCGATGTCGGTGATGAACTCATTATCGGTTTCCATGGCGGTGTGGGCCTTGTAGCCGTCGAACAACCTGGAGCTGGACTTGCGTCCGTGCCTCATCTCGGGGTCGGTGACAGAGATGACCCGGTCCTTGGCCACACCCCGCATGATCTTGACAGCGCCGTCCGGCTGTTGCTCCACATCCTGAACGGCCACCGTGGCCAGGAGGTCTCTTGCCTCCTGTTCCCCGGCGGAAAGTTTGAGATTGTCCACCGCTCCGAGGATCAGCATGGAGTCCTCGTATAGGTTATTCAGGAGCTTGTGGCGCTCGGCGGGATCTTCCCAGTCGATCTTGGGCTTGTTCTTGCTCTGGTAATCAAGATGCAAGGGCCGGGGGAGCAGCGCCGCCAGGTTTACTCTCTTGCTTACGGCATTGAAAAGGTTTCTTATGGTCAGACGGATCAGGGTGTAGGTATCCTGCACCGCTCCACCTCCCAGCACATAGGTGGAGTCCATGATCTGCCTGGCGCAACCTTCAGGAAGCAGCCCCCTGCTGGTGGCGCCTTTCAGGATCTCCTCGAAGGCGGAGCGCTCCTTTTTGTGTAACAACAGTCTGGCCCGGAACCGGGACAGGGCGCTGTAGTTGAAACCGGATTCGGCAATGGAGATCCCGAGGGCCACCTTCCAGCGCAGGTCGTAGCGGGCGCGGTTTTCTGCCTCACGGTCCGGGACATTATCATAAAACTGCAAGAGCAGCACCTTGACCAGAAGGCTGGGCGGTATCGACGGCCTTCCGGTGAAGGAGTAGGTCTTTGCGAACAGATCGTCCCTGAAGATATCATCGGCTTGGGACAGGCCGTAATAGATGCTGTTTTCCGGAACCAGGGGTTTTTGCTCCCAGGTCTGGAGGACATCCATGTCTGTAAATTGGAGTTGCTTGCGTTTATGACCAAGCATGCTAGATTACCACCCTTTATCTTTATATATCGTTAATATTCGCTAGCATGCTTGAAATATCCTGCTTTGTTATCGATTTTATGCAGAATTATTTCCGGTTTTTGTGCGCTCTGGCAGGGGGTTTTGCAACACCCTCCTAGGAAAGTTTCTCAGGAACACAAGAAGGTGACCAAATAACTGATTATCGAAGGCATGGATTTCGTCGAAGACAACTCCCCCCTGTAAGATAGCCGGTAACGTATAAATAGACCGTCGGGAATTAACCATCGCCCCTAAGACCGTATCCGTAGTTGTAACAACAAGAGGTGTGCTCCACAAGGAAAGCGCTTCGATCCTATCTTGTTCTGCCTTTAAAACCTCTTGTGCCCTTGCTACCGCATCCTCGCTCCCAGCATCCTCCCCTTGGGCAGCTTCTATTATGGTTTGTAGGTCAATTGACGAGCGTGAATGAGCAAGGCTCACCGGCACACTGGATTCCAGTGCGTAGTCCCTGAAGTGTTCGGTTGTGGTGCCGGTAGTTGGTAGGCAAAAAAACAGCCGAAAATTATGAAACCCTTCATCGGACTTTTTTTGGCACCATTGGCGTGCCCACAGATAAGCTGCCAGACTCTTACCAGATCCACAGCCAGCTTCAGCCAAAGTAAGATAGGACGGAGATTGTGCGACCTCGTTTTGAAACGGCCGGAAATTGAAATTGGGTGGAAGTTTTGTTTCATAGCGCAAGGGAGCGTCATATCCCGATCGGTTCCATACCCAGTGATGAATAAGCATTGTTAAATCAGAAACCTTAAGCCCAATTGCAAGCTGCTCTCTTACGAAGGATCTAATCGAGCGTGTAGCCGTTCGTCCATGTCGAGGAACAGCACTAGCAGTAACATCGGCAGCGATCCCAAATGCCTTTATAATTGCAAGAAAACGGCGTGCGGATTCTTCACAAAAACTGCCCTCACGATCCTGAAAATCACTCATCATTTTCGCTAGTACAGGCAAAGCGGCTACATCCCCTAGCTCCTTGCGACTCCGGACAATAGTTATATCCCGCTCAAAACTAGGTGGTTGACTAAGGGCTAGGCTCTCTGCCATTTCTTGCAGGATCGCTCTGAAATCCGGATGCGTCAGGTAAACAGTTACCTTACCGCTCTGCTCCGGAACGGTTTGTTCATCAAACTTCCGATGATGCCCAATAGCTCCCCAAAGAGAGACGATAAACTCGTACGCAACCGGTGATAACCATTGACGCAAGTGTTGGTCTTCAGAGCTATGCCAAAGCCATAGCAGCAACCCTGAGATGGCTTCATGACGAAGGAGTTGGGTAAGTTCAAATTGACCACGAACCATCGTCTGAAAATGGCTATTAGCTTTTCCCAAGTCTTGTATCCACCCATTGAGTTTCAGCACAGTAGCAAAGCGTTCGATATAAGCTGCATTCAACCCGGCACTAATAAGTGCGGCCTTGGCAGCAATTTCGACAATCGCGTCGCAGGCTTCTGCAACATCTCTGCTATGTTGTAACAATAGGGCATATCCTGGCGGGCCATCGGGATAATTGGTGTGGTTATATGATTTAGCTAATAATCTTTGGCTATCAATTAGAATTTTTCCCCTATATTCCATTATTCAGCTCCTGATGGGGACAAATATACCGCACCCAAACTTGTGACGACCACCCAGGCCATGCTCTTGCAGCCTAACGGAATCTTCATCCGGGAGATTTTCTACACGCAGGGCAAAGCCAACTATTTCTTTACCGTGAATCCTGGTTGTGCGGCGCAGGTAAGGTGAGTGTGTGCCACTATCTCTGCCCCGGTTCATACCGGCAATATGATGTTGCTCCACCAGGGACGCCTCGCCCTGGATATTTAATTCAGACATTTGCCGGCACACTGCTGCCAGAAAAGCCTCTGGCTCTACAAAGCCCTTGATCACCACAAGGCGGCTGTATAACCGGGGTGCCGGAGTAATAGCACAGATATTTGGTATTCCCACCCGGATCAGATTATTATCAATATTTAGTATTTTTCCTGCCAGTGGTAGAACCAGCCTAATATGTTCTACTGGGAGCCTGATGAGCAATCGACTGAACCCGGTGATATTTAAAAGGCGGTTGCCTGCTATCTGGCCGGAAATCGGGTGAATTCCCAGTTCAGTGTCATTGTGCAGGTCCGGTATGATTATAGATACCGCAGAAAACAGGTGATAGCCGTGGTCCACTGAAAGCTTCCTTCCCATGAGGGGAAACATGACATCAACTTTCATCATTGATAAAATTCTTGTCGCCCCCTAAACTTTTATAAATACCCATTTTCCGCTCTAAGGGAAATCTTATTTGAACCTTGACAAGCAAGTTTTTAAAAAGTCGTTCGTTCAGCAGTTTTAGCCGGTGTCCACACCACCACCAAGCTCCAGAGGTTTGACGTTCAGGGCGTCCAGGATCTCCAGCATGAAGGGCTTGATGTTGCCGATCTGCTGCATGATCTGACCATTGACCCTTAAAGTGACGATGGCCGGCATGCGGAACATGAACAGCGCCTGTTTGGCCGATGTGGCGAGTCTCTCCTGCTTGACAACATACTCGATCAGGGCGTAGACGATCAGGGCGATGATCATCACCAGCACCAGAGCCTTGATCCGTTCATCTTTCTGCAGGAACACCGGCCTCACCTTCAGGGTGCTTTTCGTCGTCCGGAACCGGTGCTCCACCAGGTGCCGCGACTTGTATAATTCCAGCACCGCTTCGGCGTCGTGGGTCTTTTTGTCCAGGCTGGTGGCGAGGACGTACTTGCCGAGGAGGCGGCGCTCTTGGTATAAAAGTTCTTTCTCATATTCCCAGGTAATGACCATGGCATCCTCATCCCTGGCGTCGAGCACAACGTGAAAAAGCCTGCCGTAGTTGCCGTGTTTGGCGAGCGTCTTCCTGATCTGGTCATTGGCGTAATCATAACTCTTATACTTGCGTTTATTGAGCTGGCCCCTGATCTTTTCAAGGTCGGCAGCGACCCGGGCCAGGTTTTTATCGAGCGTCTTCCCCTCTTGTTCGGAAAGCTCGTCACTTTTTACGACCACCGCCCGGCACTTGTAGAATCCGCCGTCCTGTTCGAAGCGGTAGCTGGTGTCGATTCCCGAGTAGCCGCCCTTTTCCTTGGCGGTGGTGTAGGAAAGGGGCTGGAACTGCTCATCGGGGAAGCTCAGGATGAATTCTCTTTCTTTGGCAGCGAGCGGCCCAACGAAATTGATCTTTGTGCTGATCAGTCCGGCCAGGTTGCCCTTGGTGAACAGCGCCCGGTCGCCGATGATCGAGAGATCCTTGTTTTTGAGGCGTTTCTTCAGCGTCTCCAGATTCTTCAAGGCCTCTTTCTGATCGGAGGCGTTGCCCGGCAGGGTGCGGTGGCAGACGGGAATGCCGTCCCTTGCCGTCACGTTCAGCTCTACCACCGCCTGCTTCTTGTCCGGTTTCTGATCACGGCTGTAGCCGTACCTGATCAGATCGCTCTCGTCATGGTCTCCCTCGAAGTAGAAGGAGGTGGTGTCCCAGAGGACCTGGCTGGTGTCGATTTTGCTGAACCGGGACAGAGCATGAAGCACGATGGTCTCTTCAATATCGTCGCCGTAGGGCTCGATGGCGTCGAGCGCTCCTCCCAGCCGGTCGTCGTTAAGCTGCTCAGGGCTGATATGCAAAGTTCCAGGATGCCTGCCTGCTCCGCCCAATCCTCGATATGGACCAGCGGGCGGGGATCGTTTAAGCGGTTTAAGACCAGCTGCTCGATCGCCTCGCCGTGGGTGAGACCGCCGTTGTCACGCTCCATGGGCACGATCCGGTCGATGATCTCCCGGACTTTTAGCGCCTCCACGAATGGCTTGAGCAGGTAGAGGGAGCCGATCGTCTTGACGGTGGCGATCTCGATGTCCACCCCGGTGGTGTTCTGAAAGTAGTTGGTCGTGTGTCCCTGATACAGGCCGGAATAGGTTCTTCGTCTTGTAGGTCATGAACAGGCGCCTTCCCTTTAAAAATGCCATTTACTAGGAATTCGCGCCTTGTTAAAAAATTCCTCCTTTTTCGAGAAAAATATTTTATATTTTTTTTGCCTCGCTCAGCAGGAGGGGGTAACGGGTCCAGATATCATCTGCATCGCAATAAAAAATCTCTTAGAGCGGAAGATGGGTAAATACACTAGTATACCGCCATGTTACAATCGAAATAATTATTCCTTGTTCTTCGACAATTTATAGCCTATTCCTGCTAATTATTTCATAGAATATATTATTTTTCATAATTATATTCGAATATGGAAATAACTCATAAGAATGGCATCATGGCAGCGTTTAAGAGCATATACGAGCGGATGATGCCTGGGCGCGAAAAAGCCAGGGCATCGCTACCCTGGCTCGCCTTCCTCCCTATCTACCGCCCTGCGGGCTTGATCCCCAGCACGTCCAGTTCCACCTGGTTGAGGCCGACGCCACGGAGGCGCTCCCGGCTCCCTCTCAAGCTTTCGATGGCGTTCACCCCGAGGGCGCCCAGGATCTCCTTCAGTTCCAGCGACCAGCCGCGCAGCAGGTTGACCAAGCGTTCGGTGGCCTCTTCGGTCTCCAGGCGCCGGGTCAACTCCGGGCGCTGGGTGGCGATCCCCCAGGAGCAGTTGCCGGTGTAGCACTTCTGGCACAGGTGGCAGCCCATGGCCACCAGGGCCGCCGTCCCGATGGCGACCACGTCCGCCCCCAGGGCGATGGCCTTGGCCACATCGCCGCTGTTCCTGATGCCCCCGGCCACCACCAGGGAGATCTGGTTGCGGATACCCTCCTGGCGCAGCCGGTCGTCGACGGCGGCAAGCGCCATCTCGATGGGAATCCCGATGTTGTCCCGGATCATGGTGGGGGCGGCCCCGGTGCCGCCGCGGAAGCCGTCGATGTAGACGTAATCCGCTCCGGCCCGGGCGATGCCGCTGACAATGGCCGCCACGTTGTGCACGGCGGCAATCTTCACCCCAACCGGCTTGCTATAGCGAGTCGCCTCTTTTAAGGCGTAGATCAACTGCGACAGGTCCTCAATGGAATAGATGTCGTGATGCGGCGCCGGTGACAGGGCGTCGGAGCCCTCGGGGATCATCCTGGTCTGGGCGACCTCCTGGCTGACCTTCTCTCCCGGGAGGTGGCCGCCGATGCCCGGCTTCGCCCCCTGGCCGATCTTGATCTCCACCGCCGCGCCCCGCTCCAGGTACTCCTGGTTGACGCCGAAGCGCCCGGAAGCCACCTGGACGATGATCCGGTCGCTGAAGGGGTATAGCTCCCTGTGCAGGCCGCCCTCCCCGGTATTCATGAGCGAGCCGGCGATAGAGGCGGCCCGGGCCAGGGCCTTGTGCGCCTGCAGGCTGATGGCGCCATAGGACAGGGCGCCAAAGATGATCGGGGTTTCCAGAACCACCTGGGGGTTGAGCCTGGTGGCCAGCACCGTCTCCCCGTCCTTTTCCGTGAACTCCAGGGTGTTGGGTTTGCTTCCCAGGTAGGTCCGCAGCTCCATCGGCTCCCGCAGGGGATCGATGGACGGGTTGGTCACCTGGCAGGCGTCCAGCACCATGTGGTCAAAGTAGTTGCGGTAGGGGCGGTCGTTGCCCATGCCGGTCAGCAGCATGCCGCCGGTCTCGGCCTGTTTGTAGATGGACCTGATGGCGTCCGGTGTCCAGTAATCGTTGCTCTTGAAGGTGAGCGGGTTGCGCTCCACGTTAATCGCCGATTCGGGACAGAAGGTGACGCAGCGCTGGCAGGCCACGCACTTGGCATTGTCAGGCACCACCCGGTCCTGGAAGCTCAGGGCCTCAAAACCGCAGTTCAGCACGCACCGCTTGCAGCGCCGGCAGCGCTGGTGGTCTATCCTGACCAGGTAATCGGGCGACAGCAGGGTTCTGGTCATGGCTGCACCCCCTCCTCCAGTTTGACGATGATCGGTTCCCCGGCCTTGATCGTCCAGACCCGGTCGGGGGCCGGGCAGATCTCCCTGATGCCGCTCTCCTCGCTGCACAGGTAGACTACTTCGTCCTTCTGCCCGCAGACTAATGGGCGCAGCTTGATCCGGTCGGTGATCCCGATCATCCCGCCGGTGAAGCCGACCACCAGGCTGAAGGGCCCGTTCAGCATGGCGGAGCCGTAGACCTGCCGGATAGCCGTGATCATCTCCCGCTTGGCCTCCGGATAGCGGTCGACCTCCTCCTTCCAGAAGGGCGCCGCCAGGGCCAGGCAGGTCGTTTCCAGGGACATCCCCTGCCTCCGGTGCAGCAGGTCGAAGAGGTAGGCGATGACCTCGGTATCGGTCTGCAGAGCGCAGTGATAGCCGAACGCCTCCAGGTAGCGCCTGTTGATCCCGTAGGAAGAGATCTCGCCGTTGTGCACCACGGACCAGTCCAGGATGGCGAAGGGATGGGCGCCGCCCCACCAGCCGGGAGTGTTGGTGGGAAACCGCCCGTGGGCGGTCCACATGTAGCCCTCGTACTCCTCAACCCGGTAGAATTCACCGATGTCCTCGGGGTAACCAACCCCCTTGAACACCCCCATGTTCTTGCCGCTGGAGGCCACGAAGGCCCCGTCGATCTCCTGGTTGATCGCCATGACCTGCTTGACGACGAAGTTCTCCTCATCCCAGTGCTTGCCCGCCGGACTCGCCGACTGGCCGTCATGGCTTTTGGAGAAGAACTGCTCCACCACGTAAGGCCTCACCGTCAAAAAATAGCGCCACAGTAAAGGCACATCGGTGATCCGGGGGTGAGGGCGGGTCGGGATCGGTTCGCTCCGGTCGATAAAGAAGCTCTTTTCCAAAAAGCGCTCGGTCTCGTGCTGGCTGGAATCTTTATGGTAGAGAAGGTGGAAGGCATAGTGATCCCTGTACTGCGGGTAGATCCCGTAGCCGGCAAAACCGCCGCCGAGGCCGTTGGACCGGTCATGCATCAGCCTGATCGACCTGATCACGTCAGCCCCGCTGAAGCGCTTGGCTTTTCTATTCAAGATGCCGGTGATGGAGCATCCCGACGGGATGCGCGGGAAAGTTCCCTTCATGCCTGCTCCTCCCCCATTGGCCGTTGCTTATCCTGCTGCTTTTCCGGGGCACGCCGCCGAAAGTTCATCCGACGTCCGAAGCCTCAGGAAGGGCTCTCAAATATCCCCTATCGAACTTCCTAAATATCGCAAATGTCCTCGTCCATTGGGGACTTTCCCTGCAGAGGCGTGTCCCCCTTCCCCATTTGTTCTTGCTTCGTCAAGCCAAGTAAGCTCTGGAGTTCCTGCTTGCCAAGACGAAAGAACGGCAGGTCTTTTGAATCTTGCGACGGTAAACACAGCAGTTGCTTGATGTCTGCCTCTCCTCCCGGCGGCAGCGCATCCAGGCCCAATTTTTTACGGCCCTTCTCGTCAACAGCGCCCAGCCTGCCGGTCTGCAGAAAGCCCTTGATCCCGCCCTCCAGCGGCGGCGGGGCGTTACCCCTCTCTACGGCCAGGTGTTTCAGGACCGCAAAAACCTTTTCCATGCCAAACTTCTGCGGACAGAGTTCGGAGCAGGTATGGCACTCCAGGCACTGCCAGATAGCCCGGTCCTGCAGCAGTTCGTCCAGGTTTCCCTGCAGCAGGCTGCCGATCAGGTCACGGGGCTGGAACGAGCTGCTCACCTGGGCGGCCGGGCAGTCATCCACGCAGGCGCCGCAGTTATAGCAGCGCTTGACGTCGTCCAGGTCGATCAGGCCGCTGATCGCCTCCAGGGCGCCCGCTCGCTCGCTCCAGGCCTTGAAGAACGGATCCGGGCTGACCCGGTGCCCCTGCAGGCCGAGTAACTCGCCGGGGATGCCCATGGCCAGGCCCAGCAGTTCGGGATAGGTGAACACGGGCAGGTTCAGGCGTTCTCCCTGGCGCTGCAGGATGTACTGCAGTTGGTCAAACTGAATGAAGCAGGCGGGGCAGACCGCCGTCAGGGCATCGGCCTTGCCTCTCAAGTCCTGCAGCTTCTTGCGCAGCATCATGGTGGCCTCCTCCTGGGACCCGGCGCGTCCCAGGGCGCTGCCACAGCAGAGCATCTTGGTCTCGTAATCTACCGTTTCCGCCCCCAGCGCTCTGACCAGGAGATCGTACTTCTCCGGGCGCAGGGGATCGTCGAAGTGCAGCCTGCCGGACGGACGCATCATGTGGCAGCCGTAGTGCACGGCGATCCTCAGGCCGCGCAGCGGGCGGGTGACGAGGCTGCTGATCCAGGCCGGGGTGACGTCGTCGTGCAGCACCTCGATCAGGTGCCTGACCACAACCGTACCCCGGAAATCCAGGCCGACCGCCCGCAGCCGGGAGGTCACACCCTCTTTCAATGTCACCGACTCCAGGATGTCGCCGAGTACGGTCTTTAGAGTGCTGTAGCAGCCGTTGCAGGGTGTCAGCAGGGGCAGGCCGGACTGTTCGGCCACGGCCAGGTTACGGGCCGCAGCCAGAATCCAGGCCTCTTCCGAATAGCTGCCCACCACGCTTCTTTCCGGACAGCAGGTGAAGCCCGGCAGGTCCACCAACTCGATGCCCGCCCGCTGCAACACGAGGCGGGTCGATTGCTCTAAAAAGGGAAGGCGGGCCGGTATCTGGCATCCCCAAAAAACCGCATAGCGTTTGGCCACGAGTTTCTCCTCTCCTGGATGGTCGTCAGCCGATTATTCAAACGCAGCGAAGCGAAGTTCTAAGCCAAGTTATTCCCTGATCCGGCAGAGGGCCTGGCCGACCTTGACCACTTCTCCCTCTCTGGTCAGGATCTCTTCCACCACACCACCGGCAGGCGAGGGAACGCTGAAGACCGCCTTGCTGGTGAACATTTCCACCAACTCATCCTCGGCCGCCACGTCATCTCCTTCATCCACCTTCCAAAAGGAGACGGTGGCCTCGTTCACGCCCTCGGCAAGAAACGGCAGCACTACATCCATCCTTATGATTCCTCCCATATTGAACCCTGGAATAATGATCCATCGTAACTATCAAGGCAGGCCCCATGACGCCTTCGGGGTCACTAACAAGGTATGAAAATTTGCAGCAACCACTATATGGCCGCTTCTACCGCTTCTCTCACGGCCTCGGACAGGGTTGGATGAGCATGGACGGTATCGCCGAACTGCGACAGGGTCAGTCCCCAGCGCACTGCCAGCGCCCCCTCCGCAATCAGTTCGGTGGCATGCGGCCCGATGATGTGTATCCCCAACAGGCGGCCCGTGTCCGCCGCAGCCAGCACCTTCACGGAGCCGTCCGCTTCTCCCTCGCACAGGGCCTTGCCGTTGGCGCTAAAGAGAGACCTTCCGGTCTTCAGCGGGATGCCCCGCTCCTTGGCCTCCCGGCTGGTGATGCCGACGCTCCCGATTTCCGGATAGGTAAAGATGCAGTTGGGGATGGCGCCGTAATCCACCGTCCGCTCCTCGCCCAGGGCATTCGCCGCCGCTGCCACTCCCTGGGCGGTGGCCACGTGGGCGAGCAGGGCCTGACCGGTGATGTCACCCACGGCGTAGACGCCGCGGGCGGATGTTTCCATGTTGTCGTTGACGGTTACCGCCCCGGCGGTTGTAGCCACGCCGGCCGACTCCAGCCCGATGCCTGTGGTGTTCAGGCTGCGTCCCACCGCAATCAGCACCTTGTCGGCCACCACCTCGGTGTTGTCGCTCAGCGAGACCCTGGCGCCCTGCCCGTCGCGGACCACCTCCAGGATCCTGGTCTTTGTCTTCAGGCTGATCCCCTGCTGCTTCAGGATCGCTTGCAGCCGCCGGGCCAGGTCTTCCTCGATCGTTGGGAGGATCGTCGGCAGAGCCTCCACCAGGGTCACCCGGACGCCCATGGCGGCGCAGATCCCTGCAAACTCACAGCCGATCACGCCCCCGCCGGCAATCAGCAGGGTCTCGGGAAGTTCCTCCAGCCGCAGCATCTCCGTGCTGGACAGCACCACTGACCCATCATAGCCCATCGACTTCGGCAGCAAGGGCTCCGAGCCGGTGGCGACGATGATCTTGTCGCCGCTGATCCGCTCGGTTCTGCCGCCACCGTCAAATACCAACTCCACCTGGTTGGGGCCGGCCAGGCGCCCATGTGCCCGCACCAGCTCGATCTTGTTGCTCTCCAGCAGGAACTGGATCCCACCCGTCAACCTGGCAACGATCTCGTCCTGACGTGAGCGCACCCTGCCGTAGTTCAGGGCGGGTTCGCCCGCCTCCACTCCGAACTCCCCGGCCTGGCGGGCGCGCCTCAGCGCCGCGGCGCTCTCCACCAGCGCCTTGGTCGGGATGCAACCCCTATTCAGGCAGGTTCCGCCGACCTGCTTGGCTTCGACGATACAGACCCTGGCCCCCATGCGGGCCGCCTTTAGGGCTGAAGGGTAGCCCCCCGGACCTGCCCCGATGACAATCACCTGGTAGTCCAACTTGTTATCTCTCCCTGTGGGCTAATAGCAGTAGAGCCTTCCGTAGGGCCGGTGGGAAACCGGTATCAGCTTACAGAACTTCTCCGCGCAGACCTCATCGTAACTATATCCAAAGGCGGCGCAGAAATCCTGCAGGTGCGGACCCAGGAGTCTCCAGTCCGCCTCGTCCAGAGCGAAGACAGACACCTCTTTGCCCAGGACTAAGGAGTCGACCTCGCCCCGTAAATAGATCACGCCGCCATGCATGCCCGTCCCCAGATAAGCGCCGGCCAGAGGCTCCTCCGGCTGCCGCTCCAGACCGAGCAGCGCCAGGATCCCTCCGGCCATGTATTCTCCCATGAAGGCCCCGGCTGTCCCGCCGGCGATCAGCACCGGAACCTGCTTCCTGTATTCTTTCATGTGGATCCCGACCCGGTATCCCACGTTCCCCTTGATAAACAGACGCCCGCCGCGCATCCCGTAACCCAGCACGTCGCCGGCATGGCCTTGTACCGTCACCTGGCCGGCGTTCATGGTGTTGCCGATGGCATCCTGGGCGTTGTCATTGACCGTGATCTCCGGTCCGTCCATGAATGAGGCCAGGTCGTTGCCCGGCACCCCGTTGACCACTATTTTGATTCCGGAATGCGCCAGGCCGGTGCCCAGGTAGCGCTGTCCGTTGACGTTGTCGAGCTGAAACTCCCGTTCTCCTTCATCCGCCAGGTGTCTGATCCTCTCGTTCAATTCACGGTAATGCAGGCCCCGGCTGTCGATCCTCTCCATACTGCCGTCCTCCGCTGACATGGCTGAATTGTTCGTAGTTGCGATTATAACAGCACCTATTGTAAATTACAATCGACTTTTGCTGCATATACTGTATACAATTGCAGCCTGCACCGCACTGGCGTCACCCTGGTCATGGTTCAACCATGACATCCCACCATCAGGCACGACGGCCCGGCCGAGCGCCCGATCAATACTTGCTGAGATACATATCCCGCTCCCAGGGATGCACCTGCACCCGGTACTCGTTCCACTCCAGGGTCTTGGCGGCCATAAATTTTTCGTAGATGTGGGGCCCGAGGGCCTCCTGGATCAGGCTGTCCTTTTTCAGTTCCTCCAGGGCATCTCCCAGGGAGGCGGGCAGGCGTCCGATCCCCAGTTTTTGCAGTTCCTGCTCCGACATCTCGAAGATATTCTGGTCCACCGGCGGTGGCGGGGTGATCTTGCTCTTGATGCCGTCAAGGCCTGCCTTGAGGTTGACTGCGAAGGCCAGGTATGGGTTGCAGGACGGGTCCGGGCTGCGAAACTCCAGGCTGGTCCCCTGCCCCCGGCGGTCGGGAATGCGCACCAGCGGACTCCGGTTCCGGGGTGACCAGGCGATATAGACGGGCGCCTCATAATCGGGCACCAACCTCTTGTACGAGTTGACGAGCGGGTTGGTGACGGCGGTCAGCCCCTTGACGTGAGAGAGCAGCCCGCCCAGGTAATACATGGCCACGCTGGAGAGTTGCAGGGGCTGCGACGGGTCGTAGAAGGCGTTCGTGCCGTTGGCAACAAGGGACTGGTTGACGTGCATGCCCGAACCGAAGATGCCGAAGACGGGCTTGGGCATGAAGGTGGCGTGCAGCCCATGCAACTGGGCAATGGAGCGCACCACGTACTTGAAGGTGACTACATTGTCGGCTGTGGTCAGGGCGTCGTCGTACCGGAAATCGATCTCGTGCTGACCGGGGGCGACTTCGTGGTGGGACGCCTCCACCTCAAATCCCATCTCTTTCAGGGCCAGGATAATGTCCCTGCGGGTGTCCTCGCCGCGGTCCAGGGGGCTCATGTCGAAGTAACCGCCCTCATCGTGGGTGGTAACAGTGGGGCTGCCTGCCTGGTCGGTATTGAACAGGAAAAACTCCGCCTCGGGGCCGACGTTCATGGTGTAGCCCGCTTCCCCGGCCTCAGCCAGCACCCTTTTCAGGGCATAGCGCGGGCAGCCCATGAAGGGCGTGCCGTCAGGATTGTAAATGTCGCAGATCAGCCTGGCGACGGATCCGTCCCGCCCGCGCCAGGGAAAAATGGTGAAGGTGTTGGGGTCCGGGATCAGGTACATGTCGGACTCTTCAATCCTGACAAACCCTTCAATCGAAGAGCCGTCAAACATGATCCCCTCGGTTAGCGCTCTTTCCAACTGCTCCGCGGTGATGGCCACATTCTTGAGCGTCCCTAAAATATCGGTGAACTGGAGCCTGATGAACTGCACCCCGCGGTCATGGGCGATGGCGAGAACATCTTCCCTCGTTTTGGTAATCATCCCTAACCTACCTCCTGCGCTCAATTATTTTTGGAGTGATGAGTGATGAGTGATGAGCAAACTCATCGCTTCTTTTTGGACTCCTGACTCCTGACTTCTGAGTCGTTACCTCACTTGTTCAAATCGTAGGCCAGGATGATCGCCTCGGCCACCTTGCGCATCGACAGGCACCGGTCCATGCTCTGCTTTTGCATGCGGCGGTAGGCCTCGGCTTCACCCACTTTCAGTTGCTCCATGAGCAGGCCCTTCGCCCGCTCCACCAGTTTCCTGGCCTCGATCTTCTCCTGCAGGTCGGCGATCTCCGCCTCCAGGCCCTGAATGTACTGATGGCATTTGAACAGGCTCTCGATGGCCGGAAACAGGTTATATTCCGACAGCGGCCTGGCTACGTAGCAGATCGGGTAGTGCTTGAAACGCTCGTCAAGCTGGGGAAAGAGAAAGGCCTGCTGGGAGATCAGCAGCACCGGGGTGCGTTGCTCCTGGTTGAGAGCCCTGCAGAGTTCAAAACCGTTAATGCCCGGTAGGTCAGCGTCTGACAGCACCAGGTCCGGTTTCAGGCTCCTGGCCTGACGCAACGTCTGCGCTCCGTCCTCCGCTTCGGCCACAACCTGATACGAGCCTCTAGCCAGGAGCAGCTTGAGGCTGTTCCGCTGTTCGGCCTTTGCTATCGCGATCAGTATGCGCGCCTGTTCCATTCCCGCACCCCTCATAATGCCATAGCTACCCGCGTCCCAGGCGCCGTCCGTTCAACTAGAGGCGTAGCCGCTCTTATCCCACCGCTTCAAAGAAGCGTGGGCATTAGAGCGGGTAGCCCTCGGATAAACAATAAATGCCCTCATGGAAACTCGTTCCTGCCGAGGACATCTTCGCCCACTTACAAGCATGATGATACAACTTACAGTCACTATCTGCCTTCATGAAACTAATTATGAAATATGGGTTGCCGAAAGTCAACTGATTGCAGCAATGTATTCACCATACAGTACGCCGTCCTTCTCGAGATTCGATATTCGAAATTCAAAGAGGAAAGAATCGAGCTTCGAGATCGCCTCGATGTATAACCCCGGGGAGATCATCGGAAAATAGAGTTACCGATGGCTACCCGCTCTAATGCCCCCGCTTCCAAAGCGGTGGGATAAGAGCGGCTACGCCCCTAATTAACTGGCTCTAAGCTTCAGCGGTGGAAGCAATCCCCCCTCTGAAGCCAAGACCCAGTTGAAAAAACTGGCTCGATAAAAGCGAGGTGAATCAAATGGGTACCGGATGCCCGGTTTGCAACGGATCGTCGCAGCTTGTGCATAACTGCCCCGATTGTGGCGCCAAGATGATCGATTACGGCGGGTTGGCGAGTTACTATGATCCTTATGCGCCCTATGAAGAACAGGATGTCGCAACCGCCCGGGACAAGGCTGTAACCGGAGACGGCCAGTGCGTCCATCTACTGCAGTGTCCCCAGTGCAACGAAAGCGTGACCTATCCGGTAGACGAGGAACTGATCATTTGAGACCTGCCTCGGATCCTCTTGCTGCTTGCGGCCGCATTACCTGATGTCCAGTGATGCCGTCAGCCGGCAGGCGAGAGACGTCACCAAGCGCCAGCCTCTTTGCCCTGGCTCCCTGACGAGTGTGGGCGAGGCCCCGGGAGTCTGGCGCTTCCCCTCATGCATGACCGCAAATCATTCCCTTTTCAATCTATGGCTAATTCCAAGCTTCTGCTTCGCTTTATTTGAATAATATTATTGACAAAGATAGCCCCGTCTCCGAAAATAGAAGGGTACTCCGTACGATTCTGGTTCAGCTAGTTCTTGGCTTCAGCGGGAGCCTGCCTTCCCCCACTGAATTATCAGTAAAACTTGGCTTGTGCCGAGCCATCGGTGAAGGCAGAAGCCCTAGTTGCACTGATCCAGTGGTTTAGCGCCACTTGGTCTCCCGCAAACGGGAGCTTAGTGGCGGTTAGCCCTCGGTTCAACTAGTTCTTGGCTTCAGTGGGGGTTTGCCTTGCCCCACTGAAGCTTAGAAATAGTTAACTAGAGGCGTAGCCGCTCTTATCCCCCCGCTTCAGAGCGGGGGAATTAGAGCGGGTAGCCCTCGGGAAATAGTTAATCCAGTGACGTAGCCGCTCTTATCCCACCGCTTCAGAAGCGGGGGCATTAGAGCGGGTAGTCATCTGGCAAATCCGGAAGGGAGCCGGCAAGCGGATGCGCTATGCAGTAATCAGCGATATTCACGCCAACCTGGAGGCCTTCCAGGATGTGCTGGATGATCTCTCCCGGCAGGATGTCCAAAAGGTCGTCTGCCTGGGCGACATTGTCGGTTATTACGCCAATCCCAACGAGTGCGCGGAACTCTGCCGCAGCCGCGGCTTCCTGTGCGTGAGAGGAAACCATGACGACGCCGTGGTCGGAGCCTGCGGTATTGAAGATTTTAATCCGGTTGCCCAGGACGCTCTCGTGTGGACCGAGCGCCACCTCTCCGACAGCAATAAGGCATGGCTGAAGCAATTACCGGAGCAGGCGCTGGTTGACGACCTTTTCCTGGCGGTACACGGCTCTCCCAGCCACCCGTACGACTATATCTTTTCCCCGGCAGACGCCAGCCTCACCTTTGACGTCCTGGCATCGCAGCATCCCGGGTTGTCTATCTGCTTCTTCGGCCACACCCACCAGCGCGCCCTATACTCCGATGACGGCAAGACAATCCTGGAGCCTGTGGATCAAAACCAGGCCTCTGAAATCAGCCTGCAGGAGGGCAGGTTGTACCTGATCAATCCCGGCAGCATCGGCCAGGCCCGGGACGGTAACCCGGGGGCATCATACCTGGTTTATGACAGGGGACAGCAACACCGTCACCTACAGGCACGTTCCCTACGATTTCAACCTGACCCGGGAGAAAGTGGCCCAGGCGGGCCTCCCCGCCTTGCTGGGCGAGCGCCTGGGGTTAGGACTGTAATAGTTCCCACCCCCCCCCCCTTGCAACCACCGTTAGTGTGCCGCCAAGGCTGGCGGCGATCTCCCCTCGCCCTGGCCAGGAGGTAGTTGCGCTCGTTCTTCCGGGGCTGCTCCAACACCTCGTTCCACAGGGCTTTCAGGACCGCCCCGACCAGCGGTCCCGGCTGGCAGTCCAGGGCTTCCATCAGGTCTGCCCCGTTGACGGCGAGGTCGTCCAGGCTGAAGGCCGCTTGCTCCGCCAGCACCTCGCGCAGGCGGGCTTGAAAGGCATCCCGTTCAGGCAGGGCGCGCACGATAAAGTCGGTACTGTGGGCCAGCATGTCCGCCTCCCTGACCGCCAGCAGGTCCGGAACGGTTGCCCGCCCAACTCTGGAGATCAACCTCCGTATGGCCGGTTGGCGCATTTGCAGGCTCAACATGTGCTCCCGCACCAACAGGGAGATCCGCCTGATGCTGTGGCTGCTGTAGTGCAGCCGCCTTAGGATCTCCTCCGCCATCTCGGCGCCCAGCAAGTTATGGCCATAAAAATGCCCCCTGCCGTCAGTTCCGCGACGGAAACACCGGGGCTTGGCAACGTCGTGCAGCAGGACTGCCAGGCGCACCTCCAGTTTTGCCGGGGTGTACCGCATGGCCTCCAGGGTGTGGCCGAGTACGTCGTGCCGGTGGGAGGGGTGGAACTGGGGAAAAAGCCAACTCTCGCCCAGTTCGGGGATGATCAGGAACAGCAGCCCGGCCTGGAGCAGGCACTGCAGCCCATCCAGAAAGTTGGCGGCCATCAGCGTCCGGTTCAGTTCGTCCCTGACCCGTTCGACCGAGATCCTGCAGATCTGTTCGGCATTCCTGACGATGGCATGCCAGGTTCCGGACTCGATCCGCAAACCGTAATCTGCGGCAATGCGGACCGCTCTCATGATCCGCAGGGCATCCTCGCCGATCCGCGCCTCCGGGTTGCCTACCGCCCTGAGCTGCATGGTCCGCCAGGTCCCGCATGCCGGAGCAGGGGTCGATGATCAGCGTTTGCCGCGGGTCGTAGGCGATGGCGTTGATGGTGAAGTCCCGCCGGGCCAGGTCCTGCTCGATGTGGCTCACAAAGCGGACCTTGTCCGGGCGGCGCCGGTCGCGGTACCTGCCTTCGGTCCTGAAGGTGGTGACCTCAATCGGAAAGTTTCCGATATAGACGGTGATCGTGCCGTACCTGATCCCCGTCGGCAGCACCTTGCAGCCGGCCGTGTTGAAAATAGCGGAAGCCTCGCCGGGTGAGGCATCCGTGGCCAGGTCCCAATCCAGCGGGGCCACACCCAAAATCAGGTCTCTGATCCCCCCGCCGACCACGTAGGCCTGCCTGCGTTCTGCCGCCAGCAAGGCACAGGCTCTCCTGACCGCCTCGGGAAGAGGCAACTCCATGCCGTCAGCCCCCCTCCGGCATCCTCAGGGCGCAGGGGCCGGTGGCGCACTTGCCGCAGACGTCACAGAGGCCCAGGTCCGGGAAATGATCGTTGACTTCGAGGAGGTAGCGGTAGCACCTCTGTTTGTCGAGCCCGTCCGTCGTGAGCGCCCCGCTGGGGCAGCGCCTGATACAGGTGTCACAGTGGCCGCCACGCCCGGCCAGGCAGAATTCCCCGGTTGGGTCAGCAGTTGTCCCAGGCGAGGCCAGGGATGCCTCCGGCAGAACGGCATCGGTCACCAGGCTCCCCAGGCGCCCGGCGCAACCGGCCCTGGTGATCAGCATCTGGTGCCTGCCGAAGCTGCCCAGACCGCATAAATAAGCCACGTGCTTGTGTGACCAGAAGGACACCAGGGCCACCGGGTCAAAGTTGTGCGTGGGCTGCTGCCAGGCAGCCTTGATTTCCTTGACTGCCAATGCGTCCCCCAGGGTGCGGCAGACAGAGTCGATCAGCCGGTTGGTCTCGATGTAGGCCTCCGCCCAGGCCCGGCTGACATAGGGATCCTCCCGCTGCAACCGCACCAGTTCCCTGTCAAAGGGCACGAAAAAGGCCACTACCGTACGGGCGCCGGGCAGCAGGTCCTGCGGCAGCAGGTGGCCTGGACCGACCGCTTCCCGCAGTCCGGTGAAACCAGGGTCATCCGCCGCTGTAAAACCGACCAGCGGCGTGCGGTATCCGGTCTGGCCGCGGTAACTGCCGACGGCTTCGACGATCGTCTCTCTGATAAACTCATCCATCTTCCCCACCCGCTCCCTTCAACTAGAGGCGTAGCCGCTCTTATCCCACCGCTTCAAAGAAGCGGGGGCATTAGAGCGGGTAGCCCTCGGTCAAAGTACAAAAACTGTAAGCTTGCTGATCCAATTCTATCATAGAGCCCGGCACTCAACATCCTCCTTGTTGTGGCCGGAGATAACGCTTACAATAAGATCCGGGGGTGATGGTAATGCGCACCGGTAGCGTTGACCTGCCATTACATACCGGACAGTGCCCGCCCTGGCTCTTCGAACGGATGGCCAGGCTCAGCCGGGCGATCCTGATCCTGCTCGTCCGGGAGCAGGGCCGTCAGGCAGTCCTGGAAAAGCTGGCCGACCCGTTCTGGTTTCAAGCCCTGGGCTGCCTGCTGGGCTTCGACTGGCACTCCTCCGGCCTGACCACCACTGTCTGCGGGGCGCTCAAGGAGGCCTGCGCGGCTTGGAGCGGGAGTTGGGCATCTTTATCGCCGGAGGCAAGGGCAAGACCTCGCTGAAGACACCCCAGGACATTATTAACTATGCGGAGCGGTACGCCCTGCCCAGCAGCGCCGAAAAACTGGTCTATGCCAGCAGGATGAGCGCCAAGGTGGACAATACCGCCGTCCAGGACGGCTACCAGCTCTACCACCACACCTTCATCTTCACAGCCCAGGGCAACTGGGCGGTGGTTCAGCAGGGTATGAATACCGGCGCCAAGCGCGCCCGCCGCTACCACTGGCTCGGTGACAAGGTGAGCGATTTTGTGAATGAACCTCACGCCGCCATCTGTTGCGACTGGAAGGAGAAGACGGTGCTGAACCTGGTGGCCCGGGAGAGCGGGGAGAACCGCAGCGCCGTCGCCGCCCTGACTTCCTTGAATCCGGAGGCGGTGACCCGGGAGTACACCCAACTGGTGCTGCCGTCACGCCACTCGCTCTACGAAGAGCACCTGCGGCCCTCCAGCCTGGAACGCGTCCTGTTGCAGACCTATGAGCGGCACCCCGAGGGTTTCGAAGCCCTGCTGTCCATCAGGGGGGTGGGCCCGAAGACGGTGCGGGCGCTCTCGCTGCTGGCCGAATTGGCCTACGGCAAGCGCCCCAGCTATACCGACCCGGCCAAGTTCAGTTTCGCCCACGGCGGCAAGGATGGCTACCCCTACCCGGTGAACCGCGCCACCTACGACCGGACGACCGATATCCTGGAGCAGGCCATCAAGGAGGCCAAGCTGGGGCGCGAGGAGAAGCTGCAGACCCTGCGCCGCCTCCAGCACCTGTTCAACCCGGCGCCCGCAAACCCTCCAAAGTAGTAACGGGTAGACTCCTATGACTCCGCACCCAGTGGGTACATACATCCTGCCTATTTGGGCCAAACAAAAGGCGTGGACAGCAGCACACTGTTGTCTCCACGCCTTGTTTTTCCAGGGCAAGCAGTCCTGTAAGCCGGGTTCTGTTCCCTCAACTTGAGGGCGATGATCATCTCTCTCGAACCCCAGTTGCCTGAGGCCTCTAGCGACCTACCCGGAGGCGGAGCGGGCCACTCCATTGCCTCTCTATTCGGTCTTGCTCCAGGTGGGGTTTACCTAGCCGGCCAGTCGCCTGACCGCTGGTGCGCTCTTACCGCACCGTTCCACCCTTGCTCCGCGTGCATCACGCGGGGCGGTTCACATTTCTGTGGCACTTGCCTTGGGGTTGCCCCCACTGGGCGTTACCCAGCACCCTGCCCTATGGAGCCCGGACTTTCCTCACCTGCCGCCTTTCGGCGTTGGCAGGCGCGACCATCCGGACTGCTCGCCCATTACCTAAATTTATCACAGATGACTAACCCGCTCTAATGCCACCGCTTCTGAAGCGGTGGGATAAGAGCGGGTAATCACTGCATTAACTGGCTCTAAGCTTCAGTGGGGGAAACAATCCCCCCCTGAAGCCAAGACCCAGTTGAAGCCTATTATAACACCATCCCGGTGAAAGCACAAATCACGGTTCCGGCGGAACACTGTGTCCGGCCCAGTCATATCTATAGCATGAGAATGAGAGGGGGAATCGTAGGATGGCTCTGGGAGTAGATACCGTCGACGCCCTAAGCAGTATTGACTGGAGTGCGTTTAAAGACTGGTGTGGCCTATACCCTGCCTATGCCGGCCGCTATTTTGGGAGTGGTTACAACTGGGTACAGGAAGAGTTCACCGCTGCCTACAGTGCCACCGGAGGCGTGCTGAGTAAAATTGTTCCCATCCAGTCATCCCAGTCGGGCCGGCAGCAGACCACCGGCAGCGATGGATATAACTACGGGGTCAGCGATGCCGGCGCAACGTGTCAAAGCATCGTCTCGGCCATCAATGCCGGCGAACTGAAGATCCCCGCTTCCGGCAGCGTTTACGTCTACCTGGATGTCGAACAGGGCACTGCTCTAACTACTGACTATTGGGCGGGTTGGTCGAATACCGTCTTCAATTATCCTTTTGGCGCCAACTCACCTTTCTGGCCCTGTATCTACACATGGTACGGCGAACAGTCAAACGGCCAATACGCGCCCAGCAGCTATATCCAAGATGCCCTGAACTCCTCTTGTTCAAGTTACCCCAATCACGCCACCCTGTGTTATGGCCTGTGGTCGAATGAGCCGGAACCCTGCTCCTTCTGCAATTTTCCCAAAGTGAGCCCGGACTGGTCGGTGTTTAACTCTTTTAGCCAGAATATATGTGACGCCTCTAAGCCGGTCCCGCTCTTACTGTATCAGTTCGCCGAAACGGGAGGCTGCGTCGTCGCCTGTAACAACCCTTCCTTTGCCGGAGGCCAAAACCTCGACCTGGATAGTGATAACAATGGTCTCACCGTGGCCCAGAACTACATGCTCACGATTACCTGACCCCGGGTAGGCAGGGGCATATTCTCCCGCACGGCGGCATATGCGTAACAGAGGTCATGAGCAAGAGACGGGAGGCATCCGGCTTCCGGCATCTGGCATCCGAGGTGGACAGGCATGGAGACAACCTACGCCCCTCTAAAGGAGGACCTCTCCCGCTACCTGGCGCAGCAGCCGGGAACATACGGAGTCTGCTACCGGGAACTCGCCACCGGCCAGGGCTTCGGAATCAACGATGACCAATTATTCGTTCAGGCAAGCTGCCTGAAGGTGGCCTACGTGCTCTACCTGTACGAACAGGTGGCCGCCGGGCAGTGTGCCCTGGAACAGCGGTTGGCCTACCGGGCCGGCGCCGACTACAGCAGCGGTTCGGGCTACCTGCAATACATCGCGGCAGACGGCGATCGCTTCACCCTGCGCACTCTGGCCGGGGTGGCCATCACCCTCTCGGACAATATCGCCTACCGGATGCTCAAGCGCTTCCTGGGGGCTCCGAATGTCCTGCGCTACATGGAGCAACTGGGGATGCTGCACGCCCGGCCAAACGGCGAGCATCACACGACCCCCAGGGACATGGCTTGTTGCCTGCGGGGCGTGATGGATTTCACCGCCAGGGAGCCGGAACTTGGCGCCAGGCTGTTGGAGGACATGTCCCATCCGGTCTGGCACTATGGCCTGCCGCTCCTGCTCCCGGACTCGGTCCGGGTAGCCCACAAGGAGGGTGACCTGGAGGGAGTCGCCAACGATGTCGGCATCATCTTCCTGCCGGGTCGCCCCTATTTGCTGGCAGTCCTCTCCCGTGACCAGCCGGACGTGAAGTCCGGTTTCCAGCAGATCGCTCTGCTCTCGAAGTTTATCCACGATTATCTGGCTATACTCCCTTAAAATTTGGTTTGCGCTTTTCCAGAAAAGCCAGTGCTCCCTCGCGGAAATCCTCCGTGCTCCAGCACTGTACCTGACCATGCGCTTCCATGCTGGCAATAGCGGCAAAGTCGTTATGGACACTGGCGCGGAGCAACTGTTTCACGTACCTGAGGGCAACGGTGGGACCTGCCGCCAGTTGATCGGCCAGGTCATAGACCTCGGGGTATAACTGGTCATGAGGCACGACCCGGTTGAAGATACCCAGTTCCAGGCACTCGCTGGCATTCAAAATCTTGCCGCTGAACAAAATCTCCGCCGCACGGTGGTGGCCAAGCTTTTTAAACAGGAAGTAGCTCGTTCCGCCATCGGGCACCAGGCCGATACTGATGAAGTTGGCCGCAAACCGGGCCTTCTCCGAAGCGATCAGGATGTCGGCAGACAGGCTTAATCCCGTAGCCACGCCGGCGATGGCGCCGTTTACCGCCACAATTACCGGCATGGGCAGGTCATAAAACCGCTTGTTTCCAAAATAGGCCCTTTCAAATGTTTCCCCGGCGTCTCTGACTTTCGTAGTGGAGGCCAGCATTCTCACGTCCCCCCCACTCGACAGGGCCTGCCCGGCGCCAGTCCATACCACCACCTTGACGTTGTCCCTGCTCTCGATCTCGTCAAGCACCCGGCCAAACGCCTCACCCGACTTACTATTGAAAGCGTTAAAATTCTCCGGGGTGTTCGAGGTAATGGTGGCAACGCCATTTTCCTTCAGGTGCAGCAAAACCGGCCCATCCAAAATCAACTCGCCAAAATCCATGCCCTCTCCCCCTTCTCCACATTAGAGACCTGACTGCTTATTACTCATTACTACTACAGCGAAGAGTCTCTTCTAACTCATCCTAAATAACCTTAAAAGCATGGCATTTTGCCGTCATGGGGCTTCGGTCAACTGCTTCCGTCCGTTCCCGTATTGTTATAGGTCACTCACCGGAATGCAGCCAGCCTCTGACGATGATGCCGAAAGGCGCTCATTACTCATTACAGGACCGTGGTGGCTCCCCTGTAAATCAGCCCGCGGATGCTGTCAACCGTAACCGTGCCTCCGTCGTGCAGGATCTCGGTTGCCCCTCCCACTCCCACCACCACGGGAATACCCAGGTTGAGCGCAACCACCGCGGCGTGGGAGGTCAGTCCGCCCTCTTCGGTGATGATCGCCCCGGCCTTCTGCATGCCGGGGATGAAGTCGCGGTCGGTGTTGATGGTAACCAGGATGTCCCCGGTGTTCACCCGCGACTTTGCTTCCTCCGGTTTCTTACAGATGCGTACCTTGCCGACCACCGCCCGGTTGCCGATCCCGGTCCCCCGCGCCAGGACCTCGCCGACTATGTGGACCTTGAGCAGGTTGGTCGTGCCCGGTACCCCGACAGGAACACCGGCCGTGATCACGATCAGGTCGCCGCACCTGATCAACCCTTGAGCCAGGCTGATCTCCACCGCATCCTTGAGCATCTGGTCGGTATTGTCGATCATGGACGCCGTAAGCGGCTGCGCCCCCCAGACCAGGCACAGCTTGCGGCATACCTGCTCGCTCGGGGTGACCGCCACAATCGGAGCCTTTGGCCTGTACTTGGACACGTTGCGGGCCGTAAAGCCGGATTTGGTAGAGGTGATAATGGCCGCCGCCCCCAGGTCCTGAGCGGTGGTGCAGGTGGCATAACTGATGGCGTCGGTGACGGTGGGGCTGGTGGAAGCCGCCCGCGCTTTTAGCAGTTGATCGTAATTCAGTGACTCCTCGGTGCGCTCGGCGATCCTGGCCATCACCTTGACTGCCTCCACCGGGTGTTTGCCGGCCGCGGTCTCGCCCGACAGCATCACGGCGTCGGTGCCGTCCAGGATGGCGTTGGCCACATCGCTGGCTTCCGCCCGGGTCGGGCGCGGGTTGTGGATCATCGACTCCAGCATCTGGGTGGCCGTGACTACGGGCTTGCCGGCGTGGTTGCACCTGCTGATGATTATCTTCTGCATCAGGGGGACTTCCTCGGCGGAGACATCCACCCCCAGGTCGCCCCGGGCCACCATCACCCCATCAGCCACCTTGATGATCTCCTCGAGGTTTGTGAACCCCTCCCCGGTCTCGATCTTGGCGATGATGTGGATATCCGCATCCTTGGCCTCCAGCAGGCGCCTGATGGCGATCACGTCAGACGCCTGGCGCACGAAGGATGCGGCGATAAAGTCAACCTGGTGCTCGATCCCGAAATTGATATCGGCGATGTCCTTATCGGTCACCGCCGGCAGGTCCAGGTGCACTCCCGGCAGGTTGACCCCTTTCTGGTCGGCCAGTTCGCCGCCGTCCAACACCTCACACAGGATATCCCGGTCGCGGACTTCCAGCACCTTGAGCCCGATATTGCCATCATCCAGAAGAATGCTATTGCCTGGCAACACGGCCTGAGGCAGGCCTTTGAAGGTGACGGAGATCTTGCTCTCGTCGCCCTCGATCTCCTCGGTGGTCAGGATCACCCGGGCGCCATCCTGCAGGGTGATCTTACCTCCCCTTAAAAGACCGATCCGGATCTCCGGCCCCTTGGTATCCAGCATGATCGCCAGGCACTTACCCATCTCCGCCGCTGCGTAGCGCAAGGTTGCCAGGCGGGCGTCGTGCTCCTCGTGGGTACCGTGGGAGAAATTCAAGCGCGCCACATCCATGCCGGACTGGAGCAGTTGCCTGATCGTCTCCAGGGAACCGCTCGCAGGCCCAATAGTACAAACAATCTTGGTCTTTCTCATGCACTCTCCTCCTCCTTTTTGTGTGGGCCATTGGTCGTTGGGTGCATCAACCACTCACCACCAACCACTAAATGGAGAGGATCCCGGCCAACTCGTAGAGTTCCAGGTCCAGCTCCCGTTTCTGCCGCAACACCTCTTCAATGTCGGTCGTCACCAGTTCCCGTGCCCTAATCCCGATCATCTTGCCGGTCTCGCCGCCCAGGATCATATCAACCGCCTTTGCCCCCATACGGCTGGCTACCAGGCGGTCAACGACAGTGGGGGAGCCGCCGCGTTGCACGTGCCCCAGGATTGTCACCCGGGTCTCGTAGCCGGTGCTCTGCCTGATCTGCTCTTCGATCAGGATGCCGCTGCCCGCTCCCTCGGCGACGACGATAATACTGTGCAGCTTGCCCCGGTTAATGCCCCGTTCCAGCTTGAAGACAATCTCATCGATATCGTATGGAACCTCCGGGATCAGGATCGATTCCGCTCCTCCCGCCAGGCCGGCAATCAAGGCAATCTGGCCGGAGGTGCGACCCATCACTTCGAGGATGAAGGTACGTTCATGAGAGGTGGCGGTGTCTCTGATCTTGTTGATGGCATCCACCACATTGTTGAGCGCGGTATCATAGCCGATGGAGTAATCGGTTCCTTCCAGGTCGTTGTCAATGGTGGCCGGGATCCCGACCACCGGGACACCGTAATGGGCCAGAGACAAGGCTCCCCTGAGGGAGCCGTCCCCCCGATCACCACCAGGCCCTCGATGCCCTGCTCCTTGATGTTGCGCACCCCTGCAAGCAGGCCCGGCTGGGTTTTGAACTCCTCGCAACGGGCGGTGCGCAGCATCGTTCCGCCCCGCTGGATGATATCACCGACAGACCTGAGGTTGAGGGGGATGAACTCCTTTTTGATCAGGCCGCAGTATCCGCGCTGGATGCCGACGACCTCCAGCCCCTGGGAGATCGCCTTGCGCACCACGGCCCGCACGGCCGCATTCATGCCCGGGGCGTCACCCCCGCTGGTCATGACACCAATCCTGTTCACAGGACGCATCAAGCCCGCCCCCTCATCAAGGATATTGTTCCCTATTTGGGGGACCCTATGCTGCGGAGGCGTTTCCAGCGCAATTCGACCAGGGTGTCCGGGTCGATCTGCTGCAGCGCCTGTAAGACCTGCCTGATCTCCTGGCGCAAGTTGCCGGCGGCTCCCTGGGGATCGTGGTGGGCGCCGCCCAAAGGCTCGGGAACAATGCCGTCGATCAATCCCAGGCGCAACAGCTCCGGAGCGGTCATCTTCATGGCGTCGGCTGCTTCGGCGGCCCTGCTGGCATCCTTCCAGAGGATGGCGGCGCATCCCTCGGGGGAGATCACGGAAAAAACAGCATTTTCAAGCATCAACAGGGCATCTCCGGTCCCCAGGGCCAGGGCTCCGCCGCTGCCGCCCTCACCGGTGATCACGGAGATTACGGGAGTCTTGAGCCGGGCAAAGGCATGGAGATTGCCGGCAATCGCCCAGGCCTGGCCGCCCTCCTCGGCATCGACGCCTGAATAGGCGCCGGGAGTGTCGACGAGGGAGATCACCGGGCGGTGGAACTTGGCTGCCTGCTGAACCAGGCGCAGGCACTTGCGAAAACCCTCGGGACGGGTCATCCCGAAGTTCCGGGCCAGGTTCTCCTTGGTGTTATGGCCCTTCACCTGCCCGATCACTGTTACCGGAACCCCCTCAAACCGGCCGATACCGCCCACGATCGCGGGGTCATCGCCGACCAGCCGGTCGCCTGCCAATGTCAACCAGTCAGTGAACAACATTCTTATATAATCCAGGGCGTTGGGACGCTCGGCGTGACGGGCCAACTGCGTGCGCTGCCATGGTGTCAGGTTCTGGTAGATCTCCTTTTTCAGGTCAAGGGCGCGCTTTTCCAGGATCTCGATCTCGGCGCCGAGATCGATCCCCTTCTCCCCAGTGTAGTTTTTCAGTTCCGTTATTCTGTTTTCCAACTCCACCAGCGGTTTTTCAAAATCAAGCAGCATCTTTGCCATGATGTCCGCCTTTCTCGAAGTTCGAAGTTCGATACTCGAAGCTCGAATTTCGAAAAGGAATCTCTAACCCTGAACCTCGACGAAGGGTTGCGAGCCGGAATGCAATGAGAGAATCCGGGCAATGGTTGCCCTCAACTCCTGCCGCGGCGCCACCATGTCGATCAGGCCGTGCTTCAGACAGAATTCTGCAGTCTGGAAATCGGGGGGGAGTTTCTCCTTCAGGGTCTGCTCCGTCACTCGCCGCCCGGCAAATCCGATCAGGGCGTCAGGTTCAGCTATGATGACATCTCCCAGGGCAGCGAAGCTGGCAGTGACCCCTCCGGTAGTGGGGTCGGTCAATACCGAGATATACAAGATCCCGGCCTCGTTCAGCCTGGCAATGGCGGCGCTGGTTTTGGCCATCTGCATCAATGAGAAGACCCCCTCCTGCATCCGAGCGCCGCCGGAGGCGGAGAATAGCAGCAACGGCACCCTCTTCAGGGCCGCCCACTCGGCCAGCCTGGCTATCTTTTCACCGACAACGCTCCCCATGCTTCCCATGATGAAATGTGGTTCGAAGATCCCAACCAGCACCGGCCAGCCCATGATCGTGCCCGAGCCCGTCAGGATGGCATCCCGCAAGCCCGTAGCTTCCCGGGCGCGGGCCAGCTTGTCCTTGTATTCCGGAAAGGAGAGCAGATCAACGGTATCCAGATCTGCCTCCAACTCTTGAAAGCTGTCCTCATCGAGGGTGATCGCCAGTCGTTCGGGTGCTGACAGCAGGAAGTGGTGGCTGCATTTGCGGCACACATTCAGGTTTTTCTCCAACTCACGGATATAGAGTATCTCTCCGCATTGCGGGCACTTGATCCACAACGTCCCTTTTTGCTGAGCCACGGCATCGGAGCGCACCGTGATGTACCTTTGTGGCTTACGGAACAGATCCTTGAACAACGTCGTCACTCCCCGATCTCGCTCAAGATCTCATGCGCTGATTCCGCCTCAGACTCCGGAACCAGGACTTCGAAGGCGCCGCCGACACCGAAATGAGGAATACCAGCCGGGCGGAGCATGACCAAAAGCCCCTCTGCGCTCAAGATCCCTTTAATCATTTCCGCACCAGTCCGGTTCGGCGCGATATAGACCACTGTCCACACCTGCTGCCCCTCCTCATCAACGTCCAACACCTAACGACCAACGACCATATTGGCAAGGAGCGTTTCAACCTGATAGAGAAGGATTCCTCTTCGTCTCCTGCTCTGGTAGCGTCCTGACGCAGTGTTGCCTACTCTGTATATGTTTCAATGCATCCGAACCGCGTATAGATGATAGCCTTGCCCCTGATCTTCATGGCCGATGTATTTTCGGTAAACTGGGCCAGCATGACCTCTCCCTTGTCCAGCTTCTCCGTATGGCTGAGCCTGGTATCGCGTCCACGGGTGAGGCCGATCAGGGTCACTCCGTTCTCCAGCGCTTTTATGGCAACATACTCAGCCTGCACGCCATCTTCCATGACCCATCCTCCTTATTTGAGATGTGCGGGGTGCGAAGTGGGGCATTCCCATGGGGACACATCTCCTTCGGAGAAATGTCCCCATACCTTAGCTGGGGGTGTGTCTCCTGTTCCATAATACCATAATCTTACTATGCTATCAAAATAGGGAATTGCTTTAACTTCTATCTTAAAGGCTGTCGCTGCCGACAGGCTGGGATAGCAGTTCGGACTCCCGGTCATGAACGAAACAGGAACCCGGCCCGCACAAAGCTTCGATCTGGTAGCAGAGTTCCGGCGTGACCTCGACCCAGAAGGAGGCGTCGGTCCTGATCAACTTCTTCTGCCGCACGAAATAGAGCAGGACCGGGGTCGGCCCGCGACGCTGAGTGAAAAGCACCCGCAGCCTCTCCACCACCTCAGGGTTGCCCGCCTTGGGGTGGACACGGATGTACAGAACATGATCGGATCTGGCCGGCTTCGCCTCCAGGGGAGAGATGTCGTCAGCGAAGATCCGGTAGCTATCTTCCTGCTGGCTGATCCTTCCGGTCACCAGGACAACGTCGTCATCCTGCGGCGGGTGAAAGTTCTTGCCGTTGTTTCTCTGGATATAGACGACCTCTATGCTTCCGCCCAGGTCCTCGATGGTGAAGGTGATCTTGCCGTCACCCCGCCTGGTGGCGCCCCGCTTCAAGCCCGAGACAATCCCCCCCAGGGTCACCCGGTCCCCGTCCTTGCACTGTGAGAGTTCGGACATGGAGAAATTAGTCCTTCCCGACAGGATATCCTGGGAGCCCTCAAGAGGGTGGCCGCTGACGTAAAAGCCGAGCATCTCTTTCTCGTAGGCCAACGCCTCCCGGGGCGCATATTCCGGGATGTCCGGCAGGGAGCGCCGGACGTAACCTTTACCGGGCTCATCCAGGAGGTCAAACAGGGAGACCTGCCCGTTGGCCTGGGCCCCCTGGTCCCGGCGGTTGGCCTGCGCAGACTCCATGCAGTCGTCGAGCACTGCCATCAACTGGGAACGGCGCCCCTGCAATGAATCAAACGCCCCGCACAAAACCAGGCTCTCCACCACCCGCTTGTTCACCTGGCGCAGGTCTACACGCTCGCAGAAATCGTCCAGGGAACAGAAGGCGCCACCTGCCTTGCGGGCCTCGATGATCGCCGCCACCGCCCCCTCGCCCACATTCTTCACCGCCCCCAGGCCGAACCGGATCCGGTCCTCGCCGACCACGGTAAAGTTGACCAGGCTCTCGTTGACATCCGGGGGCAGGACCTCGACGTTCAACCGCCGGCACTCCTGGATGTAGTAGGAGACCTTGTCGGAGTTGCCCCGCACGCTGGTGAGCAGGGCGGCCAACAGGGCGACCGGGTGGTTGGCCTTGAGATAGGCAGTCTGATAGGCGATCAGGGCATAGGCGGCGCTGTGGGACTTATTGAAACCATAACCGGCGAAGTTTTCCATCAGGTCGAAGATCGACCCGGCCGTCTTGGGATCTACCTGGCGCTCGCCCGCCCCCGTGACGAAGGTCTCCCGCATTTTGGCGATCGCTTCCGGCTTTTTCTTGCCCATCGCCCGCCGCAGGGAATCCGCCTGGGCCATGCTGAAACCGGCCAGATCGCAGGAGATCTGCATCACCTGCTCCTGGTACAGGATCACCCCATAGGTCTCGCTGAGGATCGACTCACATACCGGGTGCGGGTATTCCACCCTGGTCTGGCCGTTCTTGCGGCTGATGAAATCGTCGACCATGCCGCTCTTCAGGGGTCCCGGACGGTACAGGGCGACCAGGGCGATCAGGTCCTCAAAGCGCTGTGGCTTCATGTTCCTGAGCAGGTGGCGCATGCCCGAGCTTTCCAGTTGGAACACGCCCACCGTCTCGCCGGTGCCCAGCATCTCGTAGGTGGCCGGGTCGTCCAGCGGCAACCGGTCCATGTCCAGCTTGAGCTGACGGGTCTCCTCGATGATCCGCAGGGCATCGCCGATCACCGTCAGGGTGCGCAGGCCGAGCAAGTCCATCTTGAGCAGGCCGATCTCCTCCACCGTCCCCATGGGAAACTGGGTGGTGACGGCGTCGCCGGTGCGCTGCAGCGGCAGGTAGTGGGTCAGTGGCTCCCGGGTGATCACCACCCCGGCAGCATGGGTGGAGGCATGGCGGGGCATGCCCTCGATCGCCCGCGCCAGGTCGACCAGTTGGTGCACCTGCGCATCCTCGTTGTACAGCTGATCCAACTCCGGTGAGGTCTCCAGCGCCCGGTCCAGGGTGATCCCCAATTCTTCCGGCACCAGCTTGGCGATCCGGTCGACCTCGGCCAGGGGAACGTTGAGCACCCGCCCCACGTCCCGGATGGCGCCCCGCGCCATCATGGTGCCGAAGGTGATGATCTGGGCCACGTGGTCGGTCCCGTACTTGCCCACCACGTAATCGATCACCTCGCCCCGGCGCTCGTAGCAGAGGTCGATGTCGATGTCCGGCATGCTGATCCGTTCCGGGTTGAGAAAGCGCTCGAAGATCAGGCCGTAGCGCAAGGGATTGAGATCGGTGATCCCCAGGGCATAGGAGACCAGCGACCCGGCCGCCGAACCGCGCCCCGGCCCTACCGGGATGCCTTGCCGGCGTGCCCAGTTGATAAGATCCTGTACGATCAGGAAGTAGCCGGCGAAACCCATCTGCCGGAGCACCTGCAGTTCATAGTCCAGGCGCTGGCGGGCTGCCGCCGGGATTCCGTCCGGAAAACGCCTGCGCATCCCCTCTTCACAGAGCTTGCACAGGTATGAATCCAGGTTCTCGCCCTCGGGAACCTGGTACTCGGGCAGGTAGAGGTGGTTGAAATCAAAGTCCAGGCGGCAGCGCTCGGCGATCTCCAGGGTCTGGCGCAGGGCCTCCGGGTCGTCCGGAAACACCGCCGCCATCTCGGCAGCCGACTTCAGGTAAAACTCCTGGGATTCGAAGCGCATCCGGTTCTCTTCCTTGATGGTCTTGCCGGTCTGGATGCAGAGCAGCGCATCCTGGACCGAGGCGTCCTCCTTGCGGACGTAATGGAGGTCGTTGGTCGCCACCAGGGGAATGCCCAAATCCCTGGAAAGTTCCCGGAGGCCGGCGTTGACCGGCTGCTGCTCCTTCAGCCCGTGGTCCATCAATTCCAGGTAGAAGTTGCCGCGGCCAAAGATATCCTGGTACGCCCCCGCTGCCTCCACGGCCTTTTTCCGGTCTCCCGCCATCAGGGCGGTGGGAATCTCACCGGCCAGGCAGGCGCTCATGGCGATCAGGCCCTGGCTGTGCCCGGCCAGCAACTCCTTGTCAACCCTGGGCTTGTAGTAGAAGCCCTCCAGGTGCGCCGCCGAAACCAGCTCGAGGAGGTTGTGATAGCCAACCTCGTTCTCGGCCAGCAGCAGCAGGTGATGCTGGGACGAGTCCACGTGCGGGGTCTTGTCCAGGCGCCCGCGGGTGGCCACGTAGGCCTCGCAGCCCAGGATCGGATGGATGCCATGCTCCTTGCACAGCTTGTAGAACTCCACCACGCCGTACATGACCCCGTGGTCGGTCAGGGCGAGCGAGGTCATGCCCAGGGCGGCGGTGCTCCGCACCAGGTCCTTGAGCCGGGCCGCCCCGTCCAGGAGGCTGTACTCGCTATGTACGTGCAGGTGAACAAACTCCGGCGCCATTATTTACACCTCGCTAAGAAAATGATGAATTCAGAGGCCGTTCTAGGATAGTCTTGTCCAGAGGCAGCACCAGGTCCACGCGAAGGAACCGCGATAATCGGCCTGGGTGGGCAGGTTGTTAGGGTTCAGAAGCCAGTCCTCCACCAGGAATGTTTTAATACCCAGGTTTCCGGCAGCCAGGTCCTCTGACACGTCGTTGCCGATCATCAGGCAGTCCCCGGGAGCAACTGCGAGCAGTTCGAGCACCTCTGTGTAATAATCAGGATTGGGCTTGCAGAAGTGCATCGATTCGTAAGCAGTGACCAGGGCATAGGGCAGGTCGTCGATCTCCAGCCAGCGCAGCCGTTCCCTGATCGCCCGCTCCGGGAAAATCGGGTTGGTGGCGATCACTACCTGGTACCCCTTCCGGAATCAGGTTTTCCAACAAGGGACGGGCCAGGGGGTTGGGCTCCGTGACCTGCTTGAGGCAGGCAAATTCCCGCTCATAGAACTCATTGAACATCGGTTCCAAATGCTCCGGCGGGGGTGCCGATACGGGCTGCGAAGTCTGACCAGAAGACCTCCCTGTTGGTGCGGCTGCGGTCGCAGTTCTTGACCATGACGGCGGTTCCATGCAGGATATCGCTGATCAGCTTATCCGGTTGCAGCAGGTGGGCAAACTTGCGAGTGACGGCGTGAAAGTAGGCTTTCATGAAGGCATCCATATCCATCGGCAGCAGCGTGCCGTCCAGGTCAAAGAGAAGGGCCTTGTACACCGGCTGTTCCTCCTGCTCGCTCTTTACATAAAGCTCGCTGCTTCAGTCTAGCATAACCTTCCAGGCAAGACAAGCAGCCCCGGCGCCTGCCCATGGAGGAAGGATGCCTTTACCGAGGGCTACCCGCTCTAATGCCCCCGCTTCTCTGAAGCGGTGGGATAAGAGCGGCTAGGCCTCTAGTTAACTATTTCTAAGCTTCAGTGGGAGTAAAACAATCCCCCACTGAAGCCAAGAACTAGTTGAAAGCCCGATTTCTGAGCGTCACCCCCGTTAGGAGTACATTGCGCTTTCCCATTTCATCTGCGCATTCTTCTTACTCCAGGGGATGTTCAAGACCCGTTCGGATAAGATAAAATGAATCCATGATGGTTTGAACGATGACCTGGCGAGGGGGATGCCATACATGGAACAGGTCGCCCTGATCGAGTGTCCGTCGTACGACGTTGATCTGCTCGAACAAAAGCTGAGGGATGGTTTCGGGCTGCTGGGAGGCGAGTCCTTCCTGCGCCGCCTGATCCCCGCGGGCAGTTCGGTGCTGCTCAAGCCCAACCTGCTCAGCGTCCAGGCGCCGGGGTCGCTCGTGGTCACCCATCACGCCGTCTTCGAAGCCGTGGTGCGGATTGTCAGGGACTACTCGGAGAGGCTCTCCTTCGGCGATTCCCCGGGCTTCGGCGATCCCCGGCGGGCGGCCGCAAAGGCCGGCCTCATAGAGGTGGCCGGGCGCTATGGAGTAAAGTTTCAAGATTTCAGGGAATCCCTTCACGTCAAGTGCGAGGAGGCGCTGCTGTGCAAGTCCTGGGAGATTGCCAGGGCGCCCTACGAGGCGGACGTGCTGATCACCCTGCCCAGGCTGAAGACACACGGCCTCGCTTTTATGACCGGGGCGATCAAGAACCAGTTCGGCTGTGTGCCCGGGCTCCAGAAGGCGGCCTGGCACACCAGGATGACCGATCCCCGTCACTTCAGCCGGATGCTGCTCGATTTGAACACGGCGGTTGGCACCAGCTTCGCGGTGCTGGACGGCATCACGGCCATGGACGGGAACTGGGCCGAGCAACGGCAGCCCGTACCAGCTGAATGCGCTGATCATGGGGCAGAGCCCCAGCGCCGTGGATTCCGTGGCGGCAAGGCTGATCGGCTATAGCGAGCCACTGGATGTTCCTGTCTTGAAAGAAGCGCACGAAAGCAGGTGGGGGGCGGTGCTGCCGCAAGAGATAGAGGTGCTCGGCGAGAGCATCCAGCGCCTGAAAGCCACCCGCTTTAAGCTGGCGAGAAGCGCTTCCGTTTCCTCGAGCAAGGCGCTCACTTGATGGTGCCGCTGCTCCGGGGAGCCATGGTTCCCGATCCCGCCCTGCGCCAGGAAAAGTGCATCGGGTGCCGCCGGTGCTTCGAAGCCTGCCCGATGAAACCGCAGGTGATCAGCATGATCGAACAGGGTGACCGGTCCGTCCCCCGCTGGAACATGGACCACTGCATCAGGTGCTTCTGCTGCCAGGAACTCTGCCCGGAGGGCGCCATCGAACTCCGCTACCGGGGGATCGGCAGGCTGCTGCACCGGCAGGGGAGCTAATGAAGGCCTCCACAATCCAGGACCGGATCAGCGTCGTTTCACCAAAGGCATAGGGCCTCATAATAATGGACATTGAAACCCTCTGGGGAATTTCAGGGCCAGAAAGGGGGCATGCCGCTCTTATCCCACCGCTTCAGAGAAGCGGGGGCATTAGAGCGGGTAGCCCTCTGGTAAATTTGACCCAGGAGGGGTAAACCCGGGTGTTGGAGAGAAAGACAGTCGGGCCAGTGACTTTATTCCGCACGGGAAGGAGCATGGGTGGTTATGTGCCTTATTATGTCCATGCCTTCCTGGTTGGCGACGCCTTGATCGATACCAGCTGCACCTGGGTCAGGTCCGAGCTGCTCTCGGCCCTGGAAGGCGAGCTGATCACCAAGATCGTCAACACTCATCATCATGAGGATCACACCGGAAACAACCTGGCTATCCAAAAGAAATTTGGGGCTGAAGTTTACGCCCATCCTGCCGCATTGCCCTTTCTGGAACAGCCCGATAAGTTGCATCTGCTTCCCTATCAAGTGATGGTCTGGGATTATCCGGAACCGTGTTCGGGGCTCCCCCTGAAGGAACAGTTCCAGGCGGGAGGGTTCACCTTCGAAGTCATTTCCACGCCTGGGCACTGCCCCTCCCATGTGTGTTTCTACGAACCAGGGCAGAAGTGGCTGTTTACGGGCGACATATTTTGCGGTAGGGGCTTTAAATACCTGCGGGCGGATGAAGATTACGCCTGATTGTCGAATCGCTGCAAAAACTGGCGGCTCTGCCGGTCGACTATCGTTTTCTGCAGCCTGTTGGGAGCAGTCCCAAACGGGCAAGACACCCTGGCGGCCAAAACCGATTTCATGCAGAGGCTGCGGGATTCGGTCCTGGACCTCCACCATCAAGGGCTTTCCCCACTGGAGATCCGCGCCCGTGTACTCGGGGATGAGGATGACAGAATCCGGCTCACAGACGGCCACTACTCCAAGCAAAACACGGTGGACAGCATCCTGGGAATCCTGAAATGGCCAAAATGAAACCCGCTGCTCACTGGTACAACACGGAATCCCATCCGGAACAGCGTCGAACCCACACGGTCCATCAGGAAGAAAGCTGCCCGCGGAGTTCATACTTCTTGACCTTGCCGGTGGGGGTATGAGGCAACCCGTCTACAAGGAAAAACTCCCTGGGTATCTTGTATTTGGCCAGCCTGGGCGCCAGGAAGTCCCTGAGCTCGTTTTCCCGCAGGGAAGGCTCTCTGGCCACGACAAAGGCCGCCACGGTCTCGCCCCATTCCGGATTGGGCCGGCCGACTACCGTGGCTTCCATGACGCCGGGATGGGAGGCCAGGACGTCCTCCACCTCCTTGGAGTAGACGTTTTCCCCTCCGGTTACGATCATATCCTTGAGGCGGTCGACGATGTACAGATAGCCGTCCTCATCCAACCGGGCCACGTCGCCGGTCTTATACCAGGGTCCGCTGAACGACCGGCGCCGTTTCCTCCGGGTCCTTGTAATAGCCGGTCATCATGCAGTCGCTTTGCAGCCATATTTCGCCAGCCTCTCCCGGGCCGGCCGGGGTGGTTTCATCCCGCATGACCTTCACATGGGCGCCGGGCAGGCCGGTTTTGCCGATCGAACCGGCCTTGGCCACCTGGTCGGCGGGGAACAGGACGGTGCCGGTGGGGCCGGCCTCGGTCATGCCGTAGACCTGATAAAAGTTGTTGCTCTTATATTTCTGCATCATGAGCAGGGCCGCCTCGCCGGAAATGGGACCGCCGCCGTAGATCCAGCTGCGCATTGAGGAAAGGTCGAATTGGTCAAAGCCGGGCACCATTTGCAGCGGCAACAGGAAGCTGATGGGGGCGCCGAAATAGATCGTGCATTTCTCTGCCTGGATCGCCTTGAGAAACTCCAGGGGGTGGTACTCGCGGATCAGCACGGTCGTCGCTCCCACAAACTGGACTCCCGTGAACCAGTTGTTCAACGGTGAAGAGTGCCAGATGGGCATGGCCATCAGCAGGCGGTCATTCTCGTCCATTTTCATGGCGAGGGCGCCGGTGATCCCGGCAAAGACCACGTTCCGGTGGGTGTGCAGGCAGCCCTTGGGCTTGCCGGTGGTCCCCGAAGTGTAGAGGATCTGGGCCAGATCGGTCTCCGTGACTTCCACCGGTTCGAAGGAAAAGACTTCCGCCGCCAGCCGGTCGAAGCAGGCAAAACCGTCTGTCTCCCGGCCCAGGGTTGCCATTCGTACCCGTGTTCCGATCTTCTCCGCCACCGTGGCCAGCTCGGCGTCAAAAAGAAAAACCCCGGCCTCGCTGTGCTGCAGGATATAGTCCACTTCCGGCGGGGCCAGCTTGTGATTGACCGGTACCACCGCGGCCCCCGCCTTCAACGCTCCGTAATAGGCAATGACAAAAGAGGGGGTGTTGTAGCCCATGATGGCCACCTTGTCCCCTTTCGCCACGCCCCACGATTGCAGGAGGCCGGCCGCTTTTTCCGCCCTGACCCGCAACTCCGCAAAGGTCAGCCCGGCGCCTTCGAACCGAAGGCTGTCCTTGCCGGCAAACTTGACGGCATTGATGTCCAGCAGTCTGACGAGGTCCATTTTTTCCTCCCTTTCCGGACATGCTACCCGCGAGAGTAACATCCGGTTCGCTAAAATTATTTGAAGAGCGTTTGAGGCTTACATCCGTCGTCCAGGGGTGGGCCCCCCCCCCGTCTACCGATGGCTACCCGCTCTAATACCCCCGCTTCTGAAGCGGTGGGATAAGAGCGAGCTACGCCCCTAATTATCCATAGATGCCTAACCCGCTCTAATCACCTACAGTTGATAAGAGCGGCAATAAAGCACTGTATTAACTGGCTCTAACCTTCAGCGGAAAAACTCCGCTGAAACTAAGACCCAGTTGAATGGCTCTAAGCTTCAGTGGGGGAAGCAATCCCCCTTCTGAAGTCAAGACCCAGTTGAAGTTATCCCCCACAAAACTTGGAGTACGCTTCTCGAAGAACGCATTTAGTCCTTCGAGATAGTCTTTGGTGCCTGCAGCCTTGATAATGCCCTGCCGCTCAAGTTCCAGTTGTCTTTCCAGAAGTAGAAAGAGGGATTCGTTTAATAGGTTTTTAGCAATTGCATAGGCGGTGCTTGGACCGGCCGCGATTTTACCGGCCCAAGCGAAAGCCGTCTCATCTAATTCATCCGGTTCGACCACCTTGTTTATCAGCCCGATAGCCAATGCCTGATCCGCATCGATTGTCGGGTCGAGGAAGAGCAATTCATTGGTTTTGCCAGATCCCACCAGCAGAGGGGTAAACAAAAACCATCCCCCATCGGGCACCAGCCCGGAAGCGGTATAGGCCTGTCTAAACTTGGCCGTTCGGGAAGCGATTCTTAAATCGCAGGCTACGGCCAGGCTGTATCCCGCACCGCCTGCCGCCCCGTTAACAGCGGCAATTACCGGCTTTTCCAAACGCCTGATGTCGATTATCACTCGATTCAATCTTTTAGTGAGCTGTCGATAGGCGTCGGGTGGGTCAGTATCGATTTAATTTTTATAAGCTGTGATAGGCGTGGGTGGGTCAGTATCGAAAATTCTCTGGCCATCGCCAAATCGCCACCGGAACAGAAAGCCTTCCCCGCGCCCTTAAGAATGACAGCCCTGATTTGACTATTCATTCGACACTCCTCCAGGGCTGCGATTAAATCATCGCCAAGTTGAAAATTTAGTGCATTAAACCGCTCCGGGCGATTTAAGGTAATTACCCCGACGTTCTGCTTAAGTTCAAACAGGATCGTTTCCCATTCCATAAGAATACCTCCCTGAAAATGTGATCACACCCATGTTCCTCTCCATTCACTATTGTTTCAACTAGTTTGCTTCAGTGGGGGATTGTCTTTCCCCCACTGAAGCTTAGAAATAGTTAACTAGAGGCGTAGCCGCTCTTATCCCACCGCTTCAGAAGCGGGGGCATTAGAGCGGGTAGCCCTCGGTTAATTTTTTTATCTTGTGCTTTATCCAGCGGAATCAGCATCGGATTCTCCTCCTGATCCCGGGGACCGGCATAAGGGCATGATTCGCCCGCCCCCCGGCATTATCCTGCTAATTGCCGCAACTCTTCTGGTTGATGTGGCGCGATCTTGTGTGGCGCTATCTTGTGTGGTGCTACTTACCCAACCCTATCCGGTATATACTTCAGTTGTAAGTTCCCTCCTTTATTGTTCCTTGCATCCCCCAGATTGTTCCTGACAACTGCTGTTTCCCATTTTTCTTATAAGTTAAGCCAAGCTTAGCATTTTAACACCCATTCTCCCCGAAGCTGGTAGTGCATAGCTTCTCGGGTTTCATTGTAGTCTCGAACTGCGCCAGGCCGAGGTAGGATGGCGGTCATAATTGAAGGAGGTGGTGACCAGGTGATCCGGCAACGCACCTGATCGATGCTGCTGTTAAGGTGGATTATGGCAAGCACGTTACCGATTCATCAGCAAAATGATGCATAAACTGAGGAGGTTAAAGAATGAAAAAGTATTCAGGATTGTTATCGCCAGAAACAGCCTGGGCATTGTTGAGAATTCTTCTTGGGCTTTTCTTTATGCGGACCGGCTTTGAGAAGCTAGGCAACTTCGACGGAAAGGCACTCACCGCCACTCTTACATCCTGGATCAATGGCGGAGGCCAAATACCGCCTGATCCAAACCTGTGGTATGTCAATTTCTTGAAAGGGATAGTCATCCCTCACGCTAGCTTGTTCGCCGGCTTGGTGACGTATGGAGAGATTTTGGTCGGTATTGCCCTTGTTCTTGGGCTGGCTACCAGCATTGTCGCCCTCATCGGAGCCTTTTTGAACGCTAACTACTATTTTGCTGCCGCACAGACCGGCGCTTCGACCCAGGGTATCAACGCCCTGTTCATAGTAGTGCAGTTATTGTTTGCCCTGGCTTGTGTTGGACAGTACTACGGTGTTGACTGGTTTCTGTTGCGGCTGATATGGCAACATCAATCTGACAAAAATATAGGTACTGCCCAAAAGTATGTGTGACACTCCCTAACCCCCGGCTTGAGACCGTTCTTGCGGGCTTCCAGATGGATGTCCTTGCAGAGGTTCCACGCCCTTGCCGCTTCCATCTGGGAATCCCGCAGGTAGCTATAGAGTTTGTGGGGTAGATGATCCAATCTGTAGATCCGTACTGTCTCCATGTGGTATATTATACCATAAGGAGTGATAGCGGAAATGTATGTGAACGAGAATGTTATCCCCCCAAAATATTATGATGACGCTATACATCTTGCTATAGCAACGTTAGGCAATATCGATATTCTGGTGAGTTGGAATTTAAAGCATATTGTCAAACGAAAAACAATACGGCTTACGAATATTATTAACACGCGTGAGGGATATAGAACACTGGAAATATTCAACCCATTGGAGGTGATAGAATGAGGGATTTAAGCCGGTTGACGCCGGAGGAGCGTGCGTGGTTCGAAGAGATAAAGGACGAAGAACCCGCCCTCAGGGATGTTCATGAAATACGGTTATGGAATTAATCGAAACAGATATTAAAACCGCAGGAAAGGATTGAAGGGTTAATGCCCAAAGTCCCTCCCCTGACTGGTACCTGCTTAATGCGGCAAAATGAAAAGAGCGTACCCAATAAGCTTGTGCCGGGTACGCTCTTTTGAACTGTACTTACATGCCTAGACGGCGAGCATCTTGTAAATCATCGCCGCTGCCTGGGCCCTGGTGGCGTCAGCTTGAGGAGCAAGCGTATCAGCGGTCATCCCGCTGACAATACCTGCCTTGAAGGCTTCGGCCATTCCAGACACGGCCCAACTGCTGACAGCCGATTTGTCGCTGAAAGCGTTCAGTTCGGTGCCATCAGTGGTAGGGGCAAGTCTCATACGAAGTTCATGAGAGCCTGCTTGCGGACACTTACCGGTATTTCAAGGGTTCTAGGGTCTTGTTTGTCACCCGGTGAATATTTTATCAAGTCCTAGAGTCCCTCTGCCGCAAGCCTTCCAGAAAATATATTTGCGAATCCAATTGCGAAGCAAAGCTTCGCAATAGCAAATCCAAATAAATGGTCGGGGTGAAAGGATTTGAACCTTCGACCTCACGGTCCCGAACCGTGCGCTCTGCCAAGCTGAGCTACACCCCGACGCAACTCGCATCACCTATTGTAATGTTTTTATCGCCGGGAGTCAATCAATCAAAGTGGCGAAATGAAGGGATTTGCACAGACAAGGGGACGGTTCTCCTGCCTGCCAGAGAATAGCATTCCGTCACAACGTCGCAGTGCCGGTGACATATCACTTGTTCTTGACCATAATTTAAGATGTTACTGATTTCTTGAATGATACCTCTGGCCTGTTCCTTGATAGCACTATTGATAGGAACCCAGGCGTTCAAGTTCCTCTCCATCCTTAATAAGTGGCTTCTGCTTTCTCAAACCTCCATTTACTCAAATCATCCATACTCATAAAGAGACACCCTCCAGTTCAAGGGCGTGAAAAAAAGCAGTCTCTCTAAAAAGTTGATTGGCATAATAATGGGAACTGGCCATAATGATAGGGGAAATGACAACATCATACTCAAGATTAGCCAGTTGCCTGGTTCGATCAGCCATTTTATTTTTCCCTTTCTTTAGCATATTTTATGCATTATTTTAGCACAAAACTTTTCCACAAACCACCATACCGATTCTTACCGCCAGTGGCATTCGCTCTCAAAATCTACCTACGTAACAGAACACTGTAAGGGAACGCCCTACCTGCGCACCAGGATCACGATGATCACCAGCACGCCCAGCAGCAGGCGGTACCAGACAAAGGGAAGGAAGCTCTTCGTTTGCAGGTAGCGGAGCAGAAAACCGATGCCGGCCATGCCGGCCAGGAAGGATACGATGATGGCGATCCAGAAATGAGGGGTGATCGCTCCCGGCATCTTTAAAAGCTTCGGCGCCTCGACCAGGCCTGCCCCCAGGATGATGGGCGCCGACAGGAGGAAGGAGAAGCGTGCCGCCGCCACCCGGGTCAAACCCGAAGCCAGGCCGGCGGTCATGGTGATCCCGGAGCGGGAAACGCCGGGAATGAGGGCTATTGCCTGGGAGAAGCCGATCAGGAGGCTGGAGCCCAGGGTCACCTTCTCCAGCCCGAGGCGCTTGGCGCCCTGGCGGTCCGCCCAGTAGAGCACCAGGCCCATGAGGATCAGCATCACCGCAATCAGCAGTTCATTACGAAGATAGGTATCCGCCGCCTTTTCCAACAGCACGCCGAAGATACCGCCAGGGATGATCGCAACTATCAGGTACCAGAACAGGCGGCTCTCCGCCGTCGTCACCCCATTCATCAGACCTTTGCAGGCGGCGGCGATCAGCCGCACCCAGTCGCGCCAGAAAAAGATCAGCAAGGCCAGCAGGGTGCCCATGTGTAGGGCAACGTCGAAGGGCAGGTCAAACACATTCGGGTCCCAGCCGAAGAACCAGGGTACCAGGATCAGGTGGGCCGTGCTGGAGATCGGCAGGAATTCGCCCAACCCTTGCACCAGCCCCATCACAACAGCCTGCAGGATAGTCACCTGGATGTCCCCCTAACAATGTTGGTCGTCCGTGCTGAAAACATTCAGCACTCTCGTCATACGCCAAGATTTTAGCACATAGTTACTTTCATTACAAAATCCTTCTTGGGCAGATATTGTCGTTGGACAACATTGTCCATGGACAATAATCTTTGAAAACTTTCCTGCTTACCGGACGCGCCGCACGCTGCTCCGACCCTGGGACATCTCCACCAGGTAGGCGACATCGGCGGAGTCGGCCAGGTGCTGGTTGTGGGATACCATGATCACCTGGCGTCCGAGGCTCTGGCTGAAGCTCTTCAGGAACTGGGCCACCTGGGGCGAGAACTCTTCGGAAACGTGTTTGGCCGGTTCGTCCAGGATCACCGGGCCGCCCACCGGTGGCCGGAAGGCTTCCAGCAGGGCCAGGCGCAGGGCCAGGGAGATCACGTCGACCACCCCGCCGCCCCGGGCGTCCTGGGGCGGCGTCTCCACCCTGGCGTCTCCCCCGTAGTTGGAGCACACGTAAAACTCCGCCTCCGGCCGGTCGCGCTTCTCCTCGACCACCACCTTGAACTCCAGGTCACTCCCGAAGGCAAACTGCAGGGCCTGGGTGACCATGAACTCCACCTGCTTCCGGCCCTGTTCCCGGGCGTGGCTGGCCGCCTCCTGGAGCAGCAGGCGCACCTTCTCCAGGCACTCGACGCTGTCCTTGACCTCGGCCAACCGTTTCTCCCGGGACTCCTTCTCCTGCAGCAGCTTCGACTCCTCACCCCGCTGCCGGTGGTAGACCGCCTTGACCCGGTCGAGGGATTGCTTGAGACCATTCGGATCCTCGTTCACCGGGATTGCTCCTTATCAAGCAGGTCCCAGGGGATCAGCCTGTCGGCCTCCGCCAGCAACCGGTCCATCTCCTCTTTCAGGGCGGTGATCTTCTGTCCCAGTTCCTCAGGCTTGACCCCATACTCCGCCGCTTTCTGGCACAGCTTCTCCCGTTGCTGCTCCAGCAACTCCTTCTGGCTGAGCGCCCGCGACCGCAGGTCCCGGGACCGGCGCAGCGCCTCCTTGAGGTGGTTGATCTGCTTGTCGTACTGTGCCTGCTCCTTTGGCGCCTCCACTGTAATTCCCCCCACTGCTCAGGTATTCAGAATTCAGTAATCAGCATTCAGAATGCCCCGTCTTCAAATGTTTTCGCCGGTTCTCTCATTCTGACTCCTGACTCCTGAGTACTTTATTCACTGATACTCAGACAACGCCCGCTCCACCGCTTCCGGTGTCAACTCACCGAAGCAGACCGGACAGCGGCCGAGGCGCGATAGCAGTTTCTTGTAGTCTTCCAGTAATTGCTCTGTCTCACTCCGGTAGCGCTCCGCCGCCAGGCTCGTCCCCTGGTAGACCCGGTCGTGTTCCTGCCAGGACTGCCAGGTATCCTGCATCACGCCGAGCTTCTGGTATGCCTCGCCCGCCGCCGCCAGGCCGGCCTCAACCCTTTCCAGCACCTCCGTGCGGCCGGCTACGGCCACTGCATTCTGCCAGGCCGCCGCCACTGCCTCCAGGTCACCGGCGGCCCGGGTCAACTCCGACCATTGCCGGTACAAGGCATCCGCCTGCTGCCAGAGGGCTTCCGCCTGGGGCACGGCGCCGGTAAGGCCGGCGATCTCCTCAACTCTGGCCAGCCCGGCGTCAGTCTGGGAGATCTCTCCGGCCAACTGCACCTGTCTTGTATAGTCTCCGAGCAGGGCCTCCAGGCGGTCCAACCGCTGCTCGGCCTCGCCCAGCATCGCCAGGGCGGCAATCCGGCCCCGGGCTGATTCCAGTTGCCGCTCCACCTGATCCAGTTCGCCGGCGATGACCGACAGGTGACCGTATTTCAGGGCTATGGCCTCCAGGTCCTGTGCCCGCTCCTCCGCCTCTTCCAGAGGACGAAGCGCCGCCAGGACCCGATCGGCTTCCGCCTGGGCGATTGATGACTCCTGCCACTGGCGCCGCAATTCTTCCAGGGAGGCCACAGTAGCAGTGATGGCCTCAATCCGGTCGACCTTCTCCTCCAGAAGCTTGATCCCATCTGCCAAACCTGTCAGGTGGGCGTAGGCGCCGAGAGCCGATTCGATACCGGCAATGCCGGCCGTTAATTGTCCCTCCTCCTCCCGCAGGCGGCGGAGGTCGGTGGTGGTCGATTTCTGGGCCCAGTCCAGGATGTGGACGCCGCCCAGTTGCCCGATCACCTTGGCCCTGACAGCCCCGTTTTCGGTCAGGAGGAACGGCCCCTCCAACTGGGTTCCGAAGTTCAGTTCTATGCTGTTATGCTCATCAATCTGCACCTTTCTGACATCCAAGGCCTGAACGATCTCCCAGGGAATCTCGCGCAAGTCCACATAGATCTGCTCGTTTTCACCCGGACGCTGCAGGATGTACTGGTTCTCTTTCTTGCCGGTAGTGCTCCGCAGGCGGGAGATCCTGGCGCCGTCATCCAGTTCCACGGTGACGCGGCAGAAGCGCGCCCAGGCGCTGATGAAGTTGGCCCCGCGCGGCTCGTTATAGAACAGCCACCTGAGTGCCCGCACCAGGGCCGACTTGCCGAAGTCCGTCGGGCCGACAATCACGTTCAGCCCAGGTCCGAAGATGACCTCCGAGTGTTCGTGGGACTGGAAGTTCTCCACTACCAGCTTGTGCAGGCCGCTCAAGATTCCTCCTCCCCCCGGGCCAGCGCTTCTTCCGCCAGGCCGACGCGCCGCAGCGCCTCTGCCCTGATCCTGGGCTCCAGCCGTTCGTTGCCGGCGATCTGTTCCACCAGGAGCCGCACGTCCGCCCGCTGATAGGAGCCGGCGGCCATGATCTCCGCCAGGTAGCCGGCCAGCCGCTCCTCCCGGAAGGAGGCCTCTTCCTGCCTGCTCCGGTCCAGGACATCCTCTCCCGGCAGGGCGCTCTTCAGGCCGATCTTTTCATAGGTCGGGCGGCTGCCCCCCAGATCGATGTAGATCACCTGGACCGGGCGCCGCATCTCCAGGGGGTGGTTGGAGAGGCGCGCCAGGGCGCCGGGGTTGAGGAAGCGTCTGCCGTCCCGCTCTACATCCGGGAAACCAAGGTGGTTGTGTCCAGCCAGGGTGAAGTCCGCCCCGGTCTCCCAGATCTGCTCGACCAGGGTGTAGAAGAGCCCCGGGAAAGGTCGCCCGGTCAAGCAGCATGCCGTGCACCATGTGAATGGCGTAGTCGCAATCCTTCTTCGTCACCACGTAATCCTCCTGGGGATCGCGGCGGTCCATCTCGAAGTGGTAGCCCTGCCCCGTGAGTTGCAGCCGGAGGCCGTTCTTTTCCAGGTAAACCGGCTCCCGGCCGAGCATCCGGACGATTCCCAACCGGGCCGCCAGGCCGAGCATCGTCCGGGGCAGCGTCTCCTCATTATTCCCGAACAGGTCGTGGTTGCCGGCAATGATGTAGACCGGGGCCGGAAATTGCTGGTAGATCGCCAGAAACTCGCCGCAGACGCTGATGGCCGGCGCCGGCACGTCGTAGAAATCGCCCCCGTGCAGGATGTAGTCCACCTCCCGCTCCCTGGCGATGGCCACCACCTCCCGCAGCTTGGCAGCCAGAGTGGCGGGAAAGTTGTCCTTCCGGTTGGCGGGAGTCGTCCCCCGTTTGTGGTCATCGGTAAAAAAGAGCAGGCGCATGTTCACAGGATCCTTCCCGGAATGTTCCCTATCGATCGAGCCAGTTGAATAATTCGGCGCCGGCTTCCTGCTTTCCTCCATATACCGTTGAGATTGTGGTAAGATATGCGTGGATATACACGGGAAAACCTTCATACCATTTAACTAGTTCTAAGCTTCAGTGGGGATTGTCTTCCCCACTGAAGCTTAGAACTAGTTAATACAGTGACGTAGCCGCTATTATCCCCCCGCTTCAGAAGCGGGGGCATTAGAGCGGGTAGTCATCTGTGGTCAATGCCTTTGAAAGGAGAAAACCCAATGCCCTACGCAGTGATCATGGCCGGCGGCCGCGGTGAGAGGTTCTGGCCGAAGAGCCGCCAGGAACTCCCCAAGCAATTCCTCCGCCTGGTCGGTGACCGGACAATGCTGCAGAAAACGGTGGACCGGCTCAAGGCGCTGGTCGAGCCGGAGCAGATTTTTATCGTCACCGGTCAGGTATACTATGACCTGGTGCGCGATCAGGTTCCCGCAGTGCCCCAGAAGAACATCATCCTGGAGCCAGTCGGCAGGGATACGGCGGCGGCAATCGGGCTATCGGCGACAGTGGTATCCCGGAGCGACCCCGCCGGGGTGATGATCGTCCTGCCCGCCGACCACTACATCGCAGACGAGGAGCATTTCTGCAAGGTCCTGGAGAGCGCCGTGGCCGCCGCCGCGCCCGGAGAGCACCTGGTTACCCTGGGCATCACCCCGAGCCGCCCGGAGACAGGTTTCGGCTACATCGCCCACGGACGACTGCGCGATACCATTGCAGGCAACCCATCGGGGACACACCCCCTCGTGGGAATGTCCCCATACCTATATACGCGGTCGACAGGTTTACAGAAAAACCCGACTACCGCACCGCCCTGGAATACCTGGCCAGCGGCAACTACTACTGGAACAGCGGCATCTTTGTCTGGCGGGCCGACCTGATCCTGCGTCTGATCGGACAGCACCTGCCACACCTTCACGCCGGCCTTCAGCAGATCGACAGCGCTTTTGGCACTGAACGCTACGAGTCGACGCTGCTGGATGTCTTCACCGGTCTGCCAAAGATCTCTATCGATTACGGAGTGATGGAAAAGGCAGGCAACGTGCTGGTGCTGCCCGGGGATTTCGGCTGGGACGACGTCGGCTCCTGGACAGCCCTGGAGTCGTACAAGGAAAAGGACGAACAGGGAAACTGCCTGGAGGGCAGGGGGGTCATGGTCGACACCGACAACACCCTGGTGCTCTCCTCCGGCAAGGTCGTGGCCACCCTGGGTGTGTCCGACCTGATCGTGGTGGAAGGCCGGGACAGCATCCTGATCTGCCACAAGGAACATGCCCAGGATATCAAGAAAGTGATCAGCGCCCTACAGGAGCAGGGCTACAAGGAGGTATTATAGTTGAGTGTCAACCCCCTGATCTTCCGGCAGTATGACATCCGCGGCGATGCCGAACAGGACCTCACCGACGAGACGGTAACTCTGATCGGGCAGGCCTTTGGGACCTACGTCCGGGAGCACGGTTCAGACCAGGTGCTGGTCGGACGCGATAACCGTCTCAGTTCCGAAAGGCTGCGCGACGCCCTGGTGAGTGGCCTGATGGCCAGCGGCTGTCATGTCATCGACCTCGGGCTGGTGGTAACACCGATGCTCTACTACGCCAGGGTTTATTTCCAGATCGACGGCGGGGTGATGATCACCGGCAGCCACAACCCTCCTGAAGAGAACGGCCTCAAGCTGGCCTGCGGTGAGGGCACCATCTACGGGGACGAGATCCTGCGGCTCAGGGAGATAATCGCCGGCGGCAGGTTCGCCTCCGGCAGCGGGAGCCGCCGGTCAGACAGCATAACCGAGGCCTACCTGGCAATGTTAAAGGAAAAGATTGCTTTGGGCCCCCGCCGCTTGCGGGTGGCGGTGGACAGCGGCAACGGCACCGCCTCCCTGTTTGCGGAAGAGATCCTGAAGGCCTGGGGCTGCGAGGCGCTGCCGCTCTATTGCGACTCGGACGGCTGCTTCCCGCACCACCACCCGGACCCGGTCAAAACGGCCAACCTGGCAGACCTCCGCCGAACGGTGCAGCAGCAGGGCGCTGACCTGGGCATCGCCTACGACGGGGATGCCGACCGGATCGGCGTGGTCGATGAACTGGGGCAGGTGATCTGGGGTGACAAGCTGATGTGCCTTTACTGGCGTGAGATCCTGGAGCGCTACCCCCACTCCCTGGCGATCATCGAGGTGAAGTGCTCCCAGGCCCTGGTGGACGAGGTGAAGCGCCTGGGAGGCCGCCCGCTGTTTTACAAGACGGGCCACTCCCTGATCAAGGCCAAGATGAGGGAGACCGGAGCGGTTTTCACCGGGGAGATGTCCGGGCACATGTTTTTCGCCGACGAGTACTATGGCTATGACGACGCCTTCTATGCCGCCGGCCGGCTGCTCCGGATCCTCTCCCACACTCCGCAAACCCTCTCCGAACTCCTGGCCCACATCCCCAAGTACTACGCCACGGCAGAAACCAGGGTCCCCTGCGCCGACCGGTTCAAGTTCGACATCGTCGCCAAACTGGTGGACCACTTCCGCCGCAGCTTCCAGGTGGTCGACGTGGACGGGGCCAGGGTGCTCTTCCCCGACGGGTGGGGCCTGGTCCGGGCATCAAACACCCAGCCGGTGCTGGTAGCCAGGTGTGAGGCCAAAACACCCACAGGCCTGGAACAGATCTGCGGCATTATGAAACAGGCAATGCTCCAGTACCCTGAAGTAGGTGATTTTGATTGGGAACAGTAGACATCGACACCACTTTCGACCAGAGCATCGCCGCAGCCCTGGACAAGGCCAGGGGACTGTCCGACATCAACCTGGTGGTGGGGATACCCTTCTATAACGAGAAGGACACTCTTCCCGAAATGCTGTCGGTGATCGCAGAGGGGCTGGCCAATGTCAAGCTGCAGGGCAACACCCTGATCGTCTGCGCAGGCGATCCCAGGGGAGCCGAGGCCCTGGAGGCAGTGGCCGAGGTTGACCTCCAGATACCGCACCTGGAGTTTCTGATGCTGCCCGGCAGCAACGGCAGAGGCGCCAGCATCCGGGCGATCCTGGAGATAGCCGACCAGTTGGAGGCCGACGTCCTGCTCTTCACCGCCGACCTGGTTCCCGAGCCAGGCTACGGGCTACAGCCGGACTGGGTCGGGCGTATCCTGGAACCGATCAGGAACGAGTACGACTTCGTGATCACCAACATCCAGAAGAACTACTTCGAGGACTACCTGAACAGCCTGCTGGTGGCGCCGCTGCTGGAGGTTTTCTACGGATACAAGGTGCACAGCGCCCTCAGCGGCGTCTACGCCATCGCCAACGATACCGTGAAGGACCTCGTCGCCGAGATCAAATTCTGGGGCGAGGTGGCCTTGGATTACGGGATCGACCCCTGGCTGATCACCAGGGCGATCTGCTGGAACAAGAAGATCTGCGAGGTAGAACTCGGCGCCAAGCTGGAGAGCATCAACCTCGAGAAATTGACCTATGTTTTCAAGGTCCTGGCCAAGGCCATGTTTGAATGTATCAAGCGGGACGAGGACTTCTGGCTGACAGGCAAATTCATCCGCAGGTCCCCTGACCTCTATGGGAACAGGCATCAAGACGCCCTCTACGAGTCTAAATTCTCTACCTATAGCATCTCCATGTTTTTCAAGCGCGGCCTGACTCAATACAAGACCGTCTTCAAGGCAGTCCTGCCGGACATCCTCTCTGCCGACCTCGAGCGGATCGGCGCCGCCAGGGAACTCCACTTCGGCAGCCAGATATGGGCACACATTGTTTACTGGTTCCTGTTCCACTATTGCTTCATCTACGACGTCAACAGCGATGATGCGATGAATGCCCTGGCCTGCGCCTTTCACGGCAGACTGGCCAGCCTGCTGGAACAGACCCATGCCCTGCAGGAGGACCTGAAGAGCGTCGCCGGCATCAATGCCCGGTACCTATCCGACAGCGAGGTCGTCACCTCCAACGAGCAGCAGCGCAATTCCTTCCTGCTACTGAGGGATGATTTCATTAAAGTGTGGGGGCAGAAGGCCCTGGAGCTAAAACCGCCACTCGTCCCGGAGCACTACCTGGAGTTTATTCCAGGTGTTCCCATCGCCCTGCCCAAAGAACTCGAGGGGCGGGGAGGCCGGGTCGTCTGGAGCGAGGGCATGTTCAACCGCCTGCAGTCCAAGTACCAGGAAGCCTTCAACAGCTTCATCTACAACAGCCTGGGGGTGCCTGAAAACAGCGATTCCCGGGCCGTGGCCGGGCGCCTCCAAGATTTCATGGAGGAGTTGGAGCAGGCCATGGACCGGCTGCTGCCCGGCGACCCGTTCACCGTCGAGGGAACCAGGCAGATAGTCGACAGCCTGTTCCAGTTGCTTCCGTCACGGATGATGTTCTACATTCAAGACGAGCTTCTGCAAGAAGCATTTCTGCGTTACCCCCCGCTGAACCTGATGATCCCGACCGGCAGCAACACCGCGCGGGTGCTCATGGAAAAGATGAACGTCCGGGACGCCATCACCCTGGCCAATCTGGTCGAGAACCGGAAGTGGGCTGATGGCCTCCTGTTCTGGATCCTGGACAGCGTCAAGCCCGAAAATTTGGGCGAGGTGGAGATCCGGCCGATCATCCTTGGCCCCGACGAGCTGGGCGGCATCGTTCAGTTAGCCACGATCTCCGATCTGAACAAGCTCACCGCCCGGATCGTGATCAGGCCGCTCGTCAAGGGGATGGGCGGGGACTACCCGAAGCTGCGCTTTGTCCTGTTTATCGGGCGGCATATCATGATCGCCAGGAACTACTTCCTCCCTGCTGCGGACCTATGCCCGGGAGCGCAAGAACCTGGGCTTCAAGATCCGCAATTCGCTGGTCGGGCGCTACGAGACCACCACCTTCTCCGCGCACAACCTCTTCGAGAACTTCCACCACCTCGCCCTGGTCAGCCAGTTCCGCAACACAGCCAGCCAGTTGAGAGGCGAGCAGGTGCGCCGCCAGCCGACGGAGCACGCCTTCCCTCTCGCATCCATCTCAGGTGCCCAGGCTGCTGGAGATGATGTGCGATGGCTACGGCCTCAGCCAGGTCCTGGCGGACGGCACCTTCATCCCCTGCTCCGCCTGGAGCTGGGCGAGCTTCAGCTACAAGGGCGGGCGGGGCATCCCCACTCCGTTGTCCAGCCACGTGGAAGAGAAGTGGTTCAACCACGACTTCCTGGAGGAGATCTACACCGAGTTGGGATACGACCCCGGGGAGATCATGCGCACGGTGACCCAGTTCATCGGCGATGGGCGGGCGAGCGAAAACCTGTTGGACGTACTGCTGGGGATCAGGCATAAGGACGTCAATGTGGTGGCGCAGGAGGCCATGGACTATCCACCGGCCAAACAGTTGGAGCGGTATCCGGACAACCCGATCCTGTGCCCGATCAAGGAACACTACTGGGAAAGCAAGTACGTTCTGAATGCGGCGGCGATCCGCATCCGGGACCGGGTCTACATCCTCTACCGGGCGTTCGGGGACGACGAGATATCGCGTATCGGCCTGGCGATCACCGACGGCTACCATGTGCTGGAGAGGCTGCCGGAGCCGGTCTTCACTCCCTTGGACGAGAAGGATAAGAAAGGCGTGGAGGACCCCCGGGCGGTAATCATCGAGGACAAGATCTACATGCTCTATACAGCCTACGACGGGGCGATCGCCCAGATCTCCGCCGCCGCGATCACCATCGACGATTTTCTGAACCGCCGGTGGGACCGTTGGGAGCGCATGGGCTTCGCCTTTCGGGATATCTGGGATAAGGATGCCGTCCTCTTCCCGGAGAAGATCGACGGCAAGTATGTGATCTACCACCGGATCGAGCCCAGCATCTGGGTTTCCCACCTGGATAGGCTGGAGTTTCCCGCTCCCAAGGAGAAGCACTCCATCATCCTGGGGCCGCGCTCCGGCAGGATGTGGGACTCCCTGAAGATCGGGGCGGGATCCCCACCGATCAAGACCAGGTACGGCTGGCTCCTGATCTATCACGGTGTTGACCGCGACCGGGTCTACCGCCTGGGCGTGATCCTCACCGACCTGGACAACCCGGAGCGCCTGCTCTACCGCTCCCCCAACCCGGTTCTCTCCCCGGAGACCGCATGCGAGATCGGTGACGATACTTGCTGGGTGCACAGGGTGGTCTTCAGCTGCGGGGCGGTGCCGGTCAAGGATAAAACGGTGCTGGACGCCGATGACGAGATCCTGGTCTACTATGGCGCCGCCGACACCTGCATCTGCCTGGCCACCGCCAGGGTCGGCGACCTGATCCCGGAAGCGATCAGGCAACAGGAGTGAGTTCACGTGAACGTTTCAGGACCTGCCTGTACACTGCCAGGTAGTCCTGTACCATCCGCTCCCGGCTGAAACGCTGCTCCACCCAGCGGCGGCAGGCTTGCCGGTCAAGGGTGGACACCTGCTCCAGGGCGGCTGCCGCCTCCACCACGCTGTTGACCAGGAAGCCGGTTGACCCGTGCCTGACGGTCTCCGGCATGGCACCCCGGCTGAAAGCCACCACCGGGGTGCCGCACGCCATGGCCTCCACCACGCTCAAGCCGAAGGGCTCTGCAAAGCTGATCGGGTGCAGCAGGGCATAGGCGTGACCCAGCAGACCGCCCCGCCGGTCGGGCCCCACCGGGCCGATGTATCCACCCGGTCCCGCTCCAACTGCGGCGTCACCTCTGACTCAAAATAACGCTGGTCCTGCACAATTCCGGCGATCACCAGGGGCATCCCAAAAATGCGGGCGATGGCGATCGCCTCTGCCGTCCCCTTGTCCGGATGGATGCGCCCGAAATAGAGCAGGTAACTGCCGGGCGCAGCGACAAACGGAAATGCTTCCAGGTCGATCCCGTGATAGACGGTGGCAATATAATCAAGGGACGGATGACGGTCGGCATTGCTGATGGAAACATAGTGATTCGTCCCGGCGTATTCCTGGTAAACCGGCAAGATCTTCGGTGAGGAGAAGCCGTGAATGGTGGTGACCACCGGCGTGCGTACCAGGCGGCTGTAAGTCAGAGGCAGAAAATCATAGTGGTTGTGGATCAGGTCGAACTCCGCCGCCCGCTCGAAGAGGCGGGCGATATGCAGGCACTCCCAGACCTTGGGGTCGATCTCCGGGTCCTCCTCATACGGCCTGGGGCAGACAAAATCCAACTTCCCCCGGGTGACGGAATCACCGGTGGCAAACAGGGTCACCTCAATCCCCTGGTCCACCAGACCTTCGCAGAGCAGGGAGACCACCTGCTCCCATGGACCATAATGCCTGGGGGGCGTCCTCCAGGCGATTGGTGACAGCAGGGCAATTTTCACGGTTCAACCTCCAACCACTAAATTGCAGGTATTCAGAATGTAATACCTGCATTCTTTACGGAAACCTTCCGCAATATTCGCTGCTTTCTCTTATTCTGACTCCTGACTCCTGACTCCTGAGTACTTACTTTTGTATTTTTCGTAAAGCCTGGGCAGTTCTACCCGAGGGTTATCGTAATAGCGCTCCCGGTCCTCACCCTCGAGCCAGGCGTCTGCATCCATATCCATCTTTGGCCTCTCGCCTGCAGCCAGGCGACTGGCAAACTCGACGAACAACATCCACCACAGGCTTGGGAGACCCATCGTGCCTGAACAGACCGAAGTGCCTCTCATGGGGATTCTCTTCCAGAGGAGGGCGACCCCACAGGCCGGGATGATAATCGCCATAGCACCAGGCCATGGCGCCGGACATTCCCGCCCGGTAGAGCAGGTCCAGGGCCTGCCGGTAATAGCCGGCCACGCTGTCTTCCGGCCAGAGAGGAGTTCTGTCTCCGGCCAGGCCCTCTTCTCCGGGGTACGGTGTTAGCACCGGGCGGCTGGGCGCCCCGAATTCCTCGAACAGCACCGGTTTGCCTCCCAGCCACCGGGTCAACACGCCCAGAAAGGGGAGCACCCGCGCATCAAGGCCGCTTGCCCATGACAGGTAAAAGGGATAGCCGTGCATGCACAGCCAATCGCACCAGGCGGCCGCGTCCTGGGGCCACAAACGCCGGTCATCCTCCAGGTCTTCGGCGTGCATGCCCAGGGTTACCCGGCAATCGCCGCTGATCTGCTTGATCTCGCCCACCATGACCTCCAGCCACTCCCTGGCAGCGCTCCGGTCCGGGGGGAGCACGCAATTGGAAGACTCGTTGCCCAGGTCATACGCCCACAACGCAGGATGGCCGGCCAGGGCGCGGGCCACCTCCCGGCACTGCAACCGTTGGGCGCTGATTACATCCCGGTCGCGGTACCAGTTGCGGATGCCGGCAGTCAACCGGCGTCCGCCCGACCACACCGGAAAACGCCCGGCTCCCGCGCCGTGTCCGACCCGCTGCAGCGGGTACCCCGACACAGCACCGCCTCTGGGCGCGGGCGCCAGCATCCAACCGGGCAGCCAGTTGACGCCGCTCATGTGCCCGCAGAAAAAGGTGGGCATAATAAAAACGCCGCAGTCTGCAGCGATATCCGCAAGGCGCACCAGGTGACACAGGGCGGCGCTGGATATCCTGGACGGAGAAGGCTGGAAGTCCTCCCAGAGCAGGAAGATCCTCGCCGTTCCCAGCCCGCTGGCCGCCATCTTGCCGAAATCCGCTTCTACTTCCGCAACGTCGAAATCCTGCCACCAGTACATGGCCTTGGCCGCCGGCCAGTAATTGACACCCAACACAAACTGCCGTGATTCATTCGTCCCCACTTCGGCATTCCCTTTCGAGTTTTTCCCCCGCGAACCTCGAACTTCGAACCTTGAACTTCGAGTCATCCTGCCCTGCTCCAGGCCATTCCCCTGATTGCCTGTTGGGACAGCAGCAATGACAGCACGGACTCGGCCCCCTGGTTGAGGTTGACCCCATCCGGGACCAGGGCATCGTAACAACCACCGCTGGCGGGATCGTAAAGACTGACCCGGTTGATGTTGGCGCCCCGGTACCAGTCATAGGAGAGCTCGGCCAGCGACCGGTACTGGCTGTCTCCGGTCACCTGAAAAGCCCTGGTATAGGCCATGGCCATGGAGCAGGCATCAACCGGCTGCTGGTCAAAGCAGGCCATTTCTTCACCCCGGCGCCACCAGCCCCGGTTCCCGACAATGCTCAGATAGCCCCTGGCAAACAAGGCATCAGTCAAAAAGCCCAGGGTGTCCCGGGCCACCCGCAGGGCTTTCCGGTCCTGGGTGAAGGAGTAGTACGCAAACAGGGCATGCGGGAGGATGCCGTTGCAGTAAGCCAGGACATCCTCAAACCACTGCCAGCCCGGGTGTCTGGACAGGTCATAGAGGCGGACCAGGTAGGTGGCAAAGATCCCGGGCGACGCCTGCCAGCGCCCCGCTCCTCCGGTTATCCAGGGCCGGGTTCAGGCAAATCCCCAGCAGGGCATAGGCCACAGTCCGGGGCGATTTCAGCCCGACCAGGGCCGGCAGCGCCCGCAGCGCCATCCTCCGCCCCGCTTCCCTGACGTCATCCAGTTCACACAGCGAGGCCGCGCAGCAGGACAGAAACGCCCGGCCCTGGCTGTCGTCGGAGTCGATGGTGGTCACAAAGCAACCGTTCACCTTCCAGTTGCACCATCCGCCATCGGCACGTTGGGCGGCATCAAGAAAACGGATATAGACGCCCGCCAACTCCCGGCGCTCGTCTCCCTTCATATTCAGGGCCACCAACAGCGCCCGGGCATTATCATCCACGGTATAACCGCTCTCGGGGTCCGGGACCTGCAGCCTGGAAAACTGGAGCATGCCGCCATCATCGGTCAGGCGCCTCAGGTGCTGGTAATCAACAGCCACAGCGCTATCCCTCCTATTTCAGACGCCAGACGTCGGACGTCAGGCGTCAGATAAAAGACTCAAGTATTCAGAATCCAGTAGTCAGAACATTTTCAGATTCAGTATTCAGTACTCAGTACTCAGCGCTTTTTTATGAGGGTACGCCGGCAATTCTCAAATTGGCAATTCTCGTGGCCAGGTTCGCATACTGCGCGGCCACGTAAGGCCAGGTAATAGTCTTTCCCAGCCGGGCGGTCTTCCGCTCCAGGTGCGCCTTGAGCACCGGGTTGGACAGCACCCGGTCGAGCAGGATGGCGATGTTTTCCGGAGTGGCATCGGCGGCGATCAGCCCGCGCTGCTCCTCGGCCAGCATTGCCAGCGCATATTCGTAGGGAGTGGAGACTACCGCCCGCCCACACCCGAGGGCGAAGGCCAGCGTACCGCTGACAGCCTGGTCGCGGTTGGGATAGGGACTGAGGTAGATATCGGTCATGTACAGATAGTCGCCCAGTTCCCCATGGTCCATGTAATGATTGATAAATTTTACATGATCGCCCAACTCCAGATTGGGCGATCAGCCCGTTCAGCATCTCCCGGTAGCGTTCGCCCTCTCTCCTGAGCAGCATCGGATGGGTCTTGCCGGCGATCAGGTAGAGGACATCCGGATGCCTGGCCACTACTTCCTGCAGCGCCCGGATGCCGATCTCCAGGCCCTTGCCCGGGCCAATCAGCCCAAAGGTGGTGATCACCTGTCGCCCGGCATAGCCGTATTGCTGCTTGAGCCGCTCCCGGTCCTTCGCCTGAAAGACAGGAACCCCATGGTGCACAATGCAGATTTTCTCCGGCGGGACCGCATAGACAACTTCCAGCAGGCGCGCCGAGCGCTTGGTCATGGACATAACCACCGCCGCTCCATCGGCTAGGTGTTCCAGGATCACCTTTTGACTGTGTGACGGGCAGGGGAGAATCGTGTGGGCAACCAGCATGTAGGGTTTTTCCAGGCTGCTGGTAAAGTCCAGCACATAGGCGCCATCGGCTCCTCCGAAGATCCCATACTCGTGCTGGACGATCACCAGGTCAACGTCCGCAGACCGGTTGATCTGCCCGGCAATCCGGGCGTAGTCTTTCTTTATCTCCTGCCGGATCTCGTACACTACCTCGTCAGGATATTCATAGGTGTACTCCGTGTCCGAAACAGCAGCGATCTTGACACCGACTCCGGTCCTGGCCAGGTTGTCCCTCAGGTCCTTGGAAAACGTGGCAATTCCACACTCTTTTGGAGGGTATGTCCCCAAGTTTACAACAAACATCCCTTACACATCCTCCTTCAGGCACCTCACAAGACATTACGCACCTCACGAAGGTATTGCTCTTAAGGGCGAACCTCTATTAACACCCAACATCCGTCAATAGGTTTCCAAAACGATGCACGATGTATTATAGAGATATTTTCCAATTTTACAAGAGAATGTTGGAGGGCTAAATTGTTAATATATTTAGGTTAAGAGTCCTCTTTTTTCAAATCCTAGTTAATTCTACCACAAGAATGCCAGCACGTCCAATGCCGTCTTGATGCTGTAGCTCCTGAAATCTGTCCCCATATGAATATATTGGTATTTCTTCTGCGTTGGCATTATTTCTCTAGGATTATCTCTCTTTAATCTATTTAACTTCGCTGAGGTCCCCCGCCGCCGGCTCTAATCTAAGCCAGGGCGCGGAACTTTTCAAGGTAGTTGACGACGGCGAGGATATAAGCCCCGTGAGACCAGGTCAGCGGAGCCACCGAGAGAGGCTTCCCGGTGCAAGGATGGATCTGCTCGGAAAGGACGCCGCTCTCCATCTGGTAGTCCGCTACCCACTCCAGGATGCGGCGGGCACAGCCAAGGTCCTTCCGGGTGCGGGCCCTGGCGGTGTACCATTCGCCGAGCCAGATAGTGGTCAGAAACCAGGGGTTGCCGGGCACTTTCTTCACATCCTCGCTCGTGCGAAAATACCAGTCCCCGGTATAGCGGGCCAGTCCGCCCACCCTGGTCCTGACCCAAAGGCCTTCCTGCACCGCCTTCATGGTTTGCGCCACCCTGGGGTCGTCCGCGGGGAGTACCCCAAAAGCAAACAGGCCATACAGGCTGGCATCCAGAGTCTGGTCCGGGACCAGGTCGTCCCCCTGGAGATAGACACCGCGCAGGAACCGTCCCAGGCTGCTGCTGTACAGGTACTGCTCCAGGCCGTGGCACACTTCCTGGGCCGCCCGGCGGTAGACAGGGCCGGAGCGGCGATCGCCGAACAGGTCCGCGAAATTGGCCGCCGCCGTCAGACCGGCGCATACCGCCGCGGAGGTGAAACTCGTGACCTCACGACGCTCCTCCCAGAGGTCATAGCTCTCCAGCGGCAGCTTCCATACCGGGTGACGGTAACGCTCCAGGAAATCGGCCGCCCGCTGGATCAGATCATGGTAGAAGACTTCCATTTGGGCGTAGTCCCGGTAGAGAGCATAGTGGCGCCACATAGCGTAGATTACCAGGGCTGTCTCGTCTTCCTGGATCGGCAACTGCGGGGCGCCGTTCCGTACCCAGGGAAGCCAACTGGAGCCCGGAGTGCCGTCGGTATTGTATTTGTGCAGGTAATAACCTCCCTCGGACAGGATCCGTGCACAGATCCCGAAGAACTGCAGCGGGATCTCCGGGTATCCCGCCCGGTCCAGGCCAACGGCAATCAGCGCCCCGTCCCGCGTCCACATGTAACTGTAATGATCGCGGGCCGTCATCAGGATGTCGGTGTCGTTGGCCGCCAGGATCGCCCCCCGGTTGTCGCACTGGGTACGCACCACCAGCAGGCTGCGCTTGAACAGACTGCTGACCTTGACCGGCAGGTCGGCAAAATCCCAGTCTTGCTTGTTTACCCAGCCTCGCCAGAAACTGGCCGTCTCCTCCAGGAGTGCTGCCGGCCCCCGGTCGAGCACCAGGTAGTTGAGGCTCCGTACCTCTTGAAAGTTCTCGCCCATGGCGATCCAGTACCAGAGGTCGTCCCCGGCCCCCGACTCCAGGCGCAGTTCTAAGCTGATAGAGCTGTCCACGGAACCGTGTGCAATCGGATTGCCCTCCAGCCACCCATCCTCGGCATCCCGCCAGGTTCCCTCGGCAGAACCGAAGCGCTTCAGCCCGGTGGCGTACTGGAAGATCCCCTGACCCTGGGCCAGCCCGTTGATCAGGAAGTATGTCTTGCGCTTATAGTGGTAGATGACGTGCAGGGCGGGATCGTACAGGGCGGTATCCCCAACGTCGAAACCGTTCAGGTCAAAATCGTGATTGAAAAAAACGCGGATTGTCCGTGGTCTGTTTTCCAGGTTCGTTACCCGTAGGCAACGTAAAAAAAGATCGTGCCGGTAGTGCACCGCATCTTGCAACCGCACGGTCAATCCCATGGCCGGATTCCGGACCTGGACCAGGGTCACCAGGGTGTCCTCCTGGTAGCCGAGACTCTTCTCCCATGCCGCTTCGTCCATCCAGGAGAAACGCCCGTCCGCCCAGAAGCCAATGCCGCAGCGATGCCCGGCGACGTGATTGTCCATCCCCACCGCCGGATAAAAAAAGTCCCGCATGTTCATGCCATGATCAAAATTGACCAGGACGTTGCCGTTGCCCAAGACCAGATCCCTTGGCATCGCAAATGCTCCCGTCAGGTTCAACGAGTTCTTTGCTTCAGTGGATGCTTGCCTTCCCCCACTGAAGCTTAGAAATCGTTAATGCAGTGACGTAGCCGCTCTTATCCTACCGCTTCAGAGAAGCGGGGGCATTAGAGCGGGTAGTCATCTGTCAAATACTTGTGAAATAATCAAACTTGGCTTTGGACATAATAAACAAGTGTCAGGCATTCGCCTGTAATTAATCTTTCCGGTCAGTACTGAAAATAATCCTCAAGTAGCAATGGACAGGGCACCCGAAGGGAGGGAGCCGTATCATGGCCGCGATCGACCTGCTGTTGTTGACGGCAATTGTTGTGGTACTGGCAATTTTAGGAGCAGGAGGCTACGTTTTAATGTTCAGAAAGCAGTTTTCATTTTTGAAACGCCCATACCCGGAAACGGGGAGGCGATTCTCCCTGAGTTTGGGCATTCCAGTGAGTGAGTCGCGGGACGGTTCCATAACTCATTCTGTTTCTGCTCGCCTCTCACCTCTCGCCTCTCAAATGGAGATTGCCATGGGGTTTCCGTCCGTAGAACACAGGCCGGCAACCACCCCTCCGATCCCCTGGTCATACGGCGAGTGCAAGATCGCCGTCTTAGTGCGGGACCCGTACTGGCTGTTTGCCTACTGGGAGATCAGCGAGGCCAAGCTGGAGGAGGTTACCCAACGCTATGGCCCCCAGGCGTGGGGAGAGTCCTGGCCGGTGCTGCGGGTCTACGACGCCACCAACCTCTATTTTTTTGACGGTAGGCATTATGCGGAGATCGCCGTCAACGATTACGCCAATAACTGGTACATCTGTACCGGTCAGCCAAACAGGACCTTCTGCATCGAGCTTGGCCGGGTCCGCCCGGACGGATCCTACATCTTTCTGGCTCGGTCCAACTTCGTGAGCACCCCCCGGGACCAGTTGTCCGAAGTGATCGACGAGGAATGGCTGCTGCTCCCGGAATACGCCGCCCGGCTCTACCAGCGGATTGGCGGCATCTACCCCGGGCCGAGTTCGCCGGGGCTAATGGCGGCCCGGCGAATATATCAGTTCACCCGGATTGATGGGACCCGGCGGACCGGGCGGCGAGATCAGTTCGCCAATGAAGTGGCAATAAAAACGGTACTCAGGAGTCAGGAGTGAGTCATTTCAGAAAGGATTGGTTTCTTAGATGACCAAGGGTTACCTTGCAATGGTCTTACACGCTCATTTACCCTACGTGCGCCACCCGGAGCACGAACACTTCCTGGAAGAGAAGTGGTTTCACGAGGCAGTCACCGAAAGCTACCTGCCGTTGCTGTGGGTTTTTGAAAGACTGCTGGAAGACGGCGTGGACTTTCGCATCACCTTCACCCTCTCCCCCACCCTGATCGCCATGTTCAATGACGACCTGCTGAGGCAGCGCTACGTGCGCCACCTGGATATGCTTAACGAACTGGCGGAGCGGGAGGTCGAACGCACCAGGTACCAGCCGGAATTCCAGGCCACCGCCCTGCTGTACCGGGACCTCTTCTCCCGGGCGCGCTACCTGTTCACGGAAAAGTATCACTGGGACCTGACCGGCGCTTTCAAGCGGATCCAGGATTCCGGAAAGGTGGAGATCATCACTACCGGGGCAACCCACGGCTATTTCCCGCTGCTGGGCGTGCAGCGGGAGGCGGTCTACGCCCAGGTGGCGGTGGCAGCGCAATACTACGAGCGCAACTTTGGCCGGCCCCCGTCAGGGTTCTGGCTGCCGGAATGCGGCTACCACCCCGGGGATGACCGGATCCTCAAAAAGTTCGGCATCAAGTACTTCATGGTGGAGAGCCACGGTTTGCTGCACGCCTCCCCGCGCCCCAAATACGGCTATTTTGCGCCTATCTATACACCGTCAGGAGTCGCCGCCTTCGGCAGGGACATGGAATCATCCAAGCAGGTGTGGAGCGCCAAGGAGGGCTACCCGGGCGATTTCGACTACCGGGACTTCTACCGGGACATCGGCTATCGACTTGGATCTGGGCTATATCGGGCGCTACCTGCCCGAGAGCTGGATCAGGTCCCACACTCGGGCTTCAAGTATCACCGGATCACCGGGCTGTCGGACTACAAAGAGCCCTACGTCAGGCATTACGCCATGGAGAAGGCTGCCCTGCACGCTGGCAACTTCATGTTCAACCGGCAGAAACAGATCGAGTGGCTGGCCGCCATCTTCGACCGTCAGCCGGTGGTGGTGGCGCCATATGATACAGAGTTGTTCGGGCACTGGTGGTTCGAGGGGCCGCAGTGGTTGGATTTCCTGTGCCGCAAGGTCTATTTCGATCAGAGAACCTTTGCCATGATCACCCCGGGTGAATACCTGGGGATCTACCCCTGCAACCAGGTCTCCGTCCCCTCAGAATCCAGTTGGGGTTACAAGGGTTACCACGAGGTCTGGCTCAACGGCGCCAACGACTGGATCTGGCGGCATCTGCACAAGGCGGCCGAGCGGATGGTGGAGTTGGCGAACAGCTTCCCCGGAGCGGAAGGCGACCTGCAGCGCGCCCTCAACCAGGCAGCCCGGGAGTTGTTGCTCGCCCAGAGCAGCGATTGGCCGTTCATCATGAAAGCTGGCACCATGGTGGATTACGCCAAACTACGCTTCGAGACTCACGTCTCCAACTTCACCAGGCTCTACGAGGAGATCAGGTACAACCGGATGGACGTGGGCTGGCTCAGTTGGCTGGAGCAACAGGACAACCTGTTCCCGGAGATCGACTACCAGGTCTACCAGAGCCGCCACCTGGGAGAACTCCCCGGTACCCTCGCCCAGCGCGTGCCCGCCTAATTGAGAAGTGAGAAGTGGGAATAAAAAGGTTAAGGGAACGGTTCTTTTGCAGACTGATCCGCTAAGAGATGAGGAGAAAAACAGTGTAAAGAGGCGGCCCGGAGTTGATACTCCGAGGCCGCCTCTGCTCATTACATGTTTGCTGCTTGCCGGTGCAGGCATACCTCACCGCTAGCCTCGCAGCCCGTTGTTTGCTCAATCCGCCGCCTTGCCCGTGTCCGGCCCGCAGATATCCTGGATCTTCTTCACGTACATGTCGGTCAGGGACTCGGCAGTCTCCTGGTTGAAGGATTCGGCGAACACCCGGCAGAGCGGCTCGTCGGCATCCGGCAACACCAGCGCCCAGCCGTCGGGATGGCGCAGCCTGATCCCCTCAGGCATCTCCGCCTGGGAGGCGCCGGCGTCCTCCGCCAATTTCCTCAAAACCTTGCCCTTGTCGTCCCAGGTCACCTCCACCTCCCGGCTGGCGGTGGCAAAACCGGGCAGTTCCTCTAGTAATTGGGACAACGGGCGTCCCTCCCGGGCCACGTGCTCGATGATCATCCCCAGGGATGCCAGGGCATCGCCGTAGAAGAAGAACTGCGGGAAGCGCCGCTGCGAACCGGCCACCTGATCATTCATGGCCGCCTGCATCAGGTCCCAGGGGGCGCTTTTGGTGCGGACCACGCTGCCCCCTCGCCGGCGGGCATGCTCCACCACCGCCTCCGGCATGGTCACCGGCAGGGCCAGGGCGGCAGACTGGTTGCCGTCCAGGGTGATCAGTGGCCAGCAGCGACATCAGGCGGTCATTCTCGAGCAGGCGACCCTGGTCGTCGATCAGCACCAGTTCTTCCCCGTTGGGGATCGATCACCGCCCCCAGATTGGGCGCCCCTTTCCCTTACCTGGGCTGCAAACCGTTCGGCGGCGGTCAGCATCTCGCTGGAGGTCAGCGTCTCTCCGGAGGCCGGCGCCTGTCGCCGGTCATCCACAAAGGAGATTTCGCAGCCCAGGGCCTCGAACAGGGGAGGCAGCAGGCAGCCCAGGCGCTCCGGGTCATAATTCACGGCGACCCTGCAGGCGGGCGCGCCTGGTAGTATGTCGGTCGAAGAATCCCAGCAGGTAGTTCAGGTAAGCCCGGTTGACGTCGGGATAATATTCGGCGCCGGCGATCTGCCCGCAGGTCACGTACCGGTACTCCTCCCGGCTGAGCATCCCCTCCACCTTGCGCTGCTCGCTGCGTGAAAAATCGATCCCCTTGTCGTTGAAGAAACGCAGGCTCATCTTTTCGAGGCCGCGGCGAGAGACGTGGATCCCCCCTGCCAGGCGCAGCGCCCGGATTCCGTAGCGGTGGGCCGGCAGTGTCAGGTTGCCGAAGTCGACTACCTGGACTCCGGTCGCCATCAGGCCTGATGCCAGGGCGTGCCTGATCATCCCCGAGACGGGTTGCCCATCGGTGCAGACGGAAAAGCGGCCACCCTGCACCGAACCTACAGCAGCCCCCAGCCGGACAGCAATCTCCGGGTTGATCTCGGTGATCAGGTCCCCGGCAATCCCCCTGGAACCAAAGAAGCGCGGGCGGGCCGACTGACCCCAGACCAGGCTGGCGTTGAGCCGGGTGCCCTTCTCCACCCATTTCTCCGGCCAGATCTCTGACCCCCGGCCTGACCACGCACCTCTCCCCCACCACCGATCGGTCGCCGACCACCGAGCCCTCAAAACAGGAGGCGGCAGCCTTGACCTGCCCGCGCAGCCCGACTACCGCCCCCCGCAGTTCCGCAGCCTCACCGATCAGCGCCCCGTCCCAGATCACGCTCCGTTTGACCGAAGCACCCCTGCCCACCCGGACATCCCGACCCAGGACTGCCCCGGGGCCTATCTCCGCCCGGGGTCCGATAGCACATCCATCCCCGATGATGACGGGAGGCGTCAACCGGGCGGTCTGGTCGACAACCACCCGTTCGCCCAGCCAGACTCCGGGCCGGCTCTCAGTCCCAGTCAGGGTCACCTTGGCCCTCCCCTCCAGGATGTCGAAGTGCGCCTGAACATACTGCTCGACGGTGCCGACGTCACACCAATACTGGCCCTCGATGACAACGGCATACATATCCTTTCCCATGGACAACAAGGTGGGGAAGACATCCTTGGAAAAGTCCACTTGCTTGGTCGGCCTCGATGTAATCCAGGACCTCCGGCTCCAGGATGTAGATCCCGGTGTTCACCTGGTCGCTGAATACCTCTCCCCAGCCCGGTTTTTCCAGAAAGCGAGTGATCTTCCCTTCTTTGGTTGGTGATCACCACGCCATACTCCAGGGGACAGGTGACTCGGTCAGGACGATCGTGACCAGGGCGCCTTTGTCCTTATGAAAATCCACCGCCTCCTGCAAACTGCAATCGGTGACGGCGTCGCCGCTGATCACGATAAAGGTCTCGTCCAGGAAGGAGGCGGCATTCTTGACGCTCCCTGCCGTGCCTAGAGGAATGTCCTCGGTGTAGTAGCGGAGATTGACCCCAAAATCCTGCCCGTCGCCAAAATAGTTCTGGATCTCTTCCGGCAGGTACTGTAGGGTAACCCCAATTTCCCGGATGCCCTGATCGCGTAGAAGATTGACGATGTGCTCCATGCAGGGGCGGTTCACGATCGGCACCATCGGCTTGGGGCGGGCGCAGGTGAGGGGGCGCAGGCGGGAACCGGCGCCGCCGGCCATGATGATCGCTTTCATTGACATCCAGCTCCACGGTGAAAATTAAAGAACCTGAGCCTTGTCAGGTTCTTTAAGAATATGTTTCCATTCGCCTTTTTTTATATGCAATACAAAGCAAGGATTCGGGGGAGGAGCAGTCAGCAGCTTATTATTCCGGACGCATTCCCAACAACCATTCCAGCGCTCCGGGAGTCTGCTCCCAGGCCTGGCGGGAATTCGAGGCATAGATGACAGCCTCGTTCTCGTCCCCGAATCCATAAATAAGACGGCGCCCTGAAGGGGATGGGACGCTCCCGCAACAGAAAGGCGGGAACATGTTCATTGGCCCCGAGGGCTTCCGCCAGCATCCGATTGGAACGCTCATTGGCGCCCCCGGTGACCCGGAAAGACCAGAGAGCCTTATCGTAGGAGATGAAGCAGCTATTTTCATCCCCGTAGCGCGCCATCAGCAGGCGCATCGCCTCATCGCGCCCGTCTTCCAACAAGCAGGCTGACAGGTCGTACCTGGTACCCTGATGATCTGCCTGGATCCAGCCGCAATAACTCTTCGTAGGCCTCTATTGCCTGTTCTCTTCGCCCCGCTTCCCGGAGGCAGTCGGCATGTCCTTTGAGCGCTCTCATATAAGGCCTGGTATCGATGTTCGACCATAAATGCCCCAGTTCTCCCTGGATACAGGGCTCCCCCAGTATCATCCGCCCTGCCCGGATGGCCTGCTGGTAGAAGTAGATCTTTTCATCCAAGATTCTGCTTTCACCTGCCAGCAGGTTGAAGGCATCAACACAGTAAGGCGATACATTCAAGACTTCCCACGCCCGGTCGATGAGCATGTCCCTGTCGGAGAGATCGTCGGTCTCGGCAAGCATTGTTCGGCACGGTTGTACAGCTTCTCGTCAAAAGGCGGCCAGTTCTCCTTTTCCCAGGCAGCAGCCTCCAGCCGGCCCTGCTGTTCTTTTTTCACCCAGAGAACACCGGCGACTGGTTCGTCCTCATCGTGAAAGCCGGACAGGAAGGACTCCCGGTCCGGGAACGGCACGGGTTCCCTGGTCCGGCAAGGCGACTTGCCACTGCTCGTACTTGTTGTCTGTCTCGTCCCGCCAGAGACCCAATACATACCGGTACAAATCTTTCTTCCAGTTAAGGTTCAAGACATGGGGACGGTGATCGACAGTTCTTCCCATGAAGAAGAGCAAGTTATCTTCGACGACTACTGATCACTCGCACCCCGGCGGCAAATCCGCTCGACGGGAGAACCACTTCCACATTCAGGGCATCCAGGCCGTCGAGCAATCCCTTGACAGCCAGCCCCTTGGGCAACGAAAGACTGTCGGGCAGCCCCCAGATATACTTACCCGGATTTGCTCCCAGGCGCGATACAAAAATTCCGCCAGGGGGATCATGGTGCGCGAGGTGGTGATCTCCAGGAAAAACGTGCCGGTTAGGGCATCCCTCAGCACATAGTAGACGAGGTGCTCCCGGCGGGATTTTTTCAAGGTGGAGAGGTTGATGTCCAGCGGTTTTTCCTGGTACTTCAACAGGCCATTTTTCTTGACGTAAAGATGCCGGGAAACAGATACCAACAGTTGGTGCAGTTGATTGGAATGCGCAAGGGTCCATTTGATCATCAAAGGGGTTACCGCCTTTCGTACCCGGGTGTTGGTTGAGAGCGCAAAAACCGGCCGGTCATAGACCCGCCTTTCTCAATTCCTCCTTCAATGCGGTAAAACGGGTGCACCTGGTTTTCAGGGCTGTAAGATAGCTGATCCAACCAATGCTGTCATTCAGGCGTTGGTAAAGTTCTCTCATGCGGCACAACAGCTTTACCGCAGAGCCATACTGATCCCGTTGGCGCCGCTCAATAACCGACTCGACCATCTCCCGGTATATCCTGACCGCCTCCCCGGAAATGCCGGTTCGGCTGCCTTGGCGACCTCGCCCTGATAATCGTGTCAGTTCCATCGGGGAAGCTTTGGCAAAAACTCCAAAGCCAGGGCAACATCTTTCTCGTCCAGGGCGATCTCGATCAGCAGGCCGATCTCCTTTTTATGTTCCATCACCTTCAAGGCCTCATCCAGTTCCTGCGGCCACACTTGCATTTGTCGTGCAATCCGGTGCAATGCTCTAATGAATCCGGAGTGGTATTCTGCTGAAAAAGCCGACGTTGCCATGACAACGCCATGTCTGGTTGGCTCTGATGGATATAATAACCAGCCAACCATTTCAGATAACAGTACCTTTTCGAGCCTAATAACTCAGTTAACATAGTAGCGGCATGTTACCGGCGCCGGCTTTAGCCAGGGCATTGGCAAGTTGCTCGATAAGACCCGGTATATCCTGGAAATGCCGCTTTGCTAACTTCACCGCCTCTTCCGGATGGCCTTCATCAATTTTGAGGAATGTCTGCTGCTCGAAAGTGCCAAACTCCCGGATCAACGCCAAGCTTGCTCCTGGTGACCGTGCCGCTCCTCCCAGGACACCAGGATCTCCACCATCCGCTCCCGCCTCCGCAAATAAGCCCGCCCTCTTATTTGAGGAACGAGCTATAATTCTTATAAAGCTTGATGACTTCCAGCGAGAGTTTTTATTCGTGCCATGAATCATTCATTTTCGTTTACAGATTCAAGCACTTTCTTCAAAAGGTTGTTCCCGATTCTTATATCTTTTGTTATAAGCTCGTTTAATAAGGGTCTGATTTCCTTAACCAGATTCATCTGTTTTGCCTTAATCAGTACACCCAAAGTGCCTGAGATGCTAATGCCATTTTCTGCTGCCACTCTTCTGCCTTTTCGTTCATCCATGAGCAACAGTTCTGCCTTTAGCTCCTGTGCCAGTACAATCGATTCACTTTCGCCCAAGTCCAGGCCAATCTGTTTCTGAAGCAGGCTAACAGCAAATTTATTTTCGGCAGGCCTTATTTTGAATAGACCGGATTCTGTTAAAGCAGTTATTGCTTCGGTTTCGTCAGGCTTTGCGGTCACTTCCGCATAGACGGCCTGAGATATGATTATTTCATTGAAAATATTTTTCAATATGTCTAATCTTCCTAATTTCAGGAAACAAACAATTGGGGTTGTATTTGAAACAATCATACCCTTTGTTCTCCTGAAAACTTGTTCAGATTCTCGATATCTGAGGCGATTTCATCGAAATCTCCATCAAAATAAGGTATTCCCATCTTCCAAGCTGGGTTATAAAATCAATTTTACGCATACCAAGTATCTCGGCAGCTTTTCCAAATGATATCTTATCATCCCTGACAAGCTGATAAAGAAGAATCTCTCTTGCTTTCCGGTGATAGTCCGTATCCTTGTAATCAACGTACCTCGCTATCTCTCCAGGTAATTCAATTTCGATTTTGATCGACTGCATACAACCATCTCCTCAAAGTTGTAGACCATGGTTATTCGTCTCGCTACTTCATTAAAATTATACCATATCCTGTCAACACGAGCCAACTCCTTGGTAAGAGAACTCCTTGGTAAGAGACCACGGCGGTATAGCAACCTATTTGCTGTGCGTCTGTCTGCGCCAAGGATTAACGTAAACGAAAAGGACCTGTTCCCCGCTAGGCAGTGAGGACTCCAGGGGCGACTCGAAGTTAATATACTATTTTCCGGTGCATTGAGTTGCAGGAAGTTCTCGATCATGCGCAAGCCTCGGCACGGGTGACATCTACCTGTGCTTCAAGCTGCTGTCCGGTTAGCGCGTGATCGCTGGGTTGTAGATTTAGCAAGATATAGTTTAGTATTAGACGTGCCGACATCGCACCAATATTGATCCTTGATCACAACAGCGTACATATCCTTTCCCATTGAGAACAATTCGGGAAAGACATCCTTGGAAAAGTCCACCTGTTGCTGGCCTCGATGTAATCCAAAACCTCCGGTTCCAGGATATAGATCCCGGTATTCACCTGGTCGCTGAATACCTCACCCCAGCCCGGTTTTTCCAGGAAGCGGGTGATTTTCCCTTCCCTGGTTGTGATGACCACGCCATATTCCAGGGGACAGGTAACCTCGGTCAGGACGATCGTCACCAGGGCGCCCCTTTCTTTATGAAAATCCACAGCATCCTGCAAACTGCAATCGGTAACGGCATCGCCGCTGATCACGACAAAGGTCTCGTCCAAAAAAGAGGCGGCATTCTTAACGCTCCCTGCCGTGCCTAGAGGTGTTTCCTCGATGTAGTAGCGGAGATTGATCCCAAAATCCTTCCCATCGCCAAAATAGTTCCGGATCTCTTCCGGCAGGTACTGTAGGGTAACCCCAATTTCCCGGATGCCCTGATCGCTTCAACTAGTTCTTGGCTTCAGTGGGGGATTGTCTTACCCCCACTGAAGCTTAGAAATAGTTAACTAGAGGCGTAGCCGCTCTTATCCCACCGCTTCAGAGAAGCGGGGGCATTAGAGCGGGTAGCCCTCGGTAAAAGGTTTACGATGTGCTCCATGCAGGGGCGGTTCATGATGGGAACCATCGGCTTGGGACGTGCGCAGGTGAGGGGGCGCAGGCGGGAACCGGCGCCGCCGGCCATGATGATCGCTTTCATTGTCATCCAGCCCCACGGCGAAAATTAAAAAAACCTGAGCCTTGTCAGGTTCTTTAAGAATATGTTGCCATTTGCTATTTTTTATATGCAGGGCCGGGGGATAATTTCTGGTCAAGTACCTGAGCACCCAGTCGTGAATACTTATGCTCGCACCTGTAGCCTGCTGATGGGTAGGGCGTTTGCTTCAAGACTGGCTAGATTGACTACCCGACTGGCACGGTCAATATCAATGCCTACCAGGTTTCCTTCGCTGTCAAAATCCAGCATCACGCCAGGTGCAATCTCTTTAGAGTCTGCGCTGCTTTTCTCGGATAGGTCGATGTATAGATAATCTGTTTCCGGGTAATAGTGGAGCCTCATTTTTTGTCAGCATCCTTCCCGGAGTCTCTGAATAACTCAAGTATTTGGTCACGAATACGTAAATCATCAAGGATCTTCTTGACTGTGCCTGTATCCATGGTGCCGGAATGTTTGGGAATGGTGGTATATAAGCGCTTCCCCGGGTGCCACCAAATCTCGTGTGTTCCCTTGGCCTCCCGGCGAAAGTCGCACCCTAACTGACGAAGAGCCGTGGTCAACTCTCGATAAGTGAGCCGTGGTAATCGGCTCATGAAACGCTCACCGCCAAGTGTCCATCCATTGCACAATTCAAAGCTTCAACAAAGGGCTCTGGCAGCGGCTGACCATCCTCTTTAAGTAAATCTAACATGTTTGCAGCCACGTCTTGTAGATTGTCTAGGGCAATTCCTACGGTCTCGCCTTCGGCGTGGCAACCTTGCAGCGTAGGGCATACCGCAAGATAACCAGGACCGTCCTCCTTGGGATATACCACGACCTTGAGGACCACACGCATGACTTAGCACCCCCTTCCTGGCGTCTTTACATTCGCCATTATACCACATATGGTACTTAATGCCGATGAGCAAGGGAGTTCTAGAAAACCGGAGCTCCCCTCTCTCTTACCAGACTGGGTACTCCCGTTTCCGTTGCATGATCAGCACCACCAATGCCACTAATACCCCACCAACAACATAAACCCACAGCCACGGGAACTGCTTCGCTGCCGGCTTAGTTTGCAGATGTGCGCCGACGGCGGGTTGGTCACGTAACTCACCGGCACATGCAGGGCCGCCGCCGTTTGCTGGTCTTTGGTCAACGTCTGCGGGGCCGAGCTTCCCTTGCCCGGCGCAGGAATGGACGGACTGGTGGCACCGCTTCCTGCGGCGTTGGCTTCGCCTGCACCTCGGACAGTTGCGGCTTGACGTTTCCTCAAGCTAAAATTTTTCGACCTGTGCGGTTGCTCGTACCATAATGTACCATAGGTCTGGAATTAACCACTCCCTATAGTTTTAGGCACAAACACCCGAGCAAGGTGGATCACTCATTTAAAACAATGATTGACAAGGTGCTTGAAAAGTTCGTCCCCACCCGTTCTCCCACACCTGTAAGCAAGGTTGTGGAGCTCAAGCTGATTCTGCTTTTAGGTATCAGGCGCCAGGAAGACCTGCGCCTGCGTGGGTGCCTCAAGCTATCAGGGCCGGGTGGGAGCTTATCAATCTTAAGCCGACAGGCCAAGTTGGCCTGTCGGAATGGCCAGACGGTAATGCATGCAAATGGACACTCCCTATGGCCTGAGATCGTCCTCGCCCTCATCCGCTATGGGCGCCGGGGCGCAAAGCTCACGCCGCCAGTTCCGCCTCAGAGGATAGACGAAAATCAGCTTTCTGGACGCTTTTTCTTTTCGATAACCCCTGCCGATACTGGCCGTCTCACCTATGAAACGCCAGTTGGCCGCCCGGTAACAGGCGCCGTCATGGGGCGGCATGACGTATGTTTCAAGGAGAACCGGGGCATACCCGTAGCGCCCCATCCAATCGGCCGGTAAGCGCCGGATGGCCAACGCCAGGACATGGCTCGCCAGGTGCGGCGCATGTATTCCTGGTAGAATCAAGAAACGGCTGTTACCCACGATTCGGTACAGAAACTTCCGGCGCTCACATGGCGTCCAGCCAATCCAGCCATCCCTGTCCGCCACTGCCCTTGCCGGCGCCGCAAACAACAGTGCCCCCAAGATCCGGCTTGTTCCTCCCGCCCTGCTCCTCGCCCAGTAGCGCTGATGAGCGCCGAAGGGCTGCCCCATCCCCAGCGGGTGGTAGGCGCTCATCGTAGCGTTAAAAAGAGCGATCTCCTCCCCCGGGACTGGGTCCACGACAACCGGGCCAAGCTGTGACAGCGGGCATTTCAGTTCGGTATCCGGAAGCGGCGCCACCTTCGTATTGCAGATAACCTTCTCCACCTGTTTTCGCTTCGGGGGCAAGCGGATCAGCCCGGCGCCATCCATCTCTTCCAGCAACAGACGGCAGCCGTTGACCTTCAGGCATCCGTTGGGGGCTTTCCAGGACAGATTTTCGCACACCGTGGCGGCCAGTTCCCTTCGGCTCAGCCGCCCGAATTCAGAGGCGATGGACTTGACGAGCGCCAGATCGTCGGCCGTGAACTTGCGATCACCGATTGCAAAGGGTGGATTGAACGAATGCCCCATACGTTTCCTCCGGCGCTGTGGATCAGGCACACTTCCTAACAGATATCAACTTGAAATTGAGCTCTCTTCTGGTGATCCATCTCTCGTCCTCCCTGTTCAGAAAGAGCGCCCTGACATTGGCCAATCCGGACGATCCGGGCCTTGACCAGCTCATGCCGTTGTGCTTCTGCCTCTGCGCCACCACCAGGTCGTTCGCCTTCTCGCCCAGGTTGCTCGATGTCCTCAGCCCCAGCTTCTTGCGCAGGGCATAGCAGGGGATATGGCTACGGTTTTTTTCTAGGTACTCGATCAGCTTTTTAATTTCGCCGGGGTTTCGCACCCTGCCGGCGTCGAGGTTTTTGAGGTATGCGACGGCGGCGTCAAGTTTCCCGAGCCACAGCAAGGAAAGCAACTCCTTTAAAACCTCGTTCCTGATTTCACGGCCCTTCAGTCCCATACTCAGGCGCTCCCTGCATTTCTTGGTGAGGTGGTACCAATCGAGGATGATCCTGAAGGGCGCCCAGTCATAGAGATCCTTGATGGCGCTCCTGATGTCGCCGGCCCCGTCGGTGAAAAAGACGATCATCTTGCCCGAGAGGTCGTTATGCAGCAGGAACGCCGTCAAGAGTACAAGCGTCTCCCTGACCCCGAGCCCATCCAGGATGTACTTGCCAAGTCCCTGCTGGACGTGGATGACCGTATTCCTGACATAATGCTTGTGATCCCTGGACGGGGGGTTCTTGCTGCGTCCGGTGGCTTTCTGTTCAGTGACGCCGACGTCATCCACCGAAACATTGACGCATTCCGGGGGATTCTCAAACAGTTCGTGAAGCTGATCCTCGTCGATCTGGCGATCCTTTTCCTTGCCGGCGTTGTATTCATCAATTGCCCGACCTATTTCATCAGCGGGAAGCGAGGGGATCTCCAGACGCTCCATGGCAAGAGTCTGGCCGGCGCCCGGCTGCCCGGTGTCGGGATCAAAATGGTTCCGTGTGAGAATCGCCTGCTTTTGCGCATCGATATAGTCGATGATTGACGCCCCTTCCCTGACAACCGCATCCGCCAGAGTGCGCGATCGCGCCCTGTCCCCGTCATCCTGCCATTGCAGGTGGTTCATGATCTCCTCGACCTGGCGATAGGGCATCTGGCTGGACAGGCGCAGTTCCAGGGCGTCGTAGCATGCGGTGTGATAGCTCTCCCTGGGACCAACTTTGGGGAAGAGATCCACCCTGGTGTTGTATACCGTGCGGCTTCCTATTTCGGCGCGGTGAGTGACAACATCCAGCCGTCCCATTTCCGCCTCTATTTTGTACCCGGACCTGTCTTCCCCCACCGTTGCTCGTTCTTGTTCTTCGACCCTGGCCTCAGTTTTTTTTTCGAAAGTTCGGTAAGGTATTCCTCAACAGCAAGCTCTGCGGCCTGGTTCCTGATCTTCAACACGGCCCTTTCGCACCTGTCAAACACCTCCCTGAAGTTATCAGGGCCCTTGAATTCGTCAAACTCGGGAATCTCCGCGTCCACCACGACCGGCGCTATCTCAATCGTGCCATCCTCATTCTTAATTCTGACGGTAATTTCCATTTTCACGCCCAGAACACCTCCGTCAAGGCAGATTTCTGAGCACTATGATAACTCCCATCGTTGACGTTGTCTGAGTAGGATCACTTCCATTAATGGTTACATATGGTTCATCTAACCGCACAGGTCGAAATTTTTTTCAAATCATTCCAATAAGGCAGTTCGTTCCGCTCTATCCCCACATCAGCAAAGCACAGTCATTCTCTCACCCGTGCCTTGTCCACGGTCTACCTTATCGCCGAGACCCAGGCAGAAGAGCACTACCAATACTCCCATTAACCCGTAAAAGCCCACTATCAGTGCTGGCCCTTATTTTTTCCAGGGCGTCCCCCACCGTCAACACATCATCCGCGATATTGTTAAACAGCCTGGCAATTTGCGGCGAGTAGAAGGCAGAACCCCTCAAGACCCGATACTTCGTACCACTGCTGGTGATTCTACCATCGAACATGACGGCGACACTCCGGGCATATTCAGCAGCGAACTCCACATCATGGGTGACGAGAACAATCGTCAGACCCTGCTCACTCAAGTCCCGAAGCAAGGTACCTAACTCATTTTTCAAGCTGTAGTCCATCCCACGCGTCGGTTCATCCAATAAAAGCAGTTCCGGTCCGGCGACCAGGACCGAGGCCAGGGCCACCCGCTGGCGTTCGCCGCCGCTCAGATCCCGGGGATTGGCGCCACGGACCCCGTTCAGATCCAGTTTTTCCAGAACCCCGTCGACCATTCCCTGATCCGCCCTGCCAAAATTATTGAGGGTGAACCGGAGTTCATCCTCCACCGTATCCTCGAACAGGTAATCGTTAGGATTCTGTGACAGGTAGCCGACCTTTCGGGCCATGCTTGCCGGGGTGCGGCGCCGCGTGTCCTCCCCCAATACCGTCACCCGTCCCCGCCCCGGTTTCAGGATACCCGGGATCAACTTCAGCAGGGTTGACTTGCCTGCCGCATTCTCTCCCAGGATAACCAGAAAATCACCTCTGGCAACAGTCAAACTGACCCCTTTGAGCGCCTCCCTGCCGTTTTCGTAAGTGAACCAGACATCCGCAGCCTGCAGCACCGCAGGCTTTCCCTCGCTCCGCCGATCGGGATCTTCAATCTTCCGGTCTCTAATTTCTGTTGCCGGTGGTGGCGCTGCTAAATGTTTTTCCAGTTCCCTCCGCCCATCCTTGACGGTCAAGGGCACCACAGCGCTGCCCATGGTAACGAAGAATCTGGATACCGGGGGTATGAAAGGAAGAGAGTGCAGCACCTGCCAGCGTGCCGCTTCAGCGGCAGTACCGGTATGCAAAATCTCGCCCCGGTCCATAAAAGCTACCCGGTCAGCCAGATGAAAGCAGCGATCCAGACGCTGTTCAATCAGGACTACGGTGTACCCCATCTCCCGGTTCAGGCGCTCCACCAGGTACAAAAACTCATCCGCAGCCGCTGGATCGAGCTGCGATGTCGGTTCGTCCAGGATCAGCACCTTGGGCTTCATTGCCAGACACCGAGGCCAGGGCCACCTTCTGCTTCTGGCCGCCCGAGAGGTTGGCAGTGAATTCTTCCTTCAGGGGACTCAGGTTCAAGAAACTCATCACTTCGGCAACCCGGTGGAACATCTCCTGCTGCGGCAGGCCAAGGTTTTCCAGGCCGAAAGCGATCTCCGCCTCAACCGACGTCATCACCAACTGTTTCTCCGGGTCTTGAAAAACGATCCCTACCAGGGAACTCAGGGAGCGCCGGTCTATCCTGAAGCGGCTTGCCCTGGAACAAGACCCGGCCGCAGATCTTGCCGCCATAGTAATCGGGAACTAACCCGGCCAATACTCTTGCCAGTGTTGACTTTCCTGAGCCCGATCCCCCCACCGCCAGCAAGAACTCTTCTTGTTCCAGGGACAGGTTGATGTTTCTGAGCGCCGGGAACCGGCTATCCGGGTAAAAGTAAGTCAAATTCTCGATCTCAAACAGGGAGATCGTCCCCACCCCCAACTGATCGCTGCAGGCAATGCCAGGCAGAGCAAGATCAGGCCCAGCCAGACCACAACCATCGGATTGTCTACCAGTCTTCCCAGACCGGGATAATAATTGAAGTCACAGTAGCCCCTGATCTTGGCATAGACAGTCATGACCAGAGCCATCGCGCACGCCGTCAGGCAGACGACGTCACGCGGCCTCCAGAACTCCCGCCTGTAGCAGGAGCGGGGTCCGGTGCCGAAGGCCCGTGCCTGCATGGCCTCGGCAGTCTGGAATGATCCTTCCAGGGTGGATACCATCACCACTCGGAAAATCCGGGCGTATTTTCTCGGCCCGCTCTCCCAGATTGCCGGAGTTGAAATCGACACCCCGCAACTGTTGCGCTTCACGGGCAGTTGCCAGGTCCCTGATCACCGAGGGAAACAATCTGGTGGCCATCGATATCATCAACCCCGATTTAAAGGCGTAGCGCGCCATGTGGCCTAGAAGCCGGTCAGGATCGACGATCTCGTTGTAGAGGCAGAATACCAGCAGCAGGGCCATCAGCCGGACACCCATCACGGCGCCATAGCAGACAGCTTCCATGCTGATCTCCATCCGTCCCAGCACCGGCAGGACCGGACCGGACCAGAGAATGGTCTGGCCGGCGTGAATCACCAGCGGGTTGATGATCATGATCAGGAGCGTTGCCCAGATCCCGAACCGCAGCAGGCGCTCCCCCTTGGCCAGGGCGCCGGCCTCGGCCAGGGCCGGGATAATGATCAGAAAGGCGCCGATCAGGTATAAGGGATGATCGGAGATCATGATCAGGACAAAAAGAACGGCGATATAGAACAGGTTGACCAGGGTGTTCACTGTTTGCAGGAAGACCCCCCTGCGTTCATAAGCCAGGCTACTCCACATCAGTTTTCAGATCCCCCGCTTCGTCAAGGCCTCAGCGCATCAAGGCATTCAGAACTCCGTCAAGGTTCTTCCGCTTACAGGCCCTGCGGCGCCGGGCAGGCCACGATCGGCCCGCTCCGGTGCGGTCACAGGGCATGCCTTTATTCTTGCCCTGCAGTATGCCTTGCCCTACTTGTGAATGTTCAGGAAGTTCATGATCATTGCGCAGGCTTCGGCACGGGTGGCGTCGCTCTTAGGTCTGAAGGAGTTATCGTCCGGATAACCCTTGAGCAGACCGTCCTGGACGGCCACCGCCACGAACCCCCTCGCCCAGGCGGAGATGCTGGCATCGTCTGTGAAGCCGGTCTTGGCACGCATGTTCGTCTTGGCCTGGTCCTGCTCGTTCAGGGCATTGACCAGGATGACCGCCATTTCTTCCCTGGTGATCGGATCGTCCGGCTTGAATGTGCTGCTGTAGCCCTTGACGATGCCTGCGTAGACTGCATCCTCCACGGAACCGTAGAACCAGTCCCCCTGAGCCACATCGCTGAAGTCTGGCACAGCAGGATTATAGGCGGCCAGCTTCAGCGCTTTGGAAAGGATGGAGACGAACTCCGCCCTGGTGATGGTGTTGCCCGGCTTGAAGCTGCCGTCAGGGTAGCCGCTGATGTAGCCCAGGCCGCTCAGGTTTTCAATATCGCCATACGCCCAGAAGGAATTGGGGACGTCAGTGAATGTGGGCGCCTTCGGTGTCGTTGGTGTCGTAGGTGTTGTCGATGTCTGTGCCCCTGCGGTGAAGCTCAGGACAGATCCATCTGCCGTGCCGTACGAGTTCGTGGCATAGGCCTCGAAGTAGTAGGTCGTGCCTGCCGTCAGGCTGCTCAGGGTATCCGTGAAAGCGCCGGATTGGTTATTGGCGCCCACATCCAGCTTGTTGGCGGGACTGCTGGCGCTTGTGCCCCAGAGGAAGCCGTAGTCAGTGACGTCATACCCGTTGTCTGAGGTGATGTCGCCGTTCAAGACAGCGGAGGTGGCTGTGACGGATGTGGCAGCCACTGTCTGCACGGTCGGGGTGAGAACAGCAGTTGAGCCGCCGCCCACCGTTGATCCCCCGGACGTCAACTCAGCCCAGGTCGGTATCGCCTGGCTCATGCTACTGCTCCAGTACCAGATCACATGGTCGCCACTGGCAATGTTAGCCACGGCGGGCCCCACTGAACCTTCGACGTCATTGACTGTAAAAATCCACCCGGCCGTGCCTCCTTGCTGCATGGCCTCGCCGTCAATGTTGGTCACCCAAACACCATAATCCGTGTTGGTGGTAGTGTAGTGAATGCCCGTGGCATCCAGGGCGCCCAGCACTGTCAGCCCCCACTGGTTGCTCGGGCTGACATCCACATAAGCAGGCCCGTACAGCATCTGTCCGTTCTGGCCGACCACGGCCACGCCCACGCTAATCGGGCTGCTCCCGCCACCACCGCTGCCGGTACTGGTAACAACAGTAAACGTGGCCGTGGCCGGAATGCTCCACAGACCCAGGCCACCATCATACACCGCCGCCTCGACCGTATACGTGCCTGTCGACGAGGACACGACGAACGGCGCAGAGTAGACAGAACTGGCAACTGTCGGCATTGTGCCGGTGCTGCCGCTGGTGATGGTGTAATAGACCGCCTGGTTGACCGACGACAGGGTGGCGTTAATGCCCACGGTCTGCGATGTACTGATGCTGCCACCGTTCTGGCTGAAGGCCGGGACTAGCGGACGCCCTGTGAGAGAGATCCCCAACTGGTTGCAACCATCCAGCAGCCAGGTGGCATCCATAACATCGCCGCTGGTGCCGAAGCTGCCATCCGGGTTCGGAACGACCGCCTCCAGATAATCGACCGCGCTCTTGCCGTTATATGTCCAAGTGGCAGGATCGAGGCCCAGTACTTTCTGTGTTGCAATCGCCTCCACCGTGTCGATCAGGGGATCGTCATAAGAACCTGATGGGTTAAAACTGCCGTCCGGCTGTTGCTGCTGCTCCAACCAGTTGCAACCACTGGTAATCGCGGTCTCAATTGTGGAGTTACTTTGGATAAGATCCAGGTATTTCAGCGCCCGCACTGCCTCGGCCGTGGTCATGAAGTCGGTATAGCTCTGGTCCCAGGAGCCGTCAGCATTCCGGCGCCCCAAAATATAGCTTTCGGCATCGGCATAGTTGAAGGTGCTGAGATTCCCAGTCCGGCCCAGCAGATCATAGGCGGGCATGTTGGTGAAAGCGCTATAAGTGCCCTGGTCAAACCCCTGGGCGCTCTGTTCAGACTGCAGCCTTTGCAGGAGTTGGCCGGTGTCCTGGTCCAACGCCTGCAAGGCTGCCAGGTCCTGGGCCAGTTCCTTAGCATTGGTGGTGGAACTCTGCAGGTCCTGCTGCGTCAAACTGGTTACGGCGGCCGGCAAATTCTCTCCGTTATAGACCCAGCCGCTCACATTCATGCCGGCCAACTGTAGAATATAAACGTCGTATGAACCGAGGCCGCTGCTAGATGTTCCATAAGCCAGGTACTGATTGGACAGATAACTGACCGCCTCATCCGCCAGGTTGCTGCTGTCTGCCCGCGCTGGAACAACACCGGCCTGCAGGGTCAAGATAGAGCAGAGCATCAGGCCGATGACTAACAGCGCCAGGAGATTTTTTCTCCTCATCGCGTTTCTCCTCTCTTTGATCAAAAGCACTGATACACCGACAAAAGATCAATCCGGCCGCAAGTCAGGCCGGGACATCTGGCGCTCGTGGACGGTTGAGCATGATGACAGCCTCCTATCTCTCGTAGGGTTGCGGTATTTATGGATACAGGCTGGTTTCCTGGCTCGGGCTCATTCCCTCCCTGCGTCTTCCCAGGCTCTGCCCAGTGACATGCGGACAAGAAGGATCACCCCTACAGTGGCGGGACCGCTCCGGAATCACACCGGATTCCCATTTAGCTTGAAATTGCCAAGCCACCTGATTCCAATTGTTAGTTGCCCTCCTTTTGACAGCCTTGCTGCCGCGCCTCACATCCTAGTTTAATGCGTTCAAAAAAGATGTTTTCTCCTCATGTACGCCAGCAACACCAGTACGGGTATGATTACGATTAACGTTATCGACTGCGCCGCCATGGCCGTGCTCTTGTCCGGCGCCAGCTTCACCAGCAGGATCTCCTGTCCCCCCCGCTGGCGGCGCCCTGTTCTCCGGCCACGATCTCCCCGCCATCCCTGGTCGGCTGGCCGGCGTAAGCGATACTGTCGCCCAGTCCGGTCAGCGTCAGGTCCGACTCCGCTCCGCCATTGGCAGCGGTCCAGGTAATGTTCAAGGAATAACCATCCTGGGCCGCATCTCTCTCGCCTGCCAGAAGATAGCCGCCTGCGCCCGGCCAGACAGTGTAGACCACGCCGTAGTTATCTCCGCCGTAAATGCGCTCCCAGATCTCGTTGCCTTGGGCATCGGTTGCAATCGCATAACTCTTGGAGCCGCCGCCGGCGGCGCCGGTCACCTCAGTCTCGCCGGCAATCAGGTAGCCGCCGCCGGTCTGGAGCAGCGACCAGGCGCTGCTGTCGCGGTTGTTACCGTACATCCGCTCCCAGAGCAGCCTGCCCTGATCATCCACTTTGATTAGGCAGAAACTGGTCAGCCCCGAATTCATGGAGTCGGTATCACCGGCGATTACATAGCCGCCGTCCGGGGCTTGCAACAGGGCATAGCCAAATTCGGGGCCCCCGCCGCCGTAAGTACGCTGCCAGATCTCCCGGCCCAGGGCGTCCAGCCTGATCAGATAGACCTTATACATGTCGGCGCCGAATGATTCCGTGCTGCCGGCCACCAGGTAGCCCCCACCGCCGGTCTGAAGCACGGCCGCCCCGTAGTCACAACGGGGGCCGCCGTAGTTTTTCTCCCAGACCTCGTTGCCATGGGCATCCAGCTTCGCCAAGAAGACATCATGGTCGGTACCCGTTTTGGACTTGGTATCCCCCACCACGACAGCGCCGCCGTCGCTGGTCTGGATCACACCGTAACCGGTGCTGAAGCCGTTCCCTGGCAGCAGCCGTTCCCAGATCTTGCGACCGCGCCCATCGGTCTTGATCACAAAGATTTCCGACCCGGCGCCGGGCTGGGCCGTTGACGCCGTCGGCGATCCGGCGCTCCGTCCCGGTGTCCATCCGGCCACCAGGTAGCCCCCGTCTGCCGTCTGCTGGACGCTGCGGGCGGATCCGGCTCCGAGCACGCTCTGCCACTGAACTGCGGGAACATGCCCCACCGCGGCCTGAGCCGCTTCGGCCGGGAAAAAGCAGGCAGCCAGAGCCATCGATAATGCCAGGACCACCATACGCACTCCGTTCATCCCTCCGCCGGGAGGCTAACCGCCTCCAACTAGTCCAGCCGCTCCAGGTATTGCACCGCCAGCTTCTTTTGATAATAAGCGAGGACCTTCATTGACTGGGCGCCCAGAAGACCGCAGAAAAGGAGGTTGCCCAGCGCCCGCAGGCTGTCAAAACTGAATCCGGCCGCCCAGAGGGCCAGATAGCTTGTCCAGGTCAAGGGGTTCGTGTAAGTGGCCCACTGCCAGACATCCATCACGGCGCCATAAAGATACCCGGCGGCACAGCAGGCAATGGTCAAGCAGACCGGCCGCCATCCGGGGCGCAGATACCCGATTAGCGCTCCGGAAGTCCCCAGCAACCCCCAGCACAGCATCTGCCAGGGTGTCCACGGCCCCTGTCCCATGAAGAAATTGGAGACCAGCGGCGTCATCGCCCCCACAAAGAAGCCGATCCGCGCTCCCATGGCATAACCGGCGACCATTGGGAGAAACATGGTCGGCTGCAGAAAGAGCATTCCCACTCCCGTGGCGGCGCGCCCAGCGGCACACAATGCCGTCAACGCCGCCACCAGGGAAATCTGCCGGGCATTGAAGCTGTTTTTCTTTTCCACCTGGTAAAACAGCAGCACGATTGCTCCCACGGCCACTGCCGTGGTGATCAGGCCCCAGTCAACGTTCAATTGCAAACTCCTCTCCCGGGTCAAACACCATTCACTGCCGACCGGCCATCAGTTGATCCCAAGCCGGCGGCCCCTGGTCCATGCTTTGGCTGTACCACCAGACCACCGTGTCGCCATCCTTGACCGGATGCTTATCAGCCATGAGCATCTTGACTTCGCCGTCGACGGCATACATCCAGCCCTCCACTCCCTGGCAGGACTCGCCATCAATCGTTTCCACCCAGTCATACCAGGTCGGCAGCGTGGAGTAGGACACCCCGGCCGCGTCCAGGGCGCCCAGGGCGCTGTACCCCCAACGGTTATCCGGCTTGATGGTCACGTACGCCGGGGGAAAGAGCACCTTGCCGTTGATACCGACCACGGCGACGCCAACCCTGACTCCCGCTGCACCCTGTGAACTCTGATTTGGGTTGGTGGTCTCAGCAGGCGCCGCTCCTTGAGCAGAAGCAGCAGGTTTGACAGCCGCATTCAGCAGCATGCCGGCCGCTGCAACGCTCTTACCGGCAGCAGGCGTGCCCTGATCGCCACCGGTTGCAGCAGTGCCGGTACCACCTGGCGCCGGTTGTGTTTGCGTTGTCACCCCGGCCGCGGTCTGTTGCAGCTGACCTGAGGTGGAAAGAGAAGCATTGCGATGGATCACCAACGGCACGATGATCACCGCCAGGATAGCCAGGAGGGCTACCAGATAGAAAACTCGCTTCATCGTCACCACTTCCCTTCAGTAGGTAACATCACGTCGTGCCCGCCCTTATAACTCTCCCAGGCTCTGCAGCAGCTTTTCCAGCACCACCGCCGCTTCCGCCCTGCTGGTATCGGACTGGCCGGACAGGCTGGTAGCCGATCTGCCGCTGATGAGGCCGCGGTTGATGCAGACCGCCACCGCCTCTCTGGCCCACCCATCCAACTGGTCAGCATCGGTGTAGCCGCTCAATGCCTGGTCCACCTGCTCGGGAGTCAGACCGGCGCCGGCGCCCTTCCACTGCAGCGCCCTGGCCACCATGACCGCCAGTTCTTCCCTGGTGATCGACGAGTCCGGCTGGAACCGGCCGTTGCCCACCCCGGAGAGCAGACCCTGCTGAGCGGCGGCATCGATGGCCGCAGCGCCCCAGTAGCCATCCGGCACATCGGAGAAGAGCGGCGTCTGCCCTCCTTGCCCGGTGATGCCCAGGGCCTTGACCAGCAAGGCTGCGAACTGGGCGCGGGTAACCGCGGCATCCGGAGCGAAAAGCCCGTCGCCGACCCCGCTGACATATCCCTTGGACGCCATCAGCAGGATATCTTGTTCAGCCCAGTGCCCGTTGATATCGCTGAATGCCGCGGCACCGGACGCCTGGGCAGTGACCTGGGAGGCGTTATCCTGGTTGCTCTGGGGAGTATTATTCTGAGCAGGCTGGGAACCGGGGTTCTGGCCGGTTGGGGAGGCCGGCGCCGTCTGGAGCAGGAGGCTGGCGTCCAGTGCCCAGTCGGCGTCCATGGCGTTCTGGCAAGAGCCCAGGCTGCCATCTGTATTGACCGCCTGAGCGAGGAGGTAGTCCACCGCGCCCTGGCCCCCGCTCTGCCAGGCATCGGGCTGCAGGCCGAGCGCGTTCAGGGTTTTGAGGATTTCCACGGTATCGATCAGCGGATCGTCCATGCCCCCGACAAAACTGCCATCACTCTGCTGCTGCTTCTGCAGCAGGCTCAGGCTGTCACTGATGGCTGCCTGAACTTCGCCGTCGGACTTGGTTGGATCCAGAGCAGTCAGGGTTCTGACCACCTCGCAGGTCGACATGATATCGGGCGCCACGGAACCCTGCCAGGAATAGGAACCCCAGCCGGTGTAGTGACCGTCGGGTCCTTTTTTGGTCTGCGACATCAGATAGCTTTTGGCCCAGTCTGTATTAAACGAGCCCAGATTGCCGGACCTGTTCAGCAGATCGTAGGCCTCATAATTGTCGTATTCATTATCATCGAAGCCGCTTGCTTGCTGCCTTTTCTGCAAAACCGCCAGCACCTGCCCGGCCAGATCACTCTGACCGCCTGCCTGGGCCGCCAGAAGATCCTGGGCCAGGGCATTGGCGGAGACAGCGTCCGACTGGTCGACATCCTGTGAAATCTGCGCCAACACGGCCTCTTTCAAGGAAACACCGTTGTGCGACCAGGAACTGGTATCAATCCCGACCTTGTTCAGCAGATAGAAGCTGAAGGAACCCGCCCCACTGCTGACGCCATTCTGCTGATAGTCATTTTTCAGCCAGTTGACCGCCGCGCCCGACAGATCGTTCAGCCCCATGGAGGCAGCCTGGGCCTGAGGAACGACGGCAAGCATCGACAGCGCCAGGATTGCGGCCAGCAGAGCCGCCAGCGACCGCCCTGTCAGGCGCCTCCTTTTTGATAGCAGGCCCGGCTGAGTGAAGCATTGGCCTGTTTTCCTTCCCTGGCAATAAGAGTCCACGTGTAAATACCGCAACATTTGTTCTCCATCCCCTTTGTTCACGCTTATCGGCAAACCACTCCTACCCGACCAAAAAATAAATCCCCGGCATCCTGGACCGGGATAGTTTGATTAAATGGCAACAATCAACGTGGTCCTAAAACTCTATTCCCCTCTGCGCCTTGACCCCTTTATGATGCGGATGTCTTATCTCCCTCATCTCGGTCACCAGATCGGCCATGTCAATAATCTCAGGCCTGGCCTCGCGGCCTGTCAGCACCAGATGCAATGAAGGCAGCTTCTTCTCGATCAATGACACAACCTCATCCAACGGTACCAACCCATATTTGATCGCATAATTGATCTCATCCAAGATGATCAGGTCCCATTTCCCGGACAAGATTTCTATTTTAGCAGCCTTCAATGCCTCTTCGGCCGCGCTGCGGTGTTTCACCAGGTCACTATCCCAGTGGCCGTCAAAAAACCCTCACCCATCTGGCGGATTACAAAATTCGGCTCCAGTTTTTCAATCGCTTTTAACTCACCATATGTACAGTTGCCTTTGATAAATTGCATGACCAAAACCTTCAGCCCCTGGCCCCACGACCGCAGTCCCATACCTAAAGCCGCCGTCGTTTTCCCCTTGCCATTGCCTACGGGACGGCCTGACGACCGTCTCGGCTATGACGTAGTAGTCAGTGGCGGTCTCCTTGACCTGAAGCACTTTTAGGGATGCAAGATCGAACGCAGCCATAATACATCTCCATAATACATCGCCCGGATTTTAATCCGATGTTCAGGCCCAGCCCTATCACCATCCTCTCCTGGTCTCAATGACGCTTGGCGCCAGTCGCGTCCCTGACGGTATCGGTGGTGGAACGGATAATGGGCATGGTAGAAGTGAGTGGTGAAAAAACAAGATCCCGGTCTCGCCGACCAGGATCTTGATGCAGTCCGATTAACGCTCAACATGATCCTCTGGATGGGAGGCATTCTGTGTTGAAACTCCGGGCAGGTCTACTGGCTCATGGATCATCACCGCCTTCCCCCTTCCCAGATGTAACCATCCAGTGGTCTTCGGAAGCGCTCCCCATTTACAGCGGCCCCACCGCTCAGGACTTGCACCTGAATTCCCTATTCTCCCCAGTTATCAGCCGGGGCACCCGGAGCCTTGTTAAACCATATTCAATTGTTTGACCTGATATTAAACCATCCTGGGACAACCGTCAATCAGTCCACACGATATTCCGGTTGTTGACAGCCGTTCGGCCCACCTGAAGCTCTAAGAACTCGTTGACAATATCCCGAGAGTAGGCCCGATTTGACCTAAGCTTTCTTGAGGCTTAATGCCGGTCTCCTTTCCCCATCGTGAGCGTGGATCAAGGTCTGATGCCCGTGCGGATGCAGGTGGAACTCTTCGTCCACCAGGTTGACCTGTGCCAGGAGCGCGATATTGCCCAGGATCTCCTCGCAGGATCCTGCGGCCACCAGGCGGTGGTCTTCACTGAAGACCATGGCGCGGTCGGCAATCTCCTCCACGATTTCGAGGTTATGGGTAGCGGTGATGACCGTCTTCCCCGCCCTGTTGAGCTGCCTGATCAGGTGGATCAACTTGCGCTGAGTGCGCGGGTCGAGCCCGCTCGTAGGCTCATCCAGCAGCAGCACATCCGGGTTCAGGGAGAGCACCGAGGCCAGCGCCACCAGTCTCTTCTCGCCACCGGAGAGCTTGAATGGCGGCCGCTGACGAAGGTGTTCCAGGCCGAGCATGGCGATCACCTCGTCCACCAGCCGGTGGACTTCGGCTTCCGGCAATCCTAACTGTACCGGCCCGAAGGCGATCTCTTCCCAGACGTTGGAATTGAACAGTTGAGCGTCGGGATTCTGAAAAACGAATCCTACCCGCCGGCGGAAAGCGAAGGAAAATTCCTCGTTTGCCAGGCTCTCCTCGCTGAGGGCATGCCCGAAAGCCTTGAGCGTTCCCTCCCTGGTAAACAGCAGGCCGTTCAACAGCTTGAGCAGGGTGGACTTCCCGCTCCCGTTGGCGCCCAGCAGGGCCACCTTTTCGCCCCTGTTGATCGTCAGATCAATGCCTTCCAGCGCTTTTTCCCCGCTCGGGTAGTTAAAGCCGACGCCTTTTAACTCGAAGATAGCTTCATCGTCAACCGACAAGCCGATCACCCCCGAGCAGAATTATAGTGACCATAAGTGTAAAAGCGGTCCAAAACCAGTCCAATCCCCGAATCTTGGCGTTGGTCAGGGTGCGCGGGGTGCCGGTATAACCCCGGGAGAGCATCGCTGCATGGACATCGTCGCTCAGGGTGAACGCCCTCGTCCAGAGGGCGCCCATGGCATTGCCCACAAACCGCTGCTGCTCCCCGGTGCCCGTCCGGCCAACCGTCCGGCTCATCCGGGCCTGGAACATGTCACTGGCGCTCTGCAGCAGAACATAGATATAGCGATAGGTCATCTCCAGGATCTTGATAAACAACGTCGGGATCCGGATCATGCTGAATCCTCTCATGAGATACGCCCAGCGCGTGGTCAGGGTCAACAACACGCTCAGGGAAACGCAGGCCCCCACCCGCAGGATGAAGATGACCGCCCCATGAACCCCCTGGCTGGTGATCGTCAGCTCGCCCGGCAGCACCCACGGCCCGAAGTGGTGCTGGCCGCTGAAGTGAAGCAGCACCAGCAGCGGGTCTCCGGGACGCACCAGGTTGAAGAGCGTCGGCAGGACGATGATACCGGTAAATATCGGCACCACCAGCCAGACCCGCTTCAAGAAGGTGGACAGCGGCACGGCAGACATATAAGCCAGCAGCAGGATCCAAAGATTGAGCAGGAGCAGCAGTTCCCAGCTGCGCAGGCTCACGGCCACAAGGATCAAGAGCAGGGTGGTCACCACCTTGATGCCGGGATGCAAGCCCTGCATCAGGCCATTGGCGCCGGCGATCCGTTCGGCGTAGAAGTCATCCATCAGGAAGCCCGAGAAGGCGTCGATGGTTTTTTCCGCAAAACTGCGCCGCGTCTTTTTAGTGCTGTTTGAGGGGGGGAGCGGCCCCTGAGACTCCAGGAGCCACTCCGGTATCTGAAAGTCTACCATGGTAAATCAGGTTCCTTCCCATTGGAATCCTCTGACGACGATCAGCCTTAAGCCTCAGATTTTTTGGCTTCTCTGGCGGCGATCATCCTGGTGACCACAAAGGTAATACCGGCGATGAGGGCGATCCCCACCACGGCCGCCACGTAATAGCCCACGCTCTGGTGCCAGAGGTCCGGGGCGGAGGCGGCAAAAGGCGAATTGGGGACACCGTAATCCTGCAGCAAGCCGTGGTAGTGTCCTCGCAGTGCTGCCAAGCCTGCGGGAACAAATCCGAAAGCCGCCTTGATATCAGAAACTTCGCCCTCTCCAAAGGCGCCTCCCGGGGCCAGCAGCCCGAGCGGAACGAGCACGATCAGGGCGATGATCACGTACCACAACTTATTGAATGCCGCCTTGACCGGCGCCACCTTCGCCGCGATCTGGTCTGCGATTATCGATGGGTTGGTTACCTGGAAGTAGCGCGTGACCCCGCCTGTAACAATGGCTTCGACGGGGCCTGCCATCAAGAGATGAGCAAGCAGCATGGCCGGCACTGAGACGGTGATGGGAAAGGGTGAATACAGCGGCACACCCTGTGCGGTGTGGAACAAGACCGGCTGCAGGCCCAACTCGATACCGACACAAGTAGCGGCCAGGTTGATACCAATGTAGCTGCCAATGGCGCCCCAGATCCAGCGCTTGTTAGACTTGACATCCGATTTACCGGCAAACAATTGGTAGATAAAGTAGGTAACAAAGGGGATTACCAGGGCCATGTTGAAGCAGTTGAAACCGAAGGAGAAGATCCCGCCGTCGCCAAACATCAACGCCTGGATGGCCAAGGCGATGGAGACACAGATGGTGGCTGCCCAGGGCCCCAGGATGACAGCTAGGATGCCGGCGCCCACTGCATGAGCAGTGGTGCCACCCGGTATGGGTACGTTGAACATCATCAGGACAAAGGAGAAAGCCGCCCCAATTACCATCAACGGGATCAGCTTGGTATTGAGGGCCGCCTTCACCTTTTTGACCGCTGTCGCCCAGAACGGCAACATGATCGCATACCCGACCGCGCATGTCGCCGGGCTGAGATATCCGTCAGGAATATGCATGTCATTGAACATCCTTTCTTGGTAATATTATTCATTTCATAACAACTAAAAAAATGGTAAACATCTGAACCTGATATCCCAAGCACCTTCATGGTGCTGTTCCTTGTCTGGGGGAGAAAGTATCCTGTCTAGAGCATATTTATTTCTATAGGTATTAATTACCATCTCCTTTCGTAAAGGGAGTTACCTAACATGAAGGCTTCGTGTCTCCATGTTAGGCGTCAAGAAAGGAAGGGATTGATGTTGCCTGCCCAGGTTCTGCCGAAACCTGGGCGTTTTGTGGGAGGTTAAAATGTGCAACGACCGCGGTTGGGGCCTGTTTCCTACCGGCCATGCGAAACCCCCGCGATCCGGGTTGCCACAAAACTTGAACTAAGCCTGCTCCAGGATGATTTTATGTTCTACCAGGGCAAGTTCCTTGATCCTGGCATTCAAGATCTTGCGTTGTCCGAAGATGTTCTCGAGCAATAGACCGTCTTCCGTAGGCTCGACGCGATCCACGCTCTGTAAAACCAGTTCGTCTATCTCGCCTTTGCGTAAATAGGCATTGGCTTCACACATTCCCGATCAGCTCCCGTCAGTTCTCTTAATCTGCTAATCAACTTATCCACCAGGTGAGGCAGAGGCTCTCCTTCCAGGCCCATTACTTCCACGTTAGCAAGTGTTAAGGGGATTAAAAGCTTTTGCGCCTTGCTTTTGGCTATCGCCTCCGCCATCTTCGGCGTCAGCTCACCGCTCATGGAGTGGGCCAGGACGATTCCCAGCGACCCGATAATGACATCAGCATCATCCACGTTGATGGCGATGGCGTTTTCTCCGCTGGCCCCCTCGTTGGCGCCGGCCTTGAGCATCAGAGATGTGGCGATCGCATTCGTGCCGAGGGCGACTATCTCCAAGTCAACTGGAAGCGCCTTGCGGCACTGGTCGATGATATACCGGCCAATCCCGCCTCCCTGGCCATCGATCACAGCAATTTTCACCGTATCACCCCGCAGTTGAGACACAAAAAAACCACGATACCGTCAACCCTGTTTCTACAGGGTATTGTGACCTTCGTGGTCCAAGTTCGTTTTTATTCTGTTGTCCTTACCATATATACTTCTTATATTATACTTCTATTTTATTTTTAAAATTCCTTCAGCGGTAAAAATAGTTTTTTGGCTGAGTTAAACCCGGCATGTAAGGGAGGCAAAGTCAGATATCCGGGCCATATATGCCCCGGCAGCTGCGAAGAGTCATGTTTGAAGTCTTCGCGGCATACAAACGTGGCATGATTAAATCATGGAATTGCGCTCCTGGGCATGGTCATGCGAGTGTTCATGCTGTTGTACGCCCGGTTCATGCTCATGATCGTGCTCGTGCTCATGGACATGGGAGTAAGCCGGATGTTCATGTTCGTGTTCGTGCTGCATGAGTCCATGCACATGGGCATGAACATGCTTGACTGCGGGATGGATATGCTCGTGATCATGCTTCATTTGATTTTCCCCTTCCGCATGTCGGTTGATGTGATGCCTTTTATGGCGGGGCCTGCTGCTGCAGAGTAGCCATGAGTTTGGCATACTTTGACAGAGTGAGCTGTCAAACGTAATTCAGTCAATCAACGTGGCTGAGATTTGGATGGGATTAACTGGTTGGTATTTACCCATCGCCTGAATCAGCCAAACTTCTTCAAGATCGACGGAACACTAGTCGGATACAACGATGTCCTGTTTATCTCACCCTTCTTCGCAGTGCCCCAGGATAAGGCGCCCGAAAACTACCTCGTCAATCAAATATTCATGAACGTCTACAAAGCCTCCACGGGAGTTAGCTGCTCTTCTGCAAGCAAAGCAGCGTAACTCAAGCAAGCTAGAATATCTTCCCGTGCAAGCGATGGATACTGCTCAAGCAATTCTTCAATTGTGTCACCGTTTGCCAGCATACCGATTATTTGATAAACCGGTATACGCGTGCCTTTTACGCACGCCTGGCCATGACAAATTGCAGGATCGATCACAATACGGTCAATCACACCAGATCACCTCCTGTCAATTACAACTGACACGACGAATCGCTAACGCCTGTAACTCTAGCTCTTGCAATGATATGCCATATTTACTGTTTCTCTGTTTATTATATCCGCCATCTCTCTGGTCTTAGTCAACCTCTGTTCCCGGATTTCATTTACTGCTAAGTACAATTTACCATTTGTCGGCATCGAACGTCAATACAAATTATGGTAAAGCCACGGCCAATCCAGCCATTTACTGGAGCAACAGCAACTTCAAATTTGCTACAGTCGTGATATGTGGTCAAAAATAAAAACCCAAGATAATAGCTACAACGAGCTACACCGATCTATCGTGAGTGAAAACTATATTTTCTACCTTTAGAATTTAGTGCAGTTCGGCGGCCCCAATGGCGAGTTGGGGCCGCAGTGCGCTACCTTTCCCAGCGCTACACCATGCCCACCGGCCGCGGCAAGGCCATGCTGACCGATATCGGCACTGAAGAGCTGGCCCACTGGGAGATGATCGCCACCATGATCTTCAAGCTGACCCAGGGCGCCACCATCAGCCAGATCGAAGCGGCGGGCTACGGCGGGCGCTACGCCATCTGGGACAGCGGCATCTTCCCCAGCGACAGCAACGGCGTCCCTTCACCATCGCCTATATCAACGTCATGGGCGACCCGGTGGCCGACCTGCACGAGGACATGGCGGCGGAGCAGAAGGCCAGGGCGACCTATGAGAACCTGATCAAGCTGATAGACGACGTAGATTTGCAAGACGGGTTGAAGTTTCTGCGGGAGCGTGAGGTCGTGCATTTTCAGCGCTTCGGCGAGACCCTGGACTACATCCAGGGGTATATGGACAGCAAAAAGGTATTTTAGCGCCTGTTTAACATGGGAAAGCGGCTACGAGAGCCGCTTTTCTGTTGAAAAGATTGGCACTGGGAAATGAACGCTGCCAGGCTGGATGGTCTTGACTAAACCCCTTTCCAATCTCTCAAGAGCTCATGCGCAAGCTGGTATGTTTCACCATCTATTTCCCTATTAGCCGCCACCAACTCTTCCAAAACAGCTAGAGCATCTTCTTTCCCACCGTTTTCTTCTAAAAATAAGGCATAGCGGTAACGTCCAAAATGCCAATTAGGGAATATATCTCGGTCGATAAATCTCATTCCACCCGGATGTTCAACAGCCTGACCCAGGTACGTTCTCAGTTGCCATCCGGCTGCCAGGATTGATCGACGCCGGTCAGAGGCCGGCTTTTCTCAATTCGTCCTGTAAAGCGGGCAAATGGGTGTATCTATTTTTTAAAGCGCCATAATATTTTGTCCAACCGGCGCTGTCGCCAACTTGCCTATAAAGTTCGCCAGCATGACGCAACAAACTTGCTGCATAAGAATAGCTTTTTCGTTGCCTTTCTGCGATAGCCTCTTCCGCCATCACCTGATATAATTTTATGGCCTCATGGGGATATTCCGATTCGGCTGCCTTGGCAACCTCACTCCTGTAGCTTCTGCCTGAGGCTATCTGGGGCAGCAACTCCAGCGCCCGCTTCACATCGTCCTCGTACAGAGCGATTTCTATCAGCAGGCCCTTACTCTTCTTGCCATCCACCATTTCCAAGGCCTCGGAGCGTGCCTCTGACCATACCCCCAATTGTTCTGCAAGCTGGCGCAGCGTTTTGTATGAGTTCAGGGTGGGTTGCTGTTGAAACACCTGGCGTTGCCATGCCAGAGCCACCTCAGGTTTATCCTGCCGGTGGTGTTTCACCAGCCATTCCCAATAGCCGGAATACGCTTTTTCCGCCACCAGTTCGGTCAACAAGCTGGCCGCCAATTCACCGGCGCCGGCATCCACCATGGAATCAGCCAGCTGCTCGATCGTCCCCGGCTCGCTTCTCAGATGCTTTTTGGCCATATCCGCCGCTTCTTCCGGCCTGCCTTCCTCGACTTTGAGAAATATCTGCTGTTTGAGGGTACCCAACTCCCGGATCAGGATTTGAGCCTGCTCCAGGCGCCCATGCTGCTCATCCCAGTCAGCGAGGAGGCCAACCAGGCACTCTCGCTTCCATCCATCACTTTTCGGTATCCGCTCCCGTATGGAGTCCGCAAGCACCTCCCAATCCTGCTCATCGGCATATTCGAGGATGGTGCCCGTAGCCTCAGGAACAAAATCGATACCACCCATGTCGAGGTCGGCCAGTTCCGCATCCAAAAGAGTAGTCAGCCAGTCCAGCCTCGTCTCTTGGTCAATGATGCCCGCTTCCAGACACTTCTTCAAACCTTCTGCACAATCTTGAGCAATGCCGGCGATCTCCCCCTCTTCGTCCATTTCCTGCAGTTCATCGGGGTAGCTCTCCGTCATTCCGTCCAGCAGGGCGGCATAGACCATCCCCGCCCCCCGCCAGTCTTCATTTCCAGTCAGGCGCTCTGCCGTCTGCAGAATCTCGCGCAGGTCTGTCTCGACATCATATGGGTCACGCCGGCGCAATGCTCTATCCACCTCACGCTCCAAGGCAGCCTTATCCGGCGACTCTCCCTTGGACGTGCCTACCGCCAGCCCGATCGCGGAAGCCAGGGAAGGCTCTTTCAGCACCAGATCGGCGATCAGAGCAATAAGCTCTTCTTTGGTAAGCTGGGCAAGGGTAGTGTTCAGCGATTGGATATTCTCGAAGGAATCTGGTTCATGCACGTACTGCAGCAACAGTGCGACGATATGCTTGCAGAATCCACCTCGTGGACAGGAGCAGGATGCATCCTCTACGCCGCCATCCTTCAGGACAACCCTGATTTTATACGGTTGCTCGCGCGACCCGTAGCACTCCCCGCGCAGTTCTTTTCCTTTACGAACGGGGTTGCGAATATTGCCGGACTCGTAATAATCGCTCCCACGCATGAAGCTTGACCCGTCGGCCAACCTGCCGACATGCTCCTCAGTCAAAGAAAACTTGTCGTCTTTCATAAGCAGCCCTATCCAATCCCTCTTCACTGGAATAGTTTCTTTCTGACTCAAGCGTTTCAAGCTGGGCAACCCGCCTGATTCTTACAGATTTCGATTTGGCACGGTCGCTTGCCAGGTATAAATATTCGACAACTACGATCTTTTCCCTGTCTTGCGCATGGATAATTTCAATCTTGCCGTCAACTCCTTCGGGCCACCTTAGGGAGATGATTGCAACCATGATCTTCAAGCTGACCCAGGGCGCCACCATCAGCCAGATCGAAGCGGCGGGCTACGGCGGTCGCTACGCCATCTGGGACAGCGGCATCTTCCCCAGCGACAGCAACGGCGTCCCCTTCACCACCGCCTATATCAACGTCATGGGCGACCCGGTGGCCGACCTGCACGAGGACATGGCGGCGGAGCAGAAGGCCAGGGCGACCTACGAGAACCTGATCAAACTGACGGACGATGTCGACCTGCAGCAAGCTGTCAGCAGATCCACCATCTTGCCTGCAGGCAGACACAGGACAGAAACTTCCCAGGGGCACAACTCAACGTCTACTGCAGGTAGTTCCGAAATCAGTGGACTGGAACCAGCCGGCCTGTCGCACAGGGACGGCAGCCAGGCGATCATGTTGACGGAGACCCCTTTTTCGGCGTCAGCACGATGCCTGCCGCGGTCATGGCTTCAGCCAACGCACTCGGAGCAACATTGTAGGGTGAGACTGCCGCCGGAGGCATCTTCGGTCGACGTCCCCGGCGCTTGGCGGGAGCAGCATAAGAAATTTAGATTTATTTATGACTTTCTCCTGGTCTTGCTTTTGCCGGACGCTTAGAAATATATGCAGGGTGATATGTAGAGATACATGCTGAATCTCGGCCCCCACCCCGGCACCATGGTTAGTATACTGGTTTCGAAGCGTCTTTCCCGGGCGGCGCAGCACCCCGCCCGCTTCTCATCCACTGCGTGGATTCGTTCAGTGCTGTTTGTGTCTGGTTGGTAAAACTGGACATATAACTGGACTACGATAGGCTTTCGGCCGGCCCAGACGACCTCATCAAGATCTAACAGAGAAAATGCAGGAAAATGTTGATCTATGTTGAAATCTTCAACTTGCGGCTGAATTATTTCATAGCCAGGGTATCCTTTGGGCGGGTTATCGGTAAATAAATGGATGCGTAGAACCAGAGCGTCATACTAAAGCCAGGAACAACGGAATGGAGAAATTTCAAACATGCCGGTCTCGTTCACAGATGCCGATGAATGGTGCGCGGAGTACAAGAATGCTACTCCGGAAGGTAAGCACGAACTTATGCTGCAGACAATCTCCCAGCCTTTATCCGGAAATTTTCTCGATAATCTTGATCTTGTCGATTACTTGCTCGATCATATTCACAAGCTGGATATGCACAATCGAACCGGAGATCTGGTATCTCTGATCGAACAAACCCGTGACGGGCAGCCGGATCTGTACCGAGAAGATTTCTATTATTTCGATCAGCACTTGGTATTTTCGTATCTCTACCTGGATCAGGTGGAAAAGCTCGGTGGTCCGCTATCCAGGTATGCAACCGATCCGGTATCAGGCTTTGATTATCTGCGGCAAGCGTTCAACCTGTTGAGGCTCTATCAAAAAGCTGACCTGGCTGTAGACTTGTCCGACAGGATCTTTCAGACAGTGAGAGATTCTGTAGAGATAATCTCCGGGGCCGAAGACCGTCTGGCTGAAACTGTCTACTTTTACCGGGCCGAACAGCTATACCGGCAGCTACAGACCGGCCAGCAGATCAACTGGCCGGACTTTGTTCTTCCGCTTTCCAAGTTCGGTTTCCAGGCTTCAAAGATACAGGAAGACCTGACCCGGTACCTGGGCGGCGAGGTTTCTGGCCCTGATGGCTTTCTCGATCTGCTGCGGCAGTATGGGCATGGTGGCCGCTGGTTCCTGGCCTATGATTTTTGTAAGTACATGCTGAACCAGAAAGAGCTGGGGTTTGTCACCAGCGACTTGATCTGGGAAGAGGCAATAGCATTTTGGGAAAAACGGGAGCACTCTTTGCCAGACAAGGACAGCCTGGATCAGTTCTTCTATTTCACGGAGCAGGACCTGGATGCACATCTGGGTAATATGCTTAGCAGTTTCTTGTCACAAGAGCAGCCAAGCGCGGTGGGACTGCTGTGGGGGTTGCCATACATATACGACTTTCTGTTAAAGAAAGCGATCGTGTCCGAGGCACTCTATCATGAAATCCTGGACAAGGTGGCTTTACTGAAGACCAAATTTACCACTGCGTATTCCCATCGTCTCTGGAAGTATGATTTCGTGCATCGCTGGACACCCCCCGATGCTGTGTCTGCCGGGGAATTTGCGTCCGAAGCCGCCCTCTTTGCCGACACTTTCAAGCGCCCTCTATCACTTGATGATCATCCGGCCAGAAATTATTACCAATCTGAGGGGGAAGAGTCAATCCTGCCACGGGATTTTGCGGATTTTGACAGACCCAATCCGATCGGAGGTGGCCACTACTCCAAAGGCCCCACTAAAAAGAAGTTCAGGCCAAAAAAGAAAAACAAGAAGACCAGACAAAAGAGGAAGTAAACTCAGGGGACCCCGAGGGCTGTTGCGCCGACGAAAGTTGTTCCCTTTTAAGGCCTTCTGCCGGTGGAAATCCCTCAGGATTGGAGTATTATGAACGGAGTGGATGCAGCGTGAGCCGGGAGAAGATAAATCCTTATTGGGCCGTCCGTAATTGGAAAAAGTTAAAAGGCCGGTTTCCCAATATCAGGGGTGAGGAAGAAATCTATTCTCATCAGCTTTTGTGCATCGAAGAGCAAATCGTGTATACAGCGAGTAAATACGAGCAGATATCCGGTGAGGACGTGAGTCTCGCCCTGGCGGCTTGTGGTCTGGACATCATGGCGCAGTTAGATGGCCGGGAGCGGCCGGAGTTTGTGGGGTTTTCTGCGGAAGTAACGGAGATGGTCAAGCGCTGCATGTCCACCTTCGATCCGTCCTATAACCCCGAGGCCGCCGAAACCGCGAAACACCTGTGGCAGGATCCCGAGGACGAGAAATATCATTATCACGCCATGGGCAGAATTATCAGGCGTTTGAGCGATTCCTGCCAATTTTGGACCAAGGATGGGGGGAGAAACGGATATATCCGGTTTGTTACCTCATTTTTGCAGAAAGAAAACTTGATGCCCGAAAATGATAAAATACATTTTACACTCGGGACCAAACACATTCCGCCCGAGCTTGAAAAAACATTCGAGAAGAATAACAAGTGACAAAGATTATCTGCTCAAACTGGATAGTCCATCGGCAAGCTTGAATTGGTAGACAGCCAGGAGATCCTGTACCTGTTCAATTTCGGCGATGAGTGGGTGTTTACGGTAAGGCTGGATGAAATCCTCTGTTCCGCTGTGCCGCCATCGCCATCCACGGCTGATTATATTATAGCATATATGTTCTCATGCCGCCAATACTTGGCCTAGATGATGGGAGACTTCTTGCCGAAAAAGGGTTTAATTCAGCTCCTATTTCTTGAGAGCTAGTCCGATCAGCCTGTCCAAATGGTCAATCATAAACAGCGGAATATTGATTAGGCCGTCGTCTCTTTTAAGGTTCTTAAGCGACAGCCGAATCCGAATCTTTGTGTTCTGCGCATACTTTTGCGCATATAGAGCAAGGCTACGGCTTGTGACGTTTTCGTCAGCTTTGACTTCGACAGGTAAGATGTCGTTTCCGCGCTGAATGAGGAAATCCACCTCCGCCTGACCGCCCGAAGTCCAATAGCGCGGTATCGCTTCAAACTGACCCACAAGCCCCTGTAGGATAAAATTTTCGGCCAATGCGCCCTTGAACTCGGTAAAAAGACGGACACCTTCGTTGAAAGCTACAGGGTCAAGCAGAGAGAGCCTGCGCAGAACGCCCACGTCTGTAACATATAGCTTAAAAGCAGTTAAATCATCATAGGCGGATATCGGAAGCCCTGGCTTCGTGCTCCGAAAAATTTTATAAGCCATGCCCGCATTGCAAAGCCAGGTAAGAGCATCCTCATACTCCCGTGCCCGTGCGCCTTCTTTAACCGAACTATACAAAAACTTTTTGTTCTCCCGTGCAAGCTGGGAGGGGATTGATGACCATATCAGGTTGAGTTTTGCGATGTCTTTAACTTCGGCATGCTTAGAAAAATCGAGCTCATATGATCCTAGTATGTTGCGCAGTGTCGACTGGACAAGCCCGGCATCCTTTTCCTCCGCCCAGGAGCGGACGGATTCGGGCATTCCGCCAGTGATAAAATACATCTTCAATTTATCATAGAGTTGATGAAAGAAGATATCTGGAATGGGTTCAATGCGGTCGAGGGCATTTAAGTAATCGATCAGGTTTTTATCACCGCATGCCATCAGAAACTCCGTGAAAGTCATGGGATATATGTCGAATAAAGCCACCTTACCGACAGGAAAGCCCGCGGGCTTGGAAAGCGCAATACCAAGCAGGGAGCCGGCACAGGCAATGTGGTATTCGGGTGAGTTTTCGCAAAAATATTTAAGGGTGTTCAGGGCCTTGTTACATTCCTGAATTTCGTCGAAGATTATCAGTGTTTTCTCGGGCTGTATGGGAGAGCCGTTAACCATCGTGAGATTTTCAAGGATGCGTTTGACATCTTTTGTAGTTTCGAAAAATTCAGCAAGCTCTTCCTGTTCGTCAAAGTTGAAGTAGGCGACATTGTCATAATACTGTCTGCCAAATTCCCTGAGTATCCATGTTTTGCCGACCTGACGGACACCTTTGAGAATTAGCGGCTTTCTATGGTTCGATTGCTTCCATTTAAGCAATTCGTTTAGAACAAGACGTTCCAAGGCAACCATCTCCAATTAAATCTATTTTATGTGAATATTATCACATAATTACGTATTCATTATACATCATAATGGGATATATTTCAAACTATAATCCTCCATGAAACCTCTCCCAGTATACCGCATGATTTAAGACAACCAACTGAATGAGGTTATCGTTTATCAAAGAATACTTCATGGTCAACCTGACTGACGCCAGTATGACCGCAATAAACATCCATATTTTGAAAAAGTGATTTTAAAGCTACGGTGAGCTGCACCGAGCAATCTGGAGATAATAACCTGTTTTTTAACTTTAGAATTTAGTGCAGTTTGGCGGCCTCAATGGTGAGTTAGGCGCGCAGTGCGTTACCTCTCCCAGCGCTATAGCATGCCGCGCCCAGGGCGCACCCGGCCGGGAGTATTCGGACCGAACCGTCAAAGACCTGCTGGCGCTGCCCATTCCCCGCACCCTAGTAGTTGCCGCAAAATCCATATTAAAATAGTTGACATTAATAGATAAATAGTATAACATAATAGACACTAAGAGTTACTTCGTGTAGTTTTATCTTCCGCTTGATCCTTCCTTCATCACCTACTTCCAGGAACAAGATGGTACTCACCTTCCATCCAATTTCTCAACCGTGCGTTTTCAATAACAGCAAGGGGTGAAAAGAACGGGCTAGCCAGGGATTTGCTTGGCCCATTCAGCACACCCATAAGTATCAATTCAATAAAAGGAGGAACAATATGGAGAATAGAGAGGAATATCAAGGCTTCAGTGGGGAACTGTCTTACCCCCACTGAATTATCAGTAAAACTTGGCTTGTGCCGAGCCAACGGCGAAGGCAGAAGCCGTAGTTGCACTGATCCAAGGGCTTAGCGCCACTTGGTCTCCCGTAAACGGGAGCTTAGTGGCGGTTAGCCATCGGGGAAATAGTTAACTAGAGGCGTAGCCGCTCTTATCCCACCGCTTCAAAGAAGCGGGGGCATTAGAGCGGGTAGCCCTCGGTAAAAGTCTTCTTATAAAGGAGGTGCTAACATGGAGCAAGAAGATCGCATGGTAGTAATAGACCGTAAAGAAATTCTGGATCAAGAATTTACTGAAATACAAGAAAAGTTAAAAGTGATCGCCGAAACGTTATCGGAGTTCTCGCATAACCTAAGCTATAGGCCCAGGCATATAGTTATCGCTGAAGTATCTCCAGCACAAACAAAGTATCAGGAGAACCAGGTATACTTCAATAAAAGTCAGCTTAAACAGGCTTTTAACTTAGAGTTGATCGATGATTATTTAATGTCGTTGCAACAAAAAGACAGAGAGTTGGAAGTACTGGCAAAAGCATTAAGCGACTAGACGTCGCTGTAATGTTAAGACAGACTCAATGAGCGCAAGGAGGTGGAATCAAAAATGTCGTGCCAAATTTCAAAATGTCTGGTAAGTGACTGTAAGCACAATGACAGCCACAGTTGCAAAGCCGAGAACATTGAAGTGCGGCCTGTCGATGACCAGAAGATCACTTCTTCGATGGGTACATCTTGTAACACATTTGAGCTTAAGTCTTAATGGCCGTCTTGCATTCAACTAGAGGCGTAGCCGTTCTTATCCCACCGCTTCAAAGAAGCGGGGGCATTAGAGCGGGTAGCCCTCGGTAAAAAGAATGCAAGAGGCTTAGCGATGATGAGTGCCCCAAAGAGGCTGTTGATCATCTGATCAACAGCCTCTTTACAAGGGCTGAGGCAACTAATCGTAATGTCTGGTAGTTCGAATTCAACTAGTTCTTGGCTTCAGTGGGGGATTGTCTTACCCCCACTGAAGCCTAGAAATAGTTAACTAGCGGCGTAGCCGTTCTTATCCCACCGCTTCAAAGAAGCGGGGGCATTAGAGCGGGTAGCCCTCGGTAAAAAAAGGAGTACTCCATCACAGTTTTTTGAAATATGCTAACTGAAAAAGAAATGATTACAATGACAAGATTGGCAAAAGCCATCAAGATAAAAGGATCACCAGCACCAGACGTTGAAGGCTGTACATTTTGTATGCCATCTTTCATTTATCTGCCAATCAACTTCTTCAGAGAGTGAAGATGATACTTCTTTGAGTTAGCTTTATAACAGCTTAAAACTATTGTTCCAGGGGGGCCAACTATGAATTTCCTAAATCTCGGCACATACTCGCCAAAACTGTGTGGGATTGCAACATTCTCCAGGAACCTGAGGGATAACCTGACGAGGCTGGGTGAGAGAACTTCTATCGCCGCCGTGTCTGATCCTTACTTTACCTACACTTATCCAGATGAGGTGTCGTACGTCATCAGGCAGAATAAAATAGAAGACTATGCCGGCACCGCGAACGCGGTAAATAAAAGCAGCGGCATAGATCTCGTGATTATCCAGCACGAATATGGCATCTATGGCGGCGCAGACGGTGAATACCTGTTAGAGTTTACTGCTCGCCTGAAAAAACCCTATCTGCTTGTCACCCACACTATTCTTCCCTTCCCGACCGCCAACGAGAAAGTGGTTTTAAGCGCACTGTGCCGGCAAGCAGCAGCCGTTGTGTGTATGACCAAGACTTCGTCCAGCATATTGTCTCGTGTCTATGGGGCGGCGCCGGAAAAGGTTTATGTCATCCACCACGGTGTGCCTGCCTTCAAAACACGAGATAGGGAGTTGCTGAAACAGGAGTATGGTTTTGAGGGGCGGGAGTTGATCACCACCTTCGGCCTGATCGGTCCTGGAAAAGGCATAGAGATCGGTATCAGGGCATTGAAAGGGCTGGTTATGAAGCACAATAATTTGATGTATTTGATAGTGGGTAGGACCCATCCCATGTTAGTAGGGCATGAGGGAGAGCAGCACGGAGATCAATACAGGTCAACGCTGATTGAACTGGTGCGCAGGTTGGGTATGCAGGACCACGTCGAGTTTGTAAACAAGTTTCTTGAGACAGGAAGAGCTGGGTGAATACCTGTATATGACCGATGTCTACCTCAGCCCCTATCCGGACCTGAATCAGGCAATCAGCGGGACGCTTGCCTACGCCCTGGGGTGCGGAAGAGCCATTGTCTCCACTCCGTATCTATACGCCCTGGAAATGCTGTCACAAGGTCAAAGAGGGTTGGTGGCAAGTGATACCACCACTGAGGCTCTTGCTGAATTGCTCGACCGCGTCCTATCGGAACCCGATCTCAAACTCAGACTTGAGAAGAGAGCAGCTTTGCTGGGTGTAAAAATCAAGTGGCCATACATCGCAAAACAATATGCAAACCTGGCCGAGAGTGTTCTGAAATCTAAGATAGCCATATGAGCCTTTTCTTTGCATCCAGTTCACCGGAACAGGCGGTTGCAGATCCAGATGGAGGCGCACAATCCGGATAGGTCTGCCAGCAAGCCCAGGATGACCGCGTGCCGGAAGCGCCTGACCCCGACCGAACCAAAGTAGACCGTCAGCACGAAGAAGGTGGTGTCGGTGGATCCCTGCATGACAGAGGCCAATCTGCCCACAAAGGAGTCCGGCCCGTAGGTCTTGATCAATTCGGTAGCCAGCCCCAGGGCGCTGCTTCCGGAGAGCGGGCGCATGATCGCCAATGGCAGGACCTCTGCCGGCACTCCAAAGAGCTTTAAAAGGGAGGAGCAGGCGTGAGCGAGGATCTCCATCGCCCCCGAGACCCGAAAGACTTTGATCGCCACAAACATGGCCACCAGGTAGGGTATGATCCGGACGGCGGTCATAAAGCCCTCGGCGCCCCCCTGGATAAAAGCCTCGTACACCGGCACCCGGCGTATCCACCCCAGCAGCAGGAAGAAAAAGATCAGGACCGGGATCGCCCAGCGCGAGACTGCCCCCAGGACCAGGGCTAGCACTGGGGCGGCCTCCCGTGCCTGGCCTGCAGATAGGCTCGCCAGATAATGTCCGCCACCACGACCAAGATCATGGAAAAACCGGTGGCAAAAATAGTGGGGACAACGATCTCGGTGGCGTTGGCGGACCCCGCCATCACCCGGACACCGATGATGGTAGCCGGTATCAGGACAATACAGGATGTGTTGAGGGCCAAAAAGGTGCACATGGCATTCGAGGCGGTGTCAGGGCTGGGGTTGAGTTTTTGCAACTCCTGCATCGCCTTCAGCCCGAAAGGGGTGGCCGCATTGCCCAGGCCGAGGATGTTGGCGCTGATATTCATGATGATGGCACCCAGGGCCGGGTGCTGGGGCGGGATGTCCGGGAACAGCACAACTATCAGGGGGTGCGTCAGGCGGGCCAACAGTCTGACCAGGCCAGCCTGTCGGGCGACTTCCAACATCCCCATCCACAACGTCATCAGGCCGATCAGTTCCAGGCAAACCTTGACCCCGTCGTTGGCGGCTCCAAAAATGGTCTCTGTGACCAGATCGATTCTACCGTTGCAGGCAGCAACCACAATACCGCCCAAAATTAAAAAAAGCCAAATCAGGTTGACCATGCCTTACCCACCTCCAGCATCTTCCTAAATCACCTTATGAAGGTGGGAAAGCAGTTAGACCCAACTTCCGGCATCCGACTTCTGTTACAGCAGCCTGGCTAAAATCCACTCGAACCCGCCCAGTAACCGCGACCAGAAAGAGGGTCTGGCCGGGATGTCTCTGGCCGCCACCAGGTCGACAACGCCGATCTGGCGTCCCTCCAGAAAGATATTGACGGCCCCAAGCACATCACCCTCCTTGACAGGGGCCATTACGGCCGGTAAGACCGTCGTGTTATAGCTCAGGCCTTTCTCTTCACCCGGAAGCACCGCTACAACCGGTTGGCGGTCCGGCTGAGCATCCACCGAAGGCTCCAGTCCGCCTGATACTTTTACCCTGATCGCATCCAGATTGCTGCTGTTCAGATTGAAGGCCTGGTAATTGTTAAAGCCGTAATTCAGTAGATTTTCTATATCATCATAGACACTTGTCGAATGGAGCGCTACCGCGATCAGCCTCAGGGACCCCCGCTGAGCCTCCCCGATCACACAGTTGCCTGCCTCCCGGGTATAGCCGGTCTTGATACCGATCGCCCCGCTGTACCGAAAAAGCAGCCGGTTCTGGTTAATCAGAAAACGTGGCCAGGGATGGCCGACCCAGGGCAGGACAGCGCTTTTCGTGTCCACTATCTGCTGAAAGACAGGGTTTGCCATTGCCTTTCTGCTGAGCATTGCCAGATCGTAGGCGGAGGAGTAATGATCCGGGGCATTCAGACCGTGGCTATTGACGAAGTGAGTGTCCTTCAGCCCAAGTTCCCGGGCGCGCTGGTTCATCATGGCCACGAAATTGTCCTCTGTGCCGGCGACGCTCTCCGCCAAGGCGGTTGCCGCATCGTTGGCCGAACTCAGCAGCAGGGCATAGAGCAATTCCCGGCGGCTGAGGATCTCCCCGGGCTCCAGCGAGACGGTGCTCTCCCCGGTTTCGGCAGCCCTACTACTGACGTAGACCTTCTGATCCAGATCGCCGTTCTCCAGCACCAGGAGGGCGGTCATCACCTTCGTCAGGCTGGCCATCGGCACCTGTTGCGACGGATCCTTGGCATACAGGATGCGGCCTGAACCCTCGTCAATCAGCACCGCCTCCCTTGCCTGCACCGAGACGGTGTTTTCTTTCTCTTCGGCCCAGGCATAACCAGATCCGGCTACCATTAAATTAAGAACCAGCAGCAGGGTGCAGATCACACACAACGCCTTACGGCAAAAAGGTGTCAGGCTCAACAATCTCAACTCCAAAGATGGCATATTCGCTTAGATCACTCAAAATTCCTTCTTGTAACCGTTAACTGTCTTGACCCCCATTGCAATAAAAAAGCCCGCGCAATGCAAGCGAGGCGCGGGTTTAGAAGGCAAGGGGCAGGAACGAGTGACTGAGGTCAAGAATCTTGTAACTTCAATCATGAGAGGTTCAATTAAATTGCTGCCATGCAGGGTCAGATATCGCCCGTTTTCAGTCCTCCGGTTCCCTTTTGACCATGTTCTGGAGCTTCTCCATGAAGGCCGGTGCCATATCGATCAGCCGGTCGAAAACGGGGTTGGCATCCACCGGCAGCAAGCGCACCTGGTCGTGCCCGACCACCAAGAACCCCACCGGCTGCACGGAAACACCACCACCGCTGCCGCCCCCGAAGGGCAGCGTTTCCGCGGCGCCTGGTCCGCCGGACCCGGCGCCGCTCCGGCGCGCATCCGGCAGGTAGTCGGCGCCGCCGGCGGCGAAGCCACAGCGACACCCGGGAAACCGGCATGATCACGTTCCCGTCCGGCGTCTCCACGGGATCGCCAACAATTGTATTGACATCGATCATTCCCTTGATGCTCTCCATTGCAGTTTTCATGAGCGTTTCGATCGGATGGTCAGGCATAACGACTCCCCCTCACAAGTAGTTCCGTCTGGGACAGCCAGAAAATACCGAGTTTAAGGGCTGCAAGTATAATATAGCCTAAAGAGGTTTCCAATATGCAGTCCAGGGTACTCGCATAGCAGGCGCTGCCGAACTGGGGAACCACTCTAATCCGGACGCCTGAAGGCTTGATCCGTAAGTAGCGGGACAGCATCCCCATAATTAACCCTTTACCCGCCCACAACAACCCGGTGGCCATCCCGGTGGCGGCGTAATCATCCATCCCGAAACCGGTCTCCCATAACAGCCTGGTGCAGACGCTCCGGTGCAGCAATCCCTTGAAAACCCAGACGGTGCGCCTGATCCCTGCAAGCAGGTCGCGCCACTGCCGCCACTGGACCAAAAGCATAGCGCCGGTCTTTCCCAACTTAAACCTGTAGCTTACGGCAACCCCGTTCCTGCTCACCGCCATCCCCTGCTGCAGACTCTTTCGTGCAAGCGGGAAACCAATTTTCAGCCCCAGCCTGCCTTTGAAGATCCCCAGCTTTAATTCGGCTCTATGATTGCGGCCGCGGCCCTCATAGACGATGCGGATCTGAACCGGCAGCGCCATCAATATCAAGATGAAAAGAAGAGGAACCAAGATCAATACCAGCCGCAGGTAAACAATATGGCTCAAATCCACACCCCCGCCTACCGTTAACGCAGTGACATAGCCGCTCTTATCCCACCGCTTCAGAAAAGCGGGGGCATTAGAGCGGGTAGCCATCGGTAGTCATCTGCCAAACCATCGGGCAACGGATAATGTTAAGATTTGCGCCCAGTTCCATGATTATGCATTGTTTACCCCAACGTGCGTGGGGACATTAACGCAGGATTCAGCCCCGTGGTAGTTTCAACTATTTCAAGGCCTCTTTAGGGCTTCCAATTCTGGCAGATCTTTCAGGTCTCTAAGACCGAAATACTCCAAAAAACCGGAGGTGGTTGCGTATAAAACCGGCTTGCCGGGGCCAGTTCCCCGCCCCTCTTCCCTGATCAATCCTCTCTCGAGCAGCATGGTCAACACGTGGTCGGTGTTGACGCCGCGGATCGCTTCGATCCTGGCCTTAGTCACCGGCTGGTAATAGGCGATGATGCTCAGGGTCTCCAGGGCCGCCTGGGACAGCAAGTGTTCCCGGCTGCGCTCCTGATGCAACTTCTCCACGTAGTCATGGAGCTGGGGATGGGTCACCAGTTGATAGCCCTCAGCCACCTGTGCCAATCTTACCCCGTGCTCCGGCCGGTTGTAGGCCGCCTCCAACTCCTGCCAAAAGCCCCCTGACGTCATCCAGCGCCAGACCGGTCAGGCGGGACAGGGCTGCTGCCGAAAGCGGCCTGGGTGCGGTAAAAAGCAGGGCATCGAGAGCGGCAATGGCCTCATTCGGAAAGATTACCGGCATTTTATCTCCCACCCCGCTTCACACTTCTCAATTTTACCGGCACCAGGATGATCTCACCTGTGACGTCCCGTTGGGAAAGCCTGAGGCGTCCCCGGAAAACCAGTTCCAGGACAGCCATGAAGCTGTAGATCACCTCGATCCGGTCGATATTTACAAACAGTTGACGGAAGGGCAAGCCGCCCCTGTGGCTGGCAATCTTCCCGAACACCAACTCCATCTTGTTCTCAAAATCGACCGCCATCTCTACCTGGTAGGGAAGAGTTTCAATGTCGACGCGGATCAGAATTTCTTTAAACGCCGTCACCAGCCTGGCAACATCATCCCCCAGGTCTTGCTCTGCTTGTTGCTGAAGTTCCCGGTGCGGCGGGCGCTTGTAACTCAAGACCCAGTTTCGGGCATAATCCTCCAGGGTTCTGGCCGCTTCCTTGATCAGCAAATACTCGGCTTCCGCACTCACGGCCAGACCGCCCGTCACATCTTCCTCATCCCAACCGACACCCTCTTTGCCGGCAGCGGCCTCCTGCTCCGGCAGCAGCAGTTGCGCCTTGATTGCCAGAAGGGTGGCCGCCAGCACTAAAAAGCGTCCACCCTCATCGATGTCGGCATAGGAGACAGCCTCCAGGAATGACACCAGTTGCCGGATAACCACATAAACCGGCACCGAGGCGGGGTCGATCTCCTTCTTTTCGACCAACCTCAGCAGCCGGTCCAACGGTCCCTCGTAATCGTCAAGTTGGACAATGTATTCCAAAGCCACATCCCTCAGAATTCCATATTCATTGCCTGCCTGACTTCGGACAGAGTCCTGACTGCTTCCGCCCTTGCCTTCTGAATACCACGACGGAGAACATCTCGCAGATACTGCTCATCTTGCTGCAATTCTTTTCTTCTCTTGCGTATGGGACGAAGATACTCGTTCAGCGATTCCGTCAAGATCTGTTTCAGTCCGGCAGAACCCCCAGCGCCAATGCGTTCGGCAACAGCACCGGGTTCCTCTCCCGTGGTCAAGGAAACGAGGTGAAGTAAATTGGAGACTTCAGGCCTGTCTTTGGGATCATAATAGATGGTCTTGATTGAATCTGTTTTCGCCTTTTTGATCAATTTGGCAGTTTCATCTTCGGTTGCGTTTAAAAAGATGGCATTATTCCTGCTTTTACTCATTTTTTGGGTTCCATCGAGCCCCAATATGTTTGGAGAACTGCTGAGCAGGGCTTCCGGCTCTCTAAAAATCACCCGGCCGTTTCCGAATCTCTTATTGAATCTCCTGGCTATCAGCCTACACAATTCCAGGTGGGGAAGCTGATCCTTCCCTACCGGCACGAGATTGCCTTTGACAGATAAAATGTCGGCAGCCTGGTGCACCGGATACACATACATTCCGGTGCTGATATGCTTCAATCCGGCAGCAGCGATCTCTTCCTTGACAGTGGGGTTTCGATCAAGCTCGGAATTGCTGACCAGAAACAGGAAAGGAACGAGCAGTTGATTCAGCTCGGGAATATGGCTGTGGGGGAAAATATACGTTTTTTTGTGGTCGGGATCGATTCCGAAGATAGGTAATCGATCACAAGTTCTTGAACGTTCTTGGCAATGTCACTGGCAGAATCCCTGTCTGTCAATACCTGGTAATCCGCAATGACAATAAACGTCTCCACGCCGATATTTTGCAGCCTGACCCTGTTTTGCAAAGACCCGAAAAGGTGCCCTACATGCAGGTTGCCTGTCGGCCTATCTCCCGTCAAGATTCGATAATTCGAAGGATTATCGGCAATGTCCTCTTCTATTTCCTTGCTTCTCTGCAAGGAGGCGATGAATGTTTTGCTTTCCAGTTCATTGTCATTGTTCATCCGGATTCATTCCTTCTTGTTTATTACACCCTAAAGGTTACAACCCGACCAGGTGCGCTATGCCTTGAGCAATGATATTAAACAGGCTGTAGATAAATACCGAGATGGGGCCCAGCACATATCCGACGATACCGGTGAAGATGAGCAGGATGAGAATGATGAAGCCATACCTCTGTAAGGCATAAACCACCTCGGAGTTCCTGAGCAGGCCGGCCAGCGTCTGCGACCCATCAAGGGGCGGTATCGGGATCAGGTTGAACACGGCCAGGTAGATATTGATAAATATAATGCCATCCATTATTTCAGGGAAATACCCGCCGGTGTTCGCCGGTATGCCCAGAGTGGCGATCAGTGTTGCCGTAAAAGCCACCAACAGATTCATGGCGGGGCCGGCCAGAGATACCAGCACCATGCCCTTGTACCGGTCGCCCCGGAAGTTCGCGGGGTTGACCTGAACCGGTTTCGCCCAACCAAAATGGACAACCAACAGCAAAATGAACCCCAGGGGGTCCAGGTGAACCAGCGGGTTCAGGGTCAGCCGGCCCTGGTAGCGCGGCGTCGGGTCACCCAGCCAGTCTGCAACTCTCCCGTGGGCATACTCGTGAAAGGTCAGGGCAATGATGACTGCCGGAAGCCAAAGCAGCAGTTGAACGGGATCAAAGTTAAACATGGACGACTCCCTTCGGAGCAAGGCGCTCCGGTACCAGGTGCTGCCTGATTAGGTCATCGTAGGTCTCACGCCTGACGATCAGGTCGGCCTGACCGTCTTTGACCAGCACCATCGCCGGTCGGGGCAAACCGTTATAGTTGCTGGACATGGAATAGGTGTAGGCCCCGGTACAGGAGATGGCCAGCAGGTCACCGGAGGCGATCAGGGGAGCGTGCAGGTCCCAGATCAGCATGTCGCCTGATTCACAGCACCTGCCGGTCACCGCCACCACCTCCTGCGGCGGCAGGGTAGCCTTGTTGGCCAGGAGCCCCTCATACTTCGCCTGGTAGAGGGCCGGGCGCGGGTTGTCGTTCATGCCCTCCGTCCACCGCCACGTACTTGCGGATGCCCGGAATATCCTTGATTGCTCCAATGGTATAGATGGTCGTACCGGCCGGGGAAATGACCGAGCGGCCGGGCTCCACCAGCACCCGGGGGCGGGGGTAGCCGTACCTGCGGCAGGACTCCTCCACGCTCCCTCTCACGGCAGCGGCATAACTGCCGATGGCCGGCGGCTCGTCGCCTGCTGTATAGTAGACCCCCAGACCGCCTCCCAGGTCCAGTTCCGAGGCCGTCCAAGCAAAATCGCGGCGCAGGCTCTGGAGAAAATCGACCATCACGGAGGCGGTATGACGAAAGGTGTCCAGGTCCAGGATCTGGGAGCCGATGTGGCAGTGCAGTCCTGTGAGGTCTAGATGGCGGGCGTCCAGGGCGGTGCGCACCGCTTGCAGCGCATCCCCGTTGGCCAGGGTAAAGCCGAACTTGGAATCGGTCTGGCCGGTCTTGATATAGTCGTGGCTGTGGGCCTCGATCCCCGGGGCGATACGCAGCAGGATCGCCGGACGGAGCCCCGAGTCCCCGGCCAGCCGGTCCAGCGTCTCCAACTCGTAATAGTTGTCGATCACCACCCGGCCCACGCCGCTGGCCAGGGCATACTTCAGCTCATCCGGTGATTTGTTGTTGCTGTGAAGGTAGATCCGGTCCGGGGGAAACCCGGCTTGCAGGGCGATATAGAGTTCGCCGCCGGACACCACGTCCAGCCCCAGCCCCTCTGACTGGATAATGCGGCAGATCGCCTTGACCAGGAGAGCCTTGGAGGCGTAGAGCACCAGGTCGGCATGTCCGCCCGACTCGAAGGAGGTGCGGTACTCCTCGCAGTTCCGGCGCAGTAGCTTCTCGTCAATGATCTGCAAGGGTGTCCCGAAAGTGCGGGCCAGGTCAACCGTGTCGCAGCCGCCGATCTCCAGGTGTCCGCTCTCGTTGATGCTCATGGTGCCATGCAGTTTCATAGCGTCCTGCCTCCCAAACCGCCTCTCTGTTTCGTTCAGGTAATTCTAACATGTGCTTCCAAAGGGCGTCAAGGAATACCCGGTTGGACACGGCGGTACGTCAGAGGCCAAGGCTCACCAGCACAGGAGTCTGCCATCTATGTGGTTGCAGATAATATGGAAACTGACCCAGGACAGGCTGGATCAGTTTCCATGATTCTTGCAGTTCAACTGGGCCTTGGCTTCAGTGGGGGATTGTTTTCCCCCACTGAAGCTTAGAGCCAGTTAATACAGTGATGTAGCCGCCCTTATCCCGCCGCTTTAGAAGCGGGGGCATTAGGGCGGGTAGTCATCTGTGGTAATTGCGAATCCAATTGCGGCTGGCTGTATTCTACAAGGCTTCTGCCAGCGGAACATAGGGCAGGCCGTGCGCCTCTGCCACCGCGGCGTAAGTGACCTTACCGTCCACCACGTTCACTCCCCTGGCCAGGGCCGGATCCTCCGCCACCGCCTGTTTCCAGCCTTTGTCAGCCAAGGCCAGGGCATAGGGCAGAGTGGCGTTGGTCAGGGCGAGGGTGGAGGTGCGCGGCACGGCGCCGGGCATGTTGGCCACGGCGTAGTGCACCACGTCATACTTGATATAGACCGGGTCGTGGTGGGTAGTGCAGTGATCGATAGTCTCTATGCAGCCCCCCTGGTCGATTGCCACATCGACGATGACGCTGCCCTTTTCCATGGAACTGACCATGTCCGCCGTCACCAGCTTGGGCGCCCGCGCCCCGTGAACAAGCACCCCGCCGATCAACAGGTCGGCGCCGCTGACGGAGGCGGCGATATTGAAGCGGTTGGAGGCCAGGGTTTCGATCTGGCCGTGAAAAACATCGTCCAGGTAGCGCAGCCGGTTCAAATTGGCGTCAATGACCGTCACCCGGGCGCCCATGCCGATAGCCCTCTTCAAGGCGCTGGTGCCTACCGTACCGCCACCGATAATCACCACGTGCGCCGGCGGCACTCCCGGCACACCACCCAGCAGCACACCCTTGCCCTGATGGGGCTTCTCCAAGAAGGCCGCACCCACCTGGATGGACATGCGGCCAGCCACCTCACTCATGGGAATCAGCAGGGGCAGCGAGCCATCAGCCAGTTCCACCGTTTCGTAAGCAATCGCCACCACTTTTTTCTCGACCAGCGTCCTGGTCAACTCCGGTTCGGGGGCAAGGTGAAAGTAGGTAAAGAGCACCTGGCCCGGCTTGAACAATTCGTACTCCTGGGGCAGTGGCTCCTTGACCTTGACGATCATCGAGGCGCCCTGCCAGGCTTCTTCGGCGGAGACCAGCCTGGCGCCCACAGCCCGGTAGGCATCATCGTGGAAACCACTGCCGGCTCCCGCCTCCTGCTCCACCAGCACCTGGCAGCCCTGCCTGACTAGGGCGTCAACCCCGGCCGGCGTCATCCCCACCCGGGATTCCTGCGGCTTGATCTCCTTGGGCACACCCACTATTACCTCGGCCATTTTCAGTTCCTCCTTCAAAGGTTGCAGTTTCATTGCTTCAATAGATCATATTCAGCAATTCCCGTGCCAAACAGGCCGGCACCCATAAAGACCAGCTCCGCCAAAGGATCCCTCTCTTGCTCCCATCAGCAGTGTGGCAAGTTGTTCGACCGTGGAAAATAACTTACCGGGTCTACCAGCTCTAATGCCCCGCCAGCCGGCTACGCCCCTAGTTGAACAATAGGGCTGGCAAAAAGGCTGTTCCGCGTATTACAATAGATATGGGGGGGATTTGACTTGAACCATTACCGGTTTCGGATCCGTTTTCAGGACCGGGTGGGCATGGCAAGAGATGTTGCCGCGGTAGTGGCGGGACACGGAGCCAACATTGTCTCCCTGGAGGTCAAACCCGGGGCGATGTACCTGCAGATCGCCCCGGTGCCCGATCCGGTCCTGTCAGGAATCGTGCAACAGGTGAGCACGATCCCGGATGTGCTGTCGGTGGCGCCGGTCAGGTGGCTCCCCTATGAGCTGAGCCAGCAACGGCTGCGAGCGATCTTCGACGCCGTAGAGGAAGGCATCATTATTACCGACCAGCTCGGCAAGATCACGATGAGCAACGAGAAGGCGACGGATATCCTGGAGCCGGGCCAGGCGCTGACGGCGCTCACTCTTGTGGAAGCGGGTTTTTCGTCACAAATCGCCAGCGCCATCATCTCCGGCCAGTTCAGGCAACAGGAGGTGCCGCTGAAGACGCCTCGCGGCCGGGTACGCTGCCTGGTCAAGAGCAATACCATTTTTAACGACCACGGCGACCTGGAGGGGTCCATGATCACCCTTGACAAGATGTCCAAGGTGCGGCGGCTGGCGCATTTCATCACGCAGCCGGTCATGGTGACCTTTGACGACATCGTGTACAGCAGCGCCGTGATGGCGGAGGCCGTCACCCTGGCCAAGACTGTTGCCGGGGGAAACTCCACCATTCTGATCCGCGGGGAGAGCGGAACCGGCAAGGAGCTGTTCGCCCGGGCGATTCACATGGCTAGCCCCCGGGTGGACAACCCCTACGTCGTGGTTAATTGTGCTGCCATTCCCGACACCCTGTTTGAGAGCGAACTGTTCGGTTATGCCGAAGGCACTTTTACCGGCGGCCTCAAGGGGGGGCGCCAGGGACTGTTTGAATTCGCCCATACAGGCACCATCTTCTTGGATGAGATTGCCGAAATACCGCCGCATATTCAAGCCAAGCTGCTGCGGGTGCTGCAGGAGGGCTACGTGCGGCGCCTGGGTGAAATGTTGGAGAACCGGGTGGACGTCCGGGTGATCGCGGCCACCAGCCGCAATCTCCACCAACTGATCGCCAATGGCAGCTTCCGGGAGGACCTCTTTTACCGCCTCAACGTCATTCCCGTCTATCTCCCTCCACTCCGGAAACGCAAGGAAGAGATCCCCACCCTGGCCTGGAGCTTCATCAACAAGTTCAACCAGCGGCTGGGCAAGAGCGTGACTTCCATATCCAGCGCCGCCATGGAGCGGCTCCAATCCTATGACTGGCCCGGCAACGTGCGCGAACTGGAGAATGCCATCGAGCGGGCAGTCAACCTGACCCTGGGGCCAGAGCTGGGTGCGTCCCATATCTTGCCGCCTGAAACCGCTGTTGAGGTTAAAGGTCGAAATGACCTGAGAAGTGCGGTTGGAGAAACTGAGAAAGAGATCCTGGCCAGCGCCCTACAGAGTGGCGGCAGTATCCGTCAGGCCGCCAAAATCCTGGGCGTCTCCCATACTACCGTGATCAACAAGCTCAAGCGCTATGGTCTGTCGGTGAACCGTTAGCCCCCAGAGATCAGAGGAAAGATTAAGGGCAATCCTTGAAAGCAATGAAGCTTGCTAAGCTCTCCACGCAATGCCTACGCCTTCGGTCGAAGTGCCCGGCGATCGGGGCGATATCGCATTGATGCGTTGAGATCAAGATCGACTAACGCCTCTAGTGTGAGAACTATTTCTAAGCTTCAGCTGATGGGAAAAGCACCCCAGCTGAAGCCAAGACACTGAGCTGAATCCGACATCTATTGTCGCCGGTACCGGGGTTCACCGGCGACATGGAGCATAATGAGGAAACTGACCCAGCTTGTCCTGGGGTTCAGTTTCACATGATCACTTGTGTTTTGCGGAGCTGCTTCCGTACCTGTGCTTGAAGCGCCGTCTCTTCAAAAGGCCCGGCGTCCATTCAACTGGTGAACGACGGACGGCTTCCTGCGACGCCGTTTTTCCGCTGGCGCCCCTGCATACTGCAGGGTGACAATCACGCCCAAGACGATCCATGCGATAACGATATACGGCAACAGGTTATATGGGTGGGCAGGGAACCGGATAAATATTGGAATAGAACGTATAACCCAGAATGAAGATACGCGAATACCGGGAAGATCAACTGCCAGGTCCAGATCTTTTGCTTGCCAAAGTAGAACATCGAGCCCAGGCTCGCTAATAGATATGCCAGCAAACGCGGCCAGAGCGCCGACAGTGCAGAACGATTCCGTAGACGGTTATGCCATCGAAGTAGAGACATGGCGAACATGCGTGATGAGAATCACTACCAGCATGATATGAAGCGCCACGTGTGGTGTGGCATGTTTCTTGTGAACTCCTGCCAACGGTTCGGGGGCATGGCTGTCCTGGCCCATGGCGTATAGCGTCCTGGAGCCGGCGACCATCGAGCCGAGAGCACACGAAAACGCTGAGGCGCAAATGCCCAGATTGATGATGTTGGTGAAGAAGGGACCGATGTATTGTTTGGAGAGATCGATGACGCTGGAAGTGGAATTCGTTAAGGCAGTGATGCCCGCAGAGGTGAGTCCGAAGCCGAGCGTCTGCGCATAACTGACAAAGATATAAAACAGGCCGCCGATGACAATGGCGCTGCCGATGGCGAGCGGAACGAGCACTTTCGGGTTCTTGCTCTCCTCGCCGAGGCTGGAAGCCCCTTCAAAACCGCCGAAGCTCAAGACGGCGAAAACCATGCCGGCCGCCAGGGCGGAGAAATGATTACCGCCCATCGTAAACGGAATCAACGACAACCCTCTGGTCATGCCGACCTTGATCAGGATCACAACCGCCATGATAAGGATCAGACACATGGAAATCGCTTCGACGAAGAACATCATATCCGTGCTCAGTTTGATATCGGTATAAGCAGAGATACCAGATGACGAGTGACGCACAAGACGGCGGGAATCAGCCAGGAGATGCTGGTGCCGGTGACGTCTTTGATAAAGAGGCTGGAACAGGGTGCCGAAGGCGCACGAAACAGCCGACAGCCCAGGTCCAGTACTCCAGAGTCAGGAGCCACCCGGCGATCGACGACATGGTATTTCCCATCGATGCTTTCACAAACGTATACACGGAACCGGCCGAGGGAATATACTCGTTGAACTTGATGAAGGAGACGGCGACAAAGCTCAGCATAATCGTGGATATTAAAAACACCAGGGGGCCCGAGGCGCCCGCCACGCTCGCCATAAAGGCAACATTAACGGACATGGCATAAGTCGGAGCGAGGATGGCCACCGACAAGGCGGTAGTTTGGATAACGTTCAGTTGATCACTTTTGAGAAACCCTTTTGCCATGATGCACCCCCTATGATTTTTGCACTACCTGCACAAAACCACTGCTCATCCATCTTCAATCGACCGTCCCGCCGTTTTCAGTCAAACTCCGCAAACAGCTTGGCAAACTCTTCTTCAGGCTCGATTATGTGATAGACGTGTTCATCACCCGGAAAGATCCCGGCTAGAACCTCTTCGGCATACTGCTTGAAGGCGTTGATCTCAATTTCAGCTACATTGGCGTATTTTTTCACGAACTTTGGCGTGAAAGCTTGGGATAGGCCGAGCATATCGCCGCAGATCACCAGTTGCCCATCGGTGGTGGAAGGCCAGAGGCTATAAACCGGAATGGTCAGCTTGGTGGCGATGAACCTGGTCACTTCGGGCGGTACCGCCTCTACCAGGAGAACATAGGCTCCGGTTCCTGGACCGCCAGGGCATCCTTGATCAACGCCCGGGCATTTTTGACATCCCGTCCCTGAGCCTTGGAACACTCCCAACTGGCCGGAACTCTGGGGTGTCAGTCCAATATGACCGATCACCAGGATCCGCGTCGGTAATCGCCCTGATCCGGCTGGCGACTCCACTCCAGCCTCCAGCTTGACGCAATCCATATCGGCTTCCTTGATGAAACGCCCGGCGTTGGCCACGGCATCGGCGTCAGAGATCTGGTAGGACATGAAGGGCATGTCCCCAACCACCCAGGTATTAGGCGCACCTCTTCTGACCGCCTGGCAGTGGGATATGCAGTCGTTCATGGTGACCGGGTTGGTGCCCTTGTAGCCCAAGACTACCGTCCAGCGAGTCTCCCACCAGGATCATGTCCAGGCTGGCCTGCTCCGTAAAGGATGCCATCGGATAGTCATAGGCTGTGATCCAGGTAACCTGCTGACCTTCCTTTTTCATCCTGATGAAATCCACGATTGTCTTCTTGACCACCATCATCCTCAACTCCCTCTTTCTGGTATGGTCCTGAAACCGAATGTAACTAACTATTCCCGCAGGGCTTTTGCCAACTGCTCCAAGCTGTAGCCGATCTGGTCCACCCCCGGCTGGCTGTAGCAGAGACGCAGCCGGTTGGAACCGCTGCGGTCGGCATAGAAAGACGGCCCGGCCACATAGGCCACCAGGTATTTCTCCACTGCTTTCGGCAGGACGGAGACCGTATCGAATCTCTCCGGGCAGGGTCACCCAGGTGTAGAACCCACCCTCGGGCAGGGTCCAGGTGGAACCGGCAGGCAGGTGCTTCTCCATGGCCTTCAGGGTGGCCTCCTTTTTAAGCAACAGGGCGCTCTGGCTGACGGCGATTTGCTTTTCGATCAGGCCTTTACGCCCGTATTCCAGGGCAATCATCTGCCCCAGGGTGCTGGAGCACTGGTCGGCGCACTGTTTGATCAGCAGCGCCTTTTCCACCACTTCCGGACTGGCTAGAAACCAGCCGAGGCGCAGACCGGGTGAGAAGATCTTGGAGAACGTGCCCAGGTGAATGACGTTCCCCTCTTCATCCAGTGCTTTCAACATCGGCAGTTGCTTGCCGGTGAAGCGCAATTCGCCGTAGGCGTTGTCCTCAACCACCGGAATCCCATGGCCGGCGGCGATGGAGAGCAACTCCCGGCGCCGTTCCAGCTTGAGGGTGCACCCGGAAGGGTTCTGGAAATTGGGAATAGTGTAAATGAACTTCGGTAACGGCCCAGCTTTGGCCATGCCGGCCAGGGTCTCCACCAGCAGGTCGGTGCGCATCCCATCGTGGTCGATCGGTACCTGGACCAGTTTTGCCTCATTAAATTCCAGGGTGGAAATAGCCCCGATGTAGGTCGGCGCCTCAACGATCACGCTATCCCCGGGTTCCAGGAAAATCCGGCAGACGATGTCGAGGCCCTGCAGGGACCCACTGGTGATAATCAGGTCGTTGCCGCTGATTCTCTCGATCCCTTGCTGCGACAGCCGCCCTGCCAGAAACTCCCGTAAGCCGGTCAGGCCGGGGGTCGGCCCATAGCTTAAAGCCGCCCCCTTCTGATCTGTGATGATCCTTGCAGTGATTTCTTTGACTTCATCAAGATACCAGTCAGGGTCCGGAAATCCCCCGGCAAAGGAGATCTCCTTCGGATTTTCGGTGAGTTTGAACAATGCCGCCAGCTCGGAACGCTGCATCATTCTTGCTCTTGAGGAAAACTTATCCGACAACATGTTCATTTTCCCTCCCCCGTAAAGGTCATTCAGTGCTACTTAATGACGATCGGATTGACCGGACTGGCGGTTCCGCCATTAATTTTCAGCGGCGAGGCCATGTACAGGCCGTCATATTTCTTGTCCGCCGCGCAGTCCTCAGCCCACTTCTCCAACCAGTGGGCCTCGATAAAAACCACTCCCAGGTTGCGGCTGAGAGCGGCATGCAGTGGCAGTCCCGCCTCTGCGGTGGCGGTGTTTGTCTGCTCACCGCTCAGGATATCCGAGGCATTGACCGGTATCTCCATGTCGTGGAACCACTCGATCAACTCCGGTTCGTAAGTGATGCCCGGTTCGTCAAAATCCCGGTTGAAAACCGCCGCTCCTTCCTGGTAGAAAAGGTTGAAGATGCCGGTGCGCCAGACAATAATATCGTGTTTCCTGATTTCCACGTTCTGTTTCTTAGCCGTTTGCAACAGGTCGTCCAGAGTTACCTGCTGATGCATTTTCAGGTAGGGCACGCCCTTGTAACGGGCAATGTCAAGCAGGACGGCGTGACCCACAATACCCCTCTCGGCAATGGCCAAGATCCCGGCCTTCTCCAGGCCGCCTTTCGACAATTCCGTTCCGTAGCCGTTCCAGGCCCTGTCATCGTACCAGGTATGAGCCAGGCCATCGCAGTGCGTCGTGCCGTGCAACCCGAGAGTTAAAATATCGTCAGCGTACTCACACCCTCCGGGGACCGGTTCGATTTTTTTCGTCTCGTATTTTCCCTTGTCCTGGTTCATGAAATGCCCCGATGGGCTTCGACCCGGCCAGAGAGGCTCACCGGCAGGGTGCCCCAACTGTAACATCAACGTGAATGTCTTGCCATACTGGACTGATTTAATTCCCCGGAGCACTTCTGACGCAGTTAAAAAATTCAAACTCCCTACTTCATCGTCCTGTCCCCAACGCCCCCAATTCTTTGGTGCATCTTTGAGGAGATCCACAAGAGCCCCTGGATATTTGGCCACCCCGACATCCCCTTCCAATGGCATTGATAGACTGTTCACCACTTAATAAAAAACAAAGCAAGAAGTATGCCAGATCGTCCACCAGGCTGAATCCCTTATTTCTACTGGAACACACTTAATTACGGAAGCAGTCCCACAGCAGTATCCGGTTCATATCCGCACCATTGCCAGGGGGGTGTGGTTCCATATTACCATGGGCCCAGTTCCGGTTGGCCTGCAGCGGAGTATATAGGGGTGGCAGCGCTCATGGGTAAGGCAGCACAGCAAGAAGATCTTCCATGGAGGCCTGGCAGGAAAACGTCAAAATGCGTGGGGTATTATATAGATTGCGGGCCGGTTCAAACGTGATCTATTGGAGCGGTAATCTATGGGCACGAAAGAGTACAGTTTCAACGTATCGGGCGATCCTCCCAATTCTCTCATTTACTTGAGCAAGGCCATGTATAAGCTTATCGAACAGGCAAGGACTGCTGCCAAATACCCCGCCACAATTTTAATCCAAGGCGAGAGCGGCACAGGCAAAGATTTGCTGGCCCAATTTATTCACTACTCCAGCCCTCTGTACAACAAGAAGTTTTTAGCAGTGAATTGCGCCACCTTTCAGGATACCCTGATTGATACCGAGTTGTTTGGATATGAAAAAGGCTCCTTTACCGGAGCCCTATCGCAAGGGAAAATAGGATTATTCGAACAGGCCGATGGCGGAATGGTCTTCCTTGACGAAATCTCCGAACTGCCTCTCAATTTGCAGGGGAAACTGCTGCGCTTCGTGCAGGATAAGAAGATCAGACGAATAGGGTCTACCGTGATCAAGCCGGTTGATGTGCGGATAATAGCCGCCACCAACAGGAATCTTCTTTCCGAAGTCGAGAACAGACGCTTTAGAAAGTACCTGTATTATCGTCTTGCAGTACTCAATCTTTATATCCCTCCTTTACGGGAGTGGCCCGAAGACATCATCGCCCTTGCCCGCTATTATTTAAAAAATTTTTGCACTGCCTATGACATCAAGCGGACCCTGGATGACGACGCCATGGAAGCCCTGTGCCGTTACCAATGGCCCGGCAATGTTCGGGAACTGATCAATACCATCGAAAGCCTGGTTATCATTAATCCTACAACCTCAATCAGACGAGCGGACCTTCCTTTGGAATATTGTCACAGCGACCCGGCCCGCCCCTGTGCAGCATGCAAATGAATCTCTTAAAAACCGGCTTGACAGGTTTGAAAAGGATATGATCACTCAGGCCATGCAGGAGTCCAAAAGCATTCGCAATGCCGCCGCTACACTCAAGATCAGCCACACAACCCTGCTTCGAAAAATGGAGAAGTACGGCTTGAAATTATAATAAAAGAATCCCTGACAGTTGTAATAGGCGTGAGCGCCATGATGCACAGCCACCGTCAACCAAGCCTAAAGGAGGCAGCGATGATGCACGATGATTATTCTTTAAAAAAGGCGGTTCTAGAAAAGATCCAAAACGACGATATCCAGACAATACGGGTCAATATCATGGATTTGACGGGAATCCCCAGGGGCAGAAACATACCTGTCGAAACTTTTGTCAGGAATGTGATCAACGATGGGGTCGACTACCCATCGGCCATGTTCTACATCGATTCATCCGCCATCATAGTAGAAAAAGCTGCCGGTGGCCAGAACGGTTTTCCCAGTTGGATCTTAAAACCCGATCTCTCAACTTTCTTCTCCCTGCCCTGGTCGCTAAGAGTCGCCAAGGTGATTGCAGATATAACGGACTCGCAGGGAAAACCTATTTCCTATGCACCAAGGACGCTCTTAAGAAAAGTGTTATCCGAATATGATCAACACGGGCTTTACGTTAAAGGGGCGTTCGAGTTTGAATTCTATACGTTTAAGGGGGGAAAGGATAATTTAATTCCGACCCTGGATTTTAGCAATGTGTACTCAGAATTTAGCCAGATCAAAGGCAGCCGCATTATCGACGAGGTTATGGACGGACTTCGTAAAATAGGTTCCAACCCGGAGGCCGGGAAACACGGAATATGGGCCAGGCCAGTTTGAAATAACCCATTCCCCGATGGAGGGTATGGCAATTGCCGATTTTGCCATGTGTTACAAGGCCGCCGTCAAGGAGATCCTGCTCAAGCAGGAACTGATCGCCACCTTCATGAGCATGCCCCTGGCCGGGCACAGCAGCAGTGGCGGTCATTTGCATCTTTCCCTGTTCGACTCCAAAGGGAAGAACCAGTTCCATGACCCGGGCGATCCGGAAGGGCTATCTGATACGTTGAAACACTTTATCGGCGGTCAATTAAAGCATGCCCTGGCTTTAAACGCTCTCTGCAACTCGACGATCAACAGCTACAAGCGCGATCCTCCATCATTATTTTGCTCCTGCAAATGCCACCTGGGGTCTCGATAACCGGACCGCCATGGTAAGAATACCCCGTTTTCGTCAGGAAAACACGCACATCGAAAATAGGATCGCCGGAGCGGATACCAACCCTTATCTCGCTCTGGCCGCAATCCTCATCGCCGGGCTGGACGGCATCGTTTCCAAAACCCCGTTACCAGAAATGACAGAGGGGAATGCGGTTCTAGCGAATGCCCCGCTCTTACAAACAGATCTATCCCTGGCCTTGCATGATCTGAGAAACGATCCTGTATTGTGCGGCAAACTTGGCCCTGATTTCCTGAACCAGTATGAGCAGATCAGGATGTCCGAATACCACAGATACCAGGGCCAGATCACCAAATGGGAGATTGACGAGTATATCGACCTTTTCTGAATTGAGCAATTCAATGCGATCAAAAGAGATGGGGGCATCACACTGTACGCCCCATCTCTTTTTCTTTGCAGACCTTCACGTATTAATTCTACTTAACCGACGCTGGGAACGGACTTCAGGCCGGCTGCCAGCGCCTCGGGCGGAAGTTCCACGTCATCGAGCCTGTTGCCGAGATAGTCGTCATAGGCCGTCAGGTCAAAATAGCCATGCCCGCTCAGGTTGAAGAGAATGACCTTCTTCTCCCCCGCTTCCCTGGCCGCCAGGGCCTCGACCACCGCCCCGTGAATGGCGTGAGCGGATTCCGGCGCCGGCAGGATGCCCTCGCTCTGTGCGAACAGCACCGCGCTCTTGAAGACTTCCGTCTGCCCGTAAGCCTGGGCCTCAATCAGGCCGTCGTGCAAGAGCTTGCTCACCAGCGGCGAGGCCCCATGGTAGCGCAGGCCGCCGGCATGGATGCCCGGGGGCATGAAGTCATGCCCGAGGGTATACATCTGCATCAGCGGGGTGAACCCGGCCTCGTCTCCAAAATCGTAGAGGTACTCGCCCCTGGTCAGGCTGGGGCAGGCGAGCGGCTCTACGGCAACCGCCCGGAGCTTCTTCCCCTGGAACTTATCCTGCAGGAACGGAAAGGCGATCCCGCCAAAATTGCTGCCCCCGCCGTGGCACCCGATGACCACGTCGGGATAGACCCCGGCCTTTGCCAGTCTGGGCCTTGGCCTCCAGGCCGATCACCGACTGGTGCAGGAGCACGTGGTTCAAGACGCTGCCCAGGGAGTAGTTGGTGTCCGGGCGCTGCGCCGCCACCTCCACCGCCTCGCTGATGGCAATGCCCAGGCTGCCCGATGAATCCGGGTGCTGCGCCAGCACCTTGCGCCCCGAAGCCGTCTCCGTACTGGGGCTGGGGACCACCCGCGCCCCGTAGACCTCCATGAAGGACCGGCGATAGGGCTTCTGCTCGTAACTTACCCGCACCATGTACACCGTGCATTCCATGTCGAAGAACCGGCACGCCAGGCTCAGGGCGCTGCCCCACTGGCCGGCGCCGGTCTCGGTGGTCAGCTTGTTGATGCCGGCCTTCTTATTGTAATAGGCCTGCGCTACAGCCGTGTTCGGCTTGTGGCTGCCCGCCGGGCTGACGCCCTCATACTTGTAGTAGATGGCGGCCGGTGTCTGGAGCGCCTTTTCCAGGCGCTTTGCCCGGAAAACCGGGGTCGGCCTCCACAGGCGGTAGATGTCCAGCACCTCGCCGGGAATGTCGATCCAGCGCTCCTGGGACACTTCCTGGGCGATCAGGTCCATCGGAAAGATGGCTGCCAGGTCGCCTGGTCCTGCCGGCTGCTTGGTGGCGGGGTTTAACGGTGGGGACAGGGGGCTGGGCAGGTCGGCCTGAATGTTGTACCAGGCCTGCGGGATCTCTTGCTCGCTTAACAGGATCTTGGTCTCGTCGCTCATCTCGTCTCTTCTCTCCTCTGCTCGTCTAAATTTGGAAAACCTCAAAATATTTTATTGAACACACGGCCTTCCTGTCAACATTTTTTTCTCAAGCGCCGTCGGCTGACCTTTCTATGGCTGCATATGAATCATTTCTCCGGCCTGTGCCCTCTGGCTTCTGGTCTCTAATTCCCAGCGTCCGCAGCGGTCCCCCCACCTGGCCAGGACCTCCCGGCCCTGCCTGATCTCGATCACCTCACAGGCGTTGGGGCAGGCCTTGCACTCGAAACTGCGCTGCTGAAAAGGCAGGGCCGATACCTCCCAACCTCGAAACCTGGTGCCGGCCCGCCCCCGCACCTGGTCACGGGCCAACAGGGCCGCGCCATACGCTCCCATTACGCCGTACCACCGGGGCACCACGATCTCTGCCTGCAGGGCCTTTTCAAAGGCGGCCCTCATTCCCTGGTTGGCCGCCACCCCGCCCTGGAAGACGATCGGCGGCTCAATCTCCTTGCCTTTGCCCACGTTGTTCAGGTAATTGCGCACCATGGCCTCGCACAGGCCGGCGACAATATCCGGCAGCGTATGGCCCATCTGCTGCTTGTGGATCATGTCGGACTCGGCAAAGACCGTACATCTCCCGGCAATCCTTACCGGTGTGCGGGCCTGGCCGGCCAGCGCCCCGAATTCATCGATGGAGATGTTGAGGCGGTTCGCCTGCTGGTCCAGAAAAGAGCCGGTACCCGCCGCGCAAACAGTGTTCATGGCAAAGTCCACCACGATCTCGTCCCTCAGGATGATGATCTTGGAGTCCTGCCCGCCGATCTCGATCACCGTCCTTGCCTCCGGCAAGATGCGGAGAGCAGCCACCGCATGGGCGGAGATCTCGTTCTTAACCACATCCGCCCCTACCATCACTCCGGCCAGTTGCCGGGCGCTGCCTGTAGTGCCCACGCCGCATACCTGGTCCCCCTGACCCAGTTGGTCCCGGACCATGGCCATCCCCTCCTGCAGCACGCCGATCGGTTGGCCCTGCGTCCGGAGATACAGCGGCGCCAGGTAAGGCTCGCCCAGTGGATCCAGCATGACCAGCTTGGTGGTCACGGAGCCGATGTCGATTCCCAAATAGAGCTCCATTTACATTCCTCTCACTTATTCTGGAATCTGGTAGCTGCGGTGCAACCCGTAACCACCGATCTCTCCGCCTCTCAATCTGCGCGCCTCCAGGAGATCGACAAAGGCCTCGAGCCTGGTCATAATCCCGGCGGCCCCGGACTGCTCGTCCAGGTAAAGGCTCAGGGTGGGGATGCCGTAGTCCCTGGTGACTGCCGGTAACACCGAATGGGCGACAATCTCCGGCATACAGGTCAGAGGCGCCACCTGCACCACACCATCATAGCCCTGCCCGGCAAAATGCACGGTAGCGCCTACGGTCTCCCGGCCATGCCCTCCCACAAAAGCATTCAGGTAACCGGACGCTGCCTTCGCGTGATCCAGGCTTCCAATCCGGAGCAACCCCCCAAAGAGGTGTTCGTTGATCCATTCGCTCAGGAAGATGCTGCGAGTGACCTCCACCCCCAGCAGCCCCAACTGTCGCTCGACGTCATAGTTGGCATAAGGTTCCAGCACCATGAAGATCTCGCCGACCAGCCCCACCCGCAGCAGGTTACCTGACTTCCGGGGCAGCCCCCGGGTATCCCTTGGCGAAATCTCTCACCACCCGGTCCAGGTCTCTCCTGCCTGCAGCCTCATCCACCCGGCATAGAGCGCCTTCCGGTAGAGCTCCTCCAGTTGTCGTGGCTCTGAGAGGCGCGGGCGCAGGTAAAGCACTCTCGCTTCCAGGGCATCGACCGCCCGGGCCTTGTACCAGGCAAACCGGATCGCCTTCAGCACCTGCCACCAGGAGTGGCTTCCGATCAGCGACCGCACCCTGGTCTTGAAGGCGTCCCAGTCTCCGGACGGTGGTTCCAGCACCACCATCTCCATGCCGGCCCCCATGTCCGCCAGGATCTCCCTCTGCACCTGGGCATAGTAACCAAAGCGGCAGGGGCCGACACCGCCGGCCATGAGCACCGTGTCCGCCCCCATCTCCCTGGCCTCCAGAAAATTCCCCAGGTTCAGCTTCAGGGGAAAGCAGGCAGATTCCGGAGCATTCCGGACGCCCAGTTCAACCGTCTTCCTGGATGGTGGGAGGCGGCAGCACCAGGTCGATGCCGAGCCTGGTCAGCAGCGCCCTCACCACTATGTACAGGTTACCCATGTGCGGGTAGGTAATCTTCATTCCTCTTCCTCCGCAGCAGCATATCCGTAAATGCCTCCAGCCTGGTTTCCAACCCTGCGGCCCCGCTATGCTCATCTATCGTCAGCAGCATGAAGGGGATATTTCTGCGCCGCCTTGCCCACCTGGCCAGCAGTTCGCCAACCAGCGACTCCGGGCCGCAGCCAAACGAGGACAGGTAGATCATCCCGTCAAACTGTCTTGCTGTCGTAGAAGGCAAAGGCAGCGCCGACCATCTTCTTGCCCAGCGTCCAGAACAGCTTTTTCGGCAGGGCGCCGGCCTGCTCATCGATTACCTCCCGGGGCACCATATCGGCAGTGCACACCCGGGCGCCCAGTGACCGCAGCCGTTGGATGAGGTTCATGCTGATGTAATCGTCGTAGATGTTGTAATCATGGCCGAGCAAGGCGATGTTGAGGCGTCCGGCTCCGGTGCAGGCGGGATGGCCTCGGTCCGCCGGCGGGCCGGCTATTTCATCCAAAACATCCGGCAGCAGCCGCCCCCGCTCCAGTTGCTCCTGAAACAGGTGTTGCGCAGTCAGAGCATGCCTGCAGGCTTGTCTGATCAGGCGCCGGTCTCCGGCAAGCGACCGGCCCACTGACTCCAAGACCCTCTCCCAGCTTCCGTTTCCCCGGCTGAAGTCGACAGTCACATCGATCAGCGGCGGCAAGTTCGGAATCCGCGCCCGGAGCATGTCCGGCAGCCCCATGAACTTGGGGCAGATATAGGCCTTGGGTTCAACACTGATCAGCCGGGGGACAAACAGGTAATCCACCGATCCGGCCAGTTCCAGGACGTGGCCGAAAAACAGCTTGACCGGAAGGCAGGTTTCATCCAGCGCCGAACGCAGGCCGGCATCCAGGATCGCCTTGTTTGTCTTCGGCGAGACTACGATCCCGGCGCCCAATTCAGTGAAAAAAGCCCGCCATAGCGGGAAGTAAGAGTAATACAAGAGACCCCTCGGGATACCGACCTTCATCAATGAATGTTTCACCTGCATTATAAGAAATTAGAGGCAAAAGGTTAGATTTCGGAGGGTGGTTCCTTTGTTTATTCTTTCGGGTTGAAGAGCACCGCCGCCGCATAGCCAAACACTACTGCAGCCACTATTCCTGCTGCAGTGGCCTCGACTCCGCCGGCAAAAGCACCCAGCAAACCCCTGGACTGCACCGCCCGATGGCGCCCTGGGCCAGGCTGTGCCCGAACCCGGACAGCGGAATGGTGGCCCCCGCCCCTGCCAGGTTGACCAGTGGCTGGTAGAGGCCAAGAGCGCTCAGGATTGCTCCGCCTGTCACATATCCGACCAGTACGTGGGCCGGGGTGATCGAGGTCCTGGTAAGATCCATGACCAACTGCCCGATCAGGCAGAGTAAACCGCCGACTACGAAAGCCATCAGAAACTGCACATGCTTCATCTTCCTTATATGTTTACATTGTTATCTCATATTCGACAATCAAAATCAATACTTTACCGGTTGAGCCAGTGCTCCTGCTGCGGCGGTGGATTCCACCACCACGGCGTGGGCTATGCCCGGAATGGTCTCGCCCTGCTGGGAACTGGTGGGGCTCAACAGCGCCCCGGTTGACGCCAGCAGGACCTTCCGGTACCTGCCTGACCGCAGCTGGTTCATGATGCTGCCGGTAAAAACCGCAGCCGAACAGCCGCATCCACTGCCGCCGGCATGGACATCCTGCTTGGCCGGGTCATAGATCATCATTCCGCAGTCGTCGTAGTTGTCTTCCAGGAGATAGCCCTGCATCCTCATCAGGTCTTTCAGGGCGTCGCTCCCCACCGTGCCCAGGTCTCCGGTGAGGATCAGGTCGTAGGTTGCAGGCTCCGTGCCTGTATCCTGAAAATGGGTGATCAGCGTATCGGCGGCTGCCGGCGCCATGGCCGCCCCCATGTTGTTGGGATCGGCGATTCCCAGGTCGACCACCTTGCCGGCCGTCCCCATGGTCACCACGGGTCCCTCTCCCTGGTCGGCCAGCGCCAGCGCTCCGCTGCCGGTTACCGTCCACTGGGCGAAGGGCGGGCGCTGCACTCCCTGTTCGATCGGAAAGCGAAACTGTCTTTCGGCGGTGTTGTGGTGGCTGGAACTGGACAGTAAGATGCGGCTGGCAAAGCCTCCGTCGATCAGCATGCTCCCCACCATGATCGCCTCGCTAAAGGTGGAGCATGCCCCAAAAAGCCCCAAAAAGGGCGCCTCGATACCGCGGGCGGCAAAATTGGCGGAGATGATCTGGTCCAACAAATCACCGGCCAGAAAAAAGTCGATCATCCCGGGGCTGCCAGTTGATCTTGCGCAGCGCCAGCTTGGCGCTCTCGCGCAGCATCTTGCTCTCCGCCCGCTCCCAGGTCGGCTCTCCGAACAAAATGTCATCCATGATCCAGTCAAATTGTGAGGCCAGGGGCCCCTCGCCCTCCATCGGCCCCACGATGTTGGCGGCAGCGGCGATTACCGGCGGTTTGGTGAAGCGAAAGCTTTGTCGTCCGAGTTTTTGTCCCATTCGGTCTAGCCTATCGGAGCAAGAAATAGACGATCCCGATGAGGGCAGAAATCAGGAAGCCATAGACAAGAACGGGACCTGCGATGGTGAACATCCTGGCTCCGATCCCAAAGACAAAGCCCTCCCGTCTGGCCTCCATGGCCGGCGCCACAATGGAGTTGGCAAACCCCGTGATGGGCACAATGGACCCCGCTCCACCGTACTTCCCAATCTGATCGTAAACCCCAATACCCGTCAGAAAGGCCCCCAGGAAAATCATCGTGGCCACCGTCGCCGCCTGGGCCTGCTGCTGCTCCAGGCCCTGTCCCGTATAGATCAGAAATATGAACTGGCCGATCAGACAAATGGTTCCACCTACTAAGAATGCCAGAATGGCGTTTTTCAAGTAATTATGCCTCGGTCTGACCCTGTTGATCAGTTCTTGATACTCGGTCATCTCCAGTTGCTGCTCGTTGAACCGGTTTTTTCATTCAATTTGTGGCTTCCCATAATTTCTCATCTCACCCAACCCGTTCTCATTATAACAAAGGGGGGTGCCCCTCGGTACTCCCCCCTGTGCTATTTTTCTCAGGCGGCGACGCTGTTGGCCACCATGTTCTGCCCAGGCTACTTTTACGTTCGCCTTGTATTCCACTACATCCCCGTCACGGACATTAGCCGTAAGGTTCACGACCTCCACTCCGGTGATCTGGTTGCCATCCTTCGCAGCCTCTTTCACCGCTGATTTTACGGCATCCTTCCAACTGTCCGGGGACTCACCCACCAGTTCTGCGACTTTTACATGCAAAGTTACCGCCTCCTTCTGTTTTCTGTTCGTATTATCTCCCCCTGGCAGGCAAATATACTTTGCTCCAACCTCCTGCCCGGCTTTTTTATTCCATTATTTAGCAGGAATTATTTTGGCGATGGAGAAAAATTCATAATAAGGAGGGGGTCAGATTGGGTTATGAGATCCGCAAAGAAGGCGATGTATTGATAGTCAAGGTCTACGGGGAGTTTGATCTCCATGCGGCAGATTATGTCCGGCGAGAGATCGATATCAACATCAAGACCCAGGGGACAAAACACATCCTCTTCGACCTGGGCGACCTGACTTTTATCGACAGTTCGGGACTGGGCGTGATCCTCGGGAGGTACCGCAAGGTATCTGAAAACGGCGGCCGGGTAGCTATTTCCGGGGCGCCTCCCAATATTTCAAGGGTGATGGAGATTTCCGGTCTGACCCGCCTGATGCCTTTCTTTAAGGATTGTGCCTCGGCGGTACAGGGACTCAGATAGAGAGGTGGAGAGACATTGAAGATACGCAACCAGATGAGGCTGGAGTTTCTAAGCTGTTCTGAAAATGTCGGTCTGGCCCGGGTGGCGGTGGCAGCCTTTGTATCCGGGGTGGATTTCAACCTCGGCGACCTGGAAGAGATCAAGGTAGCGGTATCAGAAGCCGTTTCTAATGCCATAATTCATGGGTACGAGGGGGCGTCGACCGGAACGGTGGGGCTTTCAGCCTCACTCTTTAGCAATTGCCTGGAGATCGTGGTTGAGGACACCGGAACGGGGATCGCAGACGTGGAGCAGGCCATGCTGCCCGGGACGGGGAGCGATCCGGAGCGTTTAGGGCTGGGCTTTGTCTTTATGAAGTCCTTCATGGACGAGGTGGATGTGTGGACTGAAGTCGGGAAGGGGACGAGAGTAAAACTGGTCAAATCCCTGCCAGGAAACAATGGCACCGGCAAGTCTGCGAAAAACTGAGGACGAACATGGCTTCCTTACAAGAGATGAGCCTGCCAAATTTCCCCCTGCTCTCCGAAAAGGAGACATCCAAGCTGCTGGCGAAGGCCCGCAAGGGAGATGACAGAGCCAGGGAGAAGCTGGTAAACAGCAACTTCCGGCTGGTGTTCAACATTGTCAAGCGGTTTGAAGGGCGGGGCTACGATCAGGACGACCTGTTTCAGGTTGGGGCAATCGGACTGATCAAGGCGATCGACAACTTTGACCCGGGATACGGAGTCAAGTTCTCGACTTACGCCGTACCGCTGATCATCGGAGAGATCAGGCGGTTTCTCCGGGATGACAATCCGGTAAAGGTGACCCGCGCCCTGAAGGAAAAGGGGATCCTGGTCAAGAGGGCGAGGGAAAGGCTGATCGGCATCCTGGGGCGTGAGCCGACCGTAGCGGAGATCGCTGAGGCAATGCAATGCGGGAAGGATGAAGTCATCACTGCTCTGGAGGCAGCCCAGCCGATCATCTCTCTCTTTGAAACCGTGTCTCAGAATGATAGCGAACCGCTGTGCCTGATCGACTCCCTGAAGAATGAGGATGGACAGGAGACCTGGTTTGAGCAGATCGCCCTGCGCCAGGCCTTTGTCAACCTCTCGCCCAGGGAGCGGCAGATCATCTGGATGCGGTTCTTCCAGGACAAGACCCAGGCCGAGATCGGCGCCCAGCTCGGGTTGTCCCAGGTGCAGGTGTCACGGTTGGAGCGCCAGGCCGTCTCCAGGCTGCGGGAACACCTGGAAATATAGCCTCTTACTTCAACAGGGAGTGCAGGCCCTTGTCAAACAGACGCCAGAAACTGCCCTTCGCTACACCCTCTTTGGACTGCAGCACGACCGTTTCCACCGCTTTACCCTGCTCCATCACCCTGGCCTCTCCCAGGGGAGCACCCTTGGCCACCGGCGCCTTGACGATCTTCGGCAACTTCAGGTCGAGCGTGGCCGTTCCACCCTCTCCCTTCTTGATCAGGACACCGATGCTTCTGGGAGCGATTACCTCCACCTGGTCCTGGACGCCGCCGCCGACCCGTACCTGGCCCAGCACCTGGCCTTGCTGGGCCAGGTTCTGGAAGCCGTAATTGGCAAACCCCCAATTGAGAAGCTTGGTGGATTCCTTGAAGTGCCCGCGGGGTTCGGGCACCCCGAATACAGTGCTGATCAGGCGCAGGTCGCCGCGCTTCACGGTCGATGCCAGGCAGTAGTTTGCTTCGGTGGTCCAGCCGGTCTTGAATCCGTCGGCGCCGTCATACCACCAGAGAAGCTTGTTGGTATTGTCCAGTCTGACCTTTCCGCCCCGCAGCTCGTTGTAATGCTTGATCGAGGTCAACTCCAGCATCTCCGGGTACTTGAGGGCCTCCCGGCAGATCAGGGCCATGTCGTAGGCGCTGGTATAGTGGTCCTTGGCGGGTAGACCGTGGCAATTCACGAAATGGGTGTTCTTACAGCCCAGGGACCTGGCCTTCTCGTTCATCAGGGCGCAATACGCCTGCTCGCTGCCGGCAAGGTGTTCGGCCACGGCAACACAGGCGTCATTGGCCGAGCCGACGGCGATGGCGATCATCATCTCCCGGAAGGTCATCGCCTCACCAGGCTCCAGCCAGATCTCCCGATCCTCCCATCTCCCAGGACGCCTCGCTGGCGACTACCTTGTCGTCCCATTTCACCTTGCCCTTATGCAGGGCATCCAGGGCAACCAGAAGTGTCGCCACCTTGGTAACGCTGGCAGGCGCCACCTGCTTGTCCGGTTCCTTCTCGTACAGGATCTTGCCCGAATAGGCATCCATGAGCACGGCAGAGACGGCATCGGTCTCCAGGGCCAGTTGCTCATCACTCCAGGCTGTCGCCGGCAGCAGCAACTGCAGCATCATTACAAGAGCTACCGCCGGCACGATCATTTTGCGGGTATGGTGATCCATTGTTTGTCTCGACCCCCTCGTTTGTTCTTCCAGTATTATTTGCAGCACTTTGGCCGAACAACCCAGGAACCCTTTTCCAGTAAACGAGGGGATAACGAATCGGGGTAGTTTACCGAGGGCTACCCGCTCTAATGCCCCCGCTTTTTGAAGCGGTGGGATAAGAGCGGCTAGCCTAGAACTATTTCGATGGCTAACCGACTATCCGTTCGGGAGAATGGCGCTAAGCCCTTGGATAGTGCAAGGCTTCGCCTTGTTGGCTCGGCACAAGCCAAGTTTTACTGTAATTCAGTGGGGAAGGCTCCCCACTAAAGAGACTAGACGATCTCGTAGATCAGAGGAGGAATTTCCGGAGGGATCGGGCCAATCGAGAAAGCACCGGTAGCGCGTCTTTCAGCTTCCGGGAGATTGTCTTTCCGGTTCACGTGCAGGACCGCCAGGGCCTCTCCGGGCGCCACGCGGTCTCCCAGTTTCTTGCGCAGGGTGATGCCCACGGCGGGGTCCACCTGGTCTGACTTCTGCAACCGGCCTGCGCCCAGCATCAGGGATGCCCACCCCAGTTCATCGGCCTTGATGGCTTGAACATATCCGCCGTTGACGGACTTTACCACCACCTGATCCGCAGCCCGGGGGAGCAGGTCAGGGTCGTCAACCACAGCCGCCAGGCCTCCCTGAGCGGCAACGATCTCCCTCATTTTATCCAGTCCGGCGCCCTGCCGCAGCTTGTCAGCCAGCAGTCTATAGCCTGCTGCAGCGTCGGCAACCACCTCGCCGGCAATCAGCATCTGGGCGCCCAGTTGCAGGCAGAGTTCGGTGAGGTCGGCAGGGCCACACCCGGACAGGGTGGCCAGCGCCTCGCGCACCTCCAGGGCGTTGCCGATCGCCAACCCCAGTGGTTGCTGCATGCTGCTGAGAACAGCCACGGCGCCTCGGCCAAACTCCCGGCCTAGGGCGACCATCTCCCTTGCCAGTTCGCGCGCGCTATCCAGGTCCGGCATAAAGCCCCCGGGCCCACCTTGACGTCCAGCACGATCCGGTCCGCCCCTCCGGCGATCTTCTTGGACATGATGCTGGCGGCGATCAGCGGCAGACACTCCACGGTGCCGGTGACATCCCGCAAGGCGTAGATCTTCTTATCCGCCGGCACCAGGTCGCCGGTCTGTCCGGCCAGGACAGCCCCGGTGCGATAAGCCACCGACTTGAGTTCGGAGACCGGCAGATCGACGCGAAAACCGGGAATGCTCTCCAGCTTGTCCAGGGTGCCGCCGGTAAAACCCAGCGCCCGGCCTGACATCTTCACCACGGTGACTCCTGCCGAGGCTACCAGCGGAACCAGCACCAGGGTGGTCTTGTCGCCGACCCCTCCGGTGCTGTGTTTGTCCACTTTGACTCCCGGGAAAGCGGCCAGGTCGACCACGTCGCCGGTGTTGATGTATGCCCTGGTCAGGGCGACAGTCTCCTCGAAGTTCAGGCCTCGAAAAAAAACCGCCATCAGGAAGGCGGCCATCTGGTAGTCCGGAACCGACCCCCCGGTGTAGCCATCGACCATAAAGGTGATCTCATCAGGCGACAGGCGTCGGCCATCCCGTTTCTTGATGATCAGGTCCAGGGCATGCATAGCGCTATCGCTCCACTCCCGTCTCTTTTACCGAGGGCTACCCGCTCTAATGCCCCCGCTTCTAAAGCGGTGGGATAAGAGCGGCTATGCCCCTAATTAACTGGCTCTAAGCTTCAGTGGGGGAAGCAATCCCTCTCTGAAGCCAAGACCCAGTTGAATCGATACTCATCACTCATCACTACGGTTTGAACACACCGGTGATCGGCGTTCCGTCGCCCTGTTGCATCCCGAACAGGGAGGCCAGGGTGGCGCCCAGGTCGGCCATGGTCTCCCGGGTTCCAACAGCCACAGGATTGACCTGCGGCCCTGCCAGCAGCAAGGGCACGTACTCCCGGGAGTGATCGGTGCTGGGCGTGGTGGGGTCATTGCCATGATCGGCAGTGATGACCAGCAGATCGCCCGTTTCCAGCGAACCTGAGGATCTCGGGCAAAAAATCGTCAAACTCCTTGAGGGCGCCGGCGTACCCGGTGGGGTCGTTGCGGTGGCCGTAAAGGGTGTCGAAATCGACCAGGGTGGCGAAGACCAGCCCCCTGTCCATCTCCCGGAATGCTTGCAGGGCCTTGAGAGAGATGTCCGCGTTGCCGCTGGCGGGAATCGCCCGGTTGACGCCGTGCCCGGCAAAGACGTCGTAGACCTTACCCACCCCGGCCACCTGGCAACCGGCGTCATTCAGGCGGTCGAGCAAGGTGGGCGCCGGAGGCGGGAGCGAGATGTCGTGGCGCCGGGAGGTGCGTTGGAAGTGGCCGGGTGTGCCGATGAAGGGGCGGGCGATCACCCGCCCCACCGCATGCTCCCCGGTGAGGATCTGGCGGGCAATCTCGCAGATCCGGTAAAGTTCCGGGACCGGAATGATCTCTTCGTGGGCGGCGATCTGGAACACACTGTCGGCAGAGGTGTAGACGATGGGCGCCCCGGTCTGCATGTGCAGACCGCCCAACTCCTCGATAATCTCCGTGCCGGAAGCAGCCTTGTTGCCGATCACCTTCCTGCCGATGCGTTCCTGGAAAGGCTCGATCACCTCGGGCGGAAAGCCATGCGGGTAAACCGGGAACGGCCTGATCAGGGTGACTCCCATCATCTCCCAGTGGCCGCTGGTGGTATCCTTGCCGGCAGCACGCATCCGCATCTTTCCGTAGGCAGCCTGTGGTCCGGCAACCGGCGGCACGCCCGCGACGTCAATGATGTTGCCGAGGCCGAGTTGGCCGAGGTGGGGCACATTCAGCCCCCCCACCGCCGCCGCCAGGTGCCCCAAAGTACATGATCCCTCATCGCCGTAAGCCGCGGCATCAGGCGTCTCGCCGACACCCATACCGTCCATGACCAGGATCAGGACGCGCTTCAGGCAGCATTCATCCCTATGCCCGGGGATGCGCTCGATCATAGACCTCCCTCAACTTTCTCTGGCTAAGATGGGTATAGATTTGAGTTGTAGTGACATCTGCGTGTCCCAGCATCTCCTGGACGACCCGGAGGTCCGCCCCGTTCTCCAGCAGGTGGGTGGCAAAGGAGTGGCGCAGCACGTGGGGGGAGATCTCCTTCTTGATGCCGCCCCTCTTGGCATACTCCTTGAGGATCTTCCAAAATCCCTGGCGCGTCAACCTTTTGCCGTGCAGATTGAGAAAGATGGCCTTCTCCCAGGTGTTTTTTCTTATCTTGACCCAGCCCCTGTTCAGGTATTCCCGGGTGTACTGAACAGCGATCTCCCCCACCGGGATGATCCGCTCCTTGGAACCCTTGCCCAGGCAGCGGACAAAACCGCGGTCCAGGTTGAGATGCTCGGTGTTTAGCCCTACCAGCTCTGAGACCCGCATGCCGGTAGCGTACATGAGTTCAAGCATCGCCCGGTCCCTCAGCCCGGCCACAGTGCCGCTCTTCGGCTGCGCCAGGAGCTGGTCGACCTCTTTGACGCTGAGAATGCGCGGCAGGTTTTTTTCCAGTTTCGGGGACTCCAGGTTGGTGGTCGGGTCCACCAGGATCACGTGCTCTTGCAACAAGTACCGGTAAAAACAGCGCATCGCCGCCAGGCAGCGGGACAGGGTCCTGGCGGTGTGCCCCTGCTCCCGTTGCCTGCTGAAATAATTCAGAATGGTGACCTGCGACACTTCTGCAAAGGATACCTGATCCGCCGCCAGGTATTCGGCAAAATGCGCCAGGTCGTACCGGTATGACTGCACCGTGTTGTGGGCCATCCCCCTGACTACCCGGAGGTAGTCTAAAAACTCCCTGAGCAGGTCTTCCCTGGACTGGCTCATCAAATCAACCCACCCCAATATTTTCCTCTTGACATAATTAAGTTCCACACGTAAAAAAAAATTCCTCTTTTTTCCGGCTTGGTTTGTTCAACTAGTTCTTGGCTTCAGCGGGGGATTGTCTTACCCCCACTGAAGCTTAGAAATAGTTAATACAGTGATGTAGCCGCTCTTATCCCGCCGCTTCAGAAGCGGGGGCATTAGAGCGGGCAGTCATCTGTGGTCAATAATTTCTCCGAAACCTTGCCTTTGGCAGCGCCCTTCGATGACCTCCGGAATCCTACGAAACTTTAATAAATTAAAAGCCTCCGGTTTTATGGCTATCCCGGAGGAGACATATCCATATCTATTAAGATCCGGTAATTACTCAGCCCGTTTTAGAGAGCTGGCGTTTCTGTTGAGGTATTCAGGATTCAGAATTCTTGAAGTGATGAGTGATGGGCATACTCATAGCTTCTTTTTAGACTCATTCTGACCCCTGGCTCCTGAGTAGTTACAAGATCCGGATCTACTCGGAATCGGGCGGCGCCTGCTTGGCATTGCCGGAATAATACTTCTGCAGCATTTTCAGAAAGGCGTCCTGGTCCTGGACCGGCTTTGGCTCGACCTGCACCGCTCGCTGCTCAACCCTCTGTTCCTGAGGTTGGTTTTGTGGAAGACGGTTTTTGAAGCTGGCGATGTGTCCTGATATAAAGTTAAAAAATTGGGGGGTGATCAGCCAGATCAACAGCAAGAACAGCAGCAGCCGGATAATTACCCCCGCTTTATGCCTCCAGTTGGTAACCGTGATCAAAAGCATATGCTCCCCTCCCGACTGCCCCCAGGGTTTGTGTTGGTTGCCCCTGCCTCACCAGGGCGGGACACCTGCCAAAGGCGTTGAATGATAGCATGTCCCGCTTCTGTTTGAATATTATGCATGTCTCACTGAGAATTAGAACAAGCGCCTATTCGAGGTTCGAGGTTAGGAGCTCGAGGGAAAAAGGCTAATCGGACGTCGAATGTCGAACTTCCATCGTAAGGTGGTATCCCTTTTCCTTAGTAGAGGATCATGGTCAGCCGCATGATGCCCGGCACGAGATAGGCTTCAGTCCAGGTCCCAATCAGGATGAGGAGCGTGAGGATGATAAAAAGCAGGGTGTAGAGAATGATTCCCGTAAACACCGGGGTTTCCCGGGAACTCTTAAAAAGAGACAGTGCAAAATAGAGGGCCAGGATGCCCGCCCCGATCAGGCCGGGCACATAAAAAATGTTCTGGGGAAGCACCGCGGCCAGGGCCAGGAGCATGCCCTGACCAGCCTTCTCCTCGACCAGAAAGCCGATTGTAAAGCCCAAGATAAATCCCCTGGCGCCTACCATCAGGACAACCAAGGGCGCGCCCACCACACAGAGTCCCAACAGCCAAAGAATCCCCAGCGAAGACAACTGCGCCACGAGGATCTCCCCCCAGGCTTTGAAGGCTGGAAACTGGCCATTCTGTGCCAGGGTACCCACGCCGTTCAAGAAGCTGTCCAGGTACTGCCGTAATTCATCCACTTGAGACGGGTTCAGAGCGTGGAGGACCGAAGCCCCAGCGATCAGGCCCAGGAGAAAGGCGCCGGTAATGTAGGCGGTGGGACCGAGCAATTCCCTCTTTTGGATCAACCCGAAGGGCGTATGCACAGACTGCATCATCTTCTCACCAGAAGGCGATTTTTTCAATGTTGGAGTTCGATGTTCGATCTTTTCCCCTTCTAACCTGAACATCGAGGAGAAACTTGAGTAAGCCTCCTGTGAGAGTTTATGCCAAGATCAGGTAATCGAGTACACCAACCACTATATGCCTTGCTGCATGCGGCTCAGGACGAGAATACCGATAATGGACTTGGCGTCTCTGATCTCCCCCCGGTAGACCATCTGGAGCGCCTCGGCAACAGGAACCGTAACCACCTCGATAAACTCTTCGTCGTCGGTATGGGCTTCCCCCTGTTCCAGGCCGGTCGCCATCATCAGGTAGAGCAGTTCGTCGCTGAAGCCCGGAGTGCTAAAATAGGAAAAGAGGGTCTCCCACTGCTGCGCCCGGTACCCGGTCTCTTCTTCCAATTCCCGCTGTGCACAGGCGAGGGGGTTCTCCCCCTGGTCCCTCTTCCCGGCAGGGATCTCCAGCAGGGTCTCCCCGGTTGCGTGCCGGTACTGGCGCACCATGAGCAGATCGCCCTGCCTGGTCAGAGCGATCACCGCCACGGCGCCGGGATGCTCGATCACCTCGCGGGTGGCGGTCTCGCCGTTGGGAAGGGCGACTGTATCCACCCGCAGCCTGATCATCTTGCCCTCAAAAATCCGCTCGGTGCTGATGGTCCGTTCCTCAAGCCCGGTTTCGGTCTTCGTGTCCATCCTATGCTCCCCTATTTACATTTTGTTATGCCAGGTATTCAGAATTCTTCGTGACGATAAACCGATAAGAGTAATGAGTGAGAGGATTCTCATCACTCATCACTCATTTGAACCGCACTGCTTGACAATTTCCCAGAGCCAACGGACATCGGCCACCAGGTCGCTCAGGCGGAGCCACTCATCCGTAGTGTGCACCTGCTGCATCCCGATTCCCAGGTTGACGGCCGTCCGCCCGGTAGCATTGATGTTGTTGGCGTCGCTGCCGCCGCCGCTGGTCTCGTAGCTGATCTTCAGCCCGGCCTTGCCGGCAGCCCCGGCAGCAGTCCGTAAAGCCGGGAGTTCTTGATCCAGGCGGAATTCCGGGTACTGAAAGGTGACCCGAACCTCGCTCTTGGCTCCTGCCGCCTCCGCCGCCCTGGTAAACTCGGAGACGATCTCGGAGGTCAGGGAATCCATCTTCGCCCGGTTGAGGCTCCTCACCTCTCCCTGGATAAAGCAGGAGTCAGGGATGATATTGGTTGCCTTGCCGCCCTGGATCACACCCATGTTGGAGGTGGTTTCGGCATCGATGCGGCCCAGCGGCAGCCGGGCCAGGGCCTGTCCGGCCACCTGGATGGCGTTGATCCCCCGCTCCGGCTCGATCCCGGCGTGGGCAGCCCGGCCTCTGATAATGACGTCGAGCACGTTTTGGGTGGGAGCGGCCACGATCATGGTACCCGGGCCGCCGCTGCTGTCCAGCACGTACCCGAACTTCGACTTCAACCTGCCATAGTCGAAATGCTTACTTCCCAGCAGACCCTGCTCCTCTCCCACCGTGAACAGGATCTCCAGGTCGCCGTGCGGCGCCGGCTGTTGACGCAGCATCTCCAGCACCTCGATGATCGCCGCAATGCCCGCCTTGTCGTCTCCCCCCAGAACGGTGCTCCCCTCACTGCGAAAAACGCCGTCTTTGAACACCACTTTGACACCGTTGGCCGGATTTACCGTATCCATGTGGGCACGAGAAAAAAAGCCGCCCTGTCCTTGTCCCCGGGCAGACAGGCATAGATATTCCCGGTGTCGCCGCCGATCCGGCTCCCCGTATCGTCCTCCGTCACCTCCAGGCCAAGCCCGGCCAGGCGTTGCTTGAGGTAATCCGCGATCTCCCTTTCCCGAAAGGATGGCGAGGCGATCTCCGCCAGCCTGATAAACTCCCGGGTCAGGCGTTCCTCGTTGATGCCGTCCGCATGCTGTTCCAAAAGCACCATCCCCTATTCAACAAGTTCAGCGCCCATTTGAGGGCGCTGTCCGAAATATTGTCCATAAACCTTTTTTAGCTTACCTTGACCCCGACCCGCAGCCGGTCGGCCACCATGGCGATAAATTCGGAATTGGTCGGCTTGCCGCGTTCGACATCAATAGTGTAACCAAAGACCTTGTTCATCAGGTCCACATTGCCGCGGTCCCAGGCCAACTCGATCGCATGGCGGATTGCCCGCTCCACCCTGCTGGGCGTAGTGTTGTACTTTTCAGCGATCATCGGGTAGAGTTCCTTGGTTACCGCTCCCATCAGGCTCATCTCCCTGATCACAGTAGATGATCGCATCCCGCAGGTACTGGTAACCGCGCACGTGGGCAGGCACTCCCATCTGATGAATCAGGTTGGTCACATCCACATCGAGATTGCGTGACTTCGGGTGAAAGTTCAGGACGTGGCCGCCCGTGCCGCCGTTGGCCAGTTGCCGCACCCTGTTGCCCAGCACTTCCAGGTCAAAGGGCTTCAGTATATAATAGTGCGCTCCCAGTTCCACCGCCCTCTTGATCTGGGTCTCCTGTCCGAAGGCAGTCAGAATGATCACCTTGGGGCGTTCCTCATACTCGGCGTTAAGCTGTTCCAGCACCCCGATCCCGTCAAGATGGGGCATGATCAGATCGATTATCATCACATCAGGCATTTCCTGGGCCAACAACTCCAGCGCCTGCAGGCCATTATTGGCAATGCCTGAAATCATGCAATCATCTTGCCTTTCAAAATAGTCTTTCAATATTTCGCAAAATTCCTTGTTATCATCTACTATCATCACTTTTACCGGCTTTTCCAATCTCCTTCGCCCCCTACGATAACAATTCCTTATTTTTCTAAATCTGTAATTATAGATTCGACGCCCTCTAGTAAATCCCTGCTTCGAATTATGACAGATGCTGGGTCTTCCTGGCGTCAGGAGGTGGCATCTTTGCCTGAATACCTGAAATAGTGCTCTATACTCAGTAAAAATTTATTTTAGGCAATTTTCTTTACGCCCGGATCCCGCAGCTCAGGGAAAGTTGCCGCTGCGCTTCCGCCCGGGAAGAGGCCGGCCTCGTCCATCATCAGTTCGGCGCTGATGCCGTAGCCCCTGGTAGGATCGTTGATGAAAACGTGGGTGACCGCCCCGATCAGCTTTCCATCCTGGATAATCGGACTGCCGCTCATCCCCTGGATAATCCCCCCGGTCCGGCTGAGAATCCGCGGATCGACCACCCTGACGATAAAGCTTTTGCCGTCCGGACGGGGCTGGGGAAAGACGGTCTGGATTTCGACGTTGAAGGCTTCGATGTTCTCACCGTTCAACACGGTCAACAGTTGCGCGGGCACTCTCTCTGATCTGGCTGCCAACAGCGACCGGCACCGGAGTCGGGTAAAGCTGATTGGGAAGACTATTCTGGAGCACTCCGAAAATGCCGTACTGTGTGTTTTTTTCAATGTTGCCGGACATTTTCTGGTCACCCTGAAACAAACCGATCTTTTCACCGATCTTTCCCCGTTGCCCTTTTTGTATTCCCTCAACCAGAGCGCCGACAATTTTTCCGTCCTTCAGGTCCAACCACTCATTGGTCTCGGAATTTGTGACCACGTGGCCAAGGGCTCCGAATTTTTTGGTTACCGGGTCGAAAAAGGTGAGGGTTCCTACTCCTGCCGCCCCATCTTTTACAAACAGGCCGATCCGGTAGCGCCTGGTTTCGCGGCAGAAGACCGGCCTGATCTCGTAGTCCTTGACCACCCCCCGGCGCTTCACCTGGAGATGGACCGTTTCTTGGCGGCGGGCATACTGGTCTATCAACTGGCTTACCTGGGCATCGGACTGGACATTGACGCCCTCGATACCGATGATGACATCTCCGGTAGTGATGCCTGCCTGACGGGCCGGGCAGGAACTCCTTCCGTCACTCCCGGTAACATCCGAAAAACCGGAGACAATAACCCCTTCCGTGTTCAGGAGCACACCGATCGACTGCCCTCCCACCATCACCTGGACCGGTGGCACCACTTGCAGGGTGATCCGCTTCAGAGGAAGGATGCCGAACAGTCTCAGGCTCAGATCGATGCGTCCCGGAACTACAGCAACAGGCGCCTGCCCCAGGAAGGGCTGAAACTCCTGCCCTGTCTCACCAGGCTGCCAGCTTAACATCTGTTTACTGTTATTGGAGACGAAGGCGGTGATCCGCCCGGAGATCTGGGGCGGGAACATGTTCCCAAAAACGATCTGATCCCCCACATTAATCCGGTAGTGCGAAGGGATCAGGCTCAATGACTGAAAAAATACCGTATAGAGGCAGCACGCCAGAAAAAATGCGGAAAGAAGACCGTAGAGCCTTCGCTTACTCAATCCCGCTCATCCCTTGTTCCTCTCCTGGCGCTTTCCCCCGTGAAGGTTAAGTTATCCCGTTCCTCCTCCTTATTCAACTTCAGCCTGCTTCAAGATCTGCTCCGCATGAATGCGGGCGATCTCTTCATCTTCGGCGCCGCCTAGCATTCTGGCAAGCTCCGACACCCGTGACCGGTAATCCAGGAGGTTTGACTACAGTCCGGGTCTGGTCGCCGGTGATCACTTTTTCGATATTGAAATGCCTGTTGCCTCTGCCTGCGATGTGGGGGGAGTGCGTCACGCACAAGATCTGCCTGAGACCGGCCAGGACGGCCAGCCGGTCGCCGACGGCCTGAAGCGTCCTGCCGCCGATACCGGTATCGATCTCATCGAAGATCAGGGTGGGGATCTCGTCATGCTCCGCAAAGATCACCTTGAGGGCCAGCATCACTCTGGACATCTCTCCGCCGGAAGCGATCCTGGCCAGGGGCTTGAGCGGTTCGCCAGGGTTGGCGCTGAATAGGAATTCCACCTGGTCGTAGCCCCAGCGCCTCGGCTCCGGCGTGCGCTCCCACCTGATGTCAAAGCGGGCCTTTTTCATGCCCAGACCCTGCAGTTCGCCCTGCACGGCTGCAATAAAGGCCGGCGCCTTCTGGCGCCGCAGTTCGGACAGGGTCCCGGCCGCAGCCTCATATGACCGGGCGGTTCGCCGATACTCCGCCTCCAGGTCCCGGGAGCGGGACTGGCGCTTTTCTAATGCTTCCAGTTCAGCGGCGGCGCCCTCCAAAAACACGACCACATCCGCCAGCGAGGGCCCGTATTTACGGGTCAGACCTCTCAGGTCGTGCAGCCGCTCTTCGGCCTCGCGCAGGCGAGCGGGGTTATACTCCAGCAGTTCCCGGTAGCGGCGCAATGCATCGACAACATCCTCCAGCCTGGACTGCACCTCCGCCAGCGGGGTGGAGATGTCTCCTACCGTGGCATCGTAACGGGACATCTCCTGCAGGCAGGACCCGGCCCTGCCGAGCAGATCATCAGCGGCAAGCTGGCGGTCATCGCCTTCGAACAGGTTCATCGCCGCCTCCCTGGCCAGATCGGCCAACTTTTCGGCGTGGCGCAGGCGTTCGACCTCCTGCCGCAGCGCTTCCTCCTCGCCCGGAACCGGCTTCATCCGCCTGATCTCTTCAATAGCACAGGTTAAGTAGTCTATCCGGTCAGCCAGCTCTTTCTCCCTGGTGTTTGCGGTGGCACGCTCCTCTGCCAGCGCAGACAGGCGATCGTAGAGGTCCGCCACCAAAAACTGCTGACGGGAGACCTCGTCACCGCCAAATCGGTCAAACAACTCCCGGTGCTTGTCCACTTTCAACAGCGACTGATGTTCATGCTGCCCGTGCAGGTCCACCAGGATCTCTCCCAGGGCGCGATACATGGCCAGGGGCACGGCCCTGCCGTTGACCCGGCAAGCGCTCCGGCCGCCGGTCATGATCTCCCTGGACAGCAGCAGCGAGCAGTCCTCACTTACCGCCAGACCAAATTCGGTCAACTTCTGGTTTATTTGTGGAACCTGGGTGCAGTCAAACAGACCCTCGACCATCGCCTTCTCGGACCCGGTGCGCACCAGGTCACTGGATGCCCGTCCGCCGGTCAGGATGTCCATGGCGTCAACCAGGATCGATTTACCGGCTCCGGTCTCCCCGGTCAGGACGTTCAATCCGGCTCCCAGGTCCAGGCTGATATGCTCGATCAACGCCAGATTGTCAATGGTGAGTTGCAGCAGCATCTTTTCTTCCTCGCTTCGTCAGGCAAGCCCCTACTGCCTATGACTTCAAGAGGGACTCGAGTTTTCCCGTCAGTTCCGGCACAGCCTCAGCCGGCTTGATCACCAGCAGGATGGTATCATCTCCGGCCACAGTGCCGATAATCTCGCGCCACCCGCTCTGATCCAGGGCCGAGGCAACGCCCTGCGCCGCTCCCGGGAGTGTGTGCACTATGACCAGGTTCCCGCTGAAATTGTACTTAACAACGGCCTCCTGGAAGAGGCGGCGCAACCGGTCATAAACTCTGGCCGGGTCAGGCTGTCCGCCCTGTGGCTTGGCATACCGGTAAGAATCGCCCCCCACCGGTGTTTTGACCAACTGGAGGTCCTTGATATCGCGTGAGATCGTGGCCTGGGTGGCACGGATTCCCCTTATCCTGAGGGCCTCGGCCAGGTCTTCCTGTGTCATGATCGGTGTTTCGTCAATAATCTCCATGATCAACTGCTGGCGGCGCAATTTCAACGAGTTCACCCCGCATTTGAGAGGTGTGAGGTGAGAGGTTGGCACCTCTACATTCCCACTTCCCGCTTCTTGCCTCTGACTTCTGTTATGGCATCTGCGTGAGCTTCAACCGGACAACCTCAAAAAAAGGCCTGTTGCGAAGCCTGACCAGGTTTGTGACCGCCTCCGCCCTGGTGATCAGAACCTCGTCCCCCTGCTGCAGCGAGTAGCCGGTCTGCCCGTCAATGGTCAACATGGCGTCGGGCGGTTCAGATTTCAGAACAAATCTGATCAGGCGGCGGTCGGCGGTGATGAACGGCCGGGCGTAAAGCGTGTGCGGGCAAATAGGCGTTACAATCATGAGATCCAATTCCGGACTGACAATCGGCCCCCCGGCCGATAAGGAATAGGCGGTAGAGCCTGTAGGGGTGGACACGATAATGCCATCTGCCCTGTACACTGCCAGGCACTCGTCGTCAACGTAAGTTTCCAGGGTGACAATCCGGGAGAGTGGCCCCTTGGTAATGGTTGTGTCGTTCAGGGCCAGGAAGCGGGCTTCCGGCCGTCCATCACGCCTCACTTCAGCCTCCAGCATCATCCGCGGCTCAACCAGGTAATCTCCCCGGGCCAGCCTATCGAGGTTCGGAAACAGGTCCTGCATCTCCATGTCGGTGATGAACCCCAGGTACCCCATATTGACACCCAGGATCGGCAACCCGAGACCCGCAGTGCGACGGGCGGTACTGAGCAGCGTCCCATCGCCGCCCAGGACGATGATCAGATCCAGTTCTGCTATAGTATCCGGGAGGCTGCACTGGTCTTCATCAGGGGCACAGTGGTAGCGCAGCATCCGGATCCCTCTGTCCTCAAACCAAGTCTCCAGGTTGCGCAGATACTGCTCATCCTTGATTTTGGCAGGATGCGCCACTATTCCGACCTGTTTCATCAGCTTTCTCCATACTCATTACTCATTACTTTTTTAGTGCGGCGCGGGCTGCCATCACGATCTGTGTCGCTTGTTCCGGCAACAGGGGTGTGCACGCTACGCCCGGATCACAATCCAACCACATGAAGAACTCTATATTGCCATCCGCTCCCGGGATGGCGGAATGGGTGACCCCTCTGATCTGAAATCCCAATTGGCAGGCCGCGGCGGATACCTTCATCAGAACCGACATCTGTGTCGCCGCCTCCTTGACGATGCCGCCCTTGCCCACCTGCTCCCGGCCCGCCTCAAACTGCGGTTTTACCAGGGCCAGCACCTCGCCGCCGGGCTTGAGCAGTTGGCTGACCGCATCAAGGACCTTGGCCAGGGAGATAAAGGACAGGTCCAGGGTGACGAATCTCCACCCGTTCCCCCAGCGCCTCCGGGGTCAGGTAACGCAGGTTGGTTCTCTCCTTTACGATCACCCGCTCATCCCGGCGCAGGTCCCAGGCCAGTTGCCCGTAACCGACATCGACAGCGTAAACCCGGCTGGCTCCATGCCGGAGCAGGCATTGAGTGAAGCCGCCGGTGGAGGCGCCGGCGTCCAGGGCCACCTTCCCGGCCACGTCGATGCCAAACTCCCTCAGGGCGGACTCCAGCTTGATGCCGCCACGGCTCACATAGGGGCAGGGGTCGCCTTTGACCAGGATCTCTCCGCCCGGGATCACGGCAGCGCCCGCCTTGTCGATCAGGCAGCCGTTATAGAAAACGTGCCCGGCCATTACCGCCCGTTGCGCCTGCTCCCGGCTGGGGAACAACCCCTGTTCCACCAGCAGCAGGTCGATCCGCTTCTTGACCGCACTCCCCATGACGCCTGCTACCAACCCCTAGACTGCACGTGATCGGCAATACCTTTGGCGTCGAGACCATATGACTTATATAATAACTCCCTGGCGCCGTGCGGGACGAAGCAGTCCGGAATACCCAGGCAAAAAGCTTCGCCGCGAAAGCCGCGCCGGGACAGGAGTTCCAGGACAGCGCTGCCAAATCCCCCCGCCAGCACGTTCTCCTCGATGGTCACTAAATGCCCCGTTCTCCCGGCCCACTCCATGATCAGATCCTCGTCAAGCGGCTGGACGAACCGGCAATTGATCACTGCCGCCTGCCGGCCCTGCCTCTCCAGCAGGTCTGCGGCCTCGAGGGCGTCATAGGCCTCAGGTCCGATGGCCAGGATCGCCAGGTCCTTGCCCGTGCGCAGCACCTCTCCCCTCCCCGGTTCCAGGTAGGGGGATTTTCGTCGATGACCGCCGCCCGTCCGCTTCCACGCGGATAGCGGATGGCAACCGGCCTCCGGTAGGTAACAGCGCTCCGGAGCATGGCCGCCAGTTCATTCTGGTCTTTCGGAGCCATCAGGATCATTCCTGGTATGTGGCGCAGGTAAGAGAGATCAAAGATACCCTGGTGCGTCTCACCGTCCTCCCCCACGATACCGGCGCGATCAACGGCAAAGATCACCGGCAACTCCTGGAGCGCCACATCGTGAACGATCTGGTCGTAGGCCCGCTGCAGAAAAGTGGAATAGATAGCCACCACGGGATGGTAGCCGGCACTGGCCAGACCTGCAGCCAGGGTCACCGCATGTTGTTCGGCAATCCCCACATCGAAAAAGCGGTCCGGAAAGCGGCCGGCGAAGGCTTTCAAGCCCGTTCCGTCAGACATCGCCGCCGCAACGGCCACGATCCTGGGGTGCTCCTCGCCGAGGCGAAGGATACAATCCCCGAACACCTTGGTGAAGGTAGGGTTCTTATTCTGCTCTATGGGTTCGCCGGTTTCTACGTCAAACCTTCCGATGCCGTGAAAGGTGTCCGGATTCTGCTCCGCCGGTATATAACCCTTACCCTTCTTCGTATAGACATGCACCAGGACCGGCCCGTCCACCCTCCGCGCCCGCTCAAAAACCTGCTTCAAGTCTTTCAAGTTATGACCGTTAACCGGCCCCAAATAGGTAAAGCCCAACTCTTCAAAGAGGATTCCGGGCATCAGCAGGTACTTGAGGCTGTCTTTCAAGCGTTCGACGGCCTTGACCATCCGGCGCCCGACGTTGGGAATACGGAGCAGGATGTCTTCAATCTCATCCCTGCTCTTAGAGTACAACGGGTCCGTGCGCAGCCTGCTCAGGTATCCGGACAGCGCCCCCACGTTATTGTTGATGGACATCTCATTGTCGTTCAGGACAACGATGAGCCGGGTTCCGACATGGCCGGCATGATTCATGGCCTCAAAAGACATGCCCCCGGTCAGGGCCCCGTCTCCGATCACCGCCACCACGTCATGGTGCTCCTGATTCAGATCCCTGGCCAGCGCAAACCCCAGGGCAGCGGAGATGGACGTGCTGCTGTGGCCTGTCTCAAAGCAGTCGTGAACGCTCTCCCTGGTTTTCGGAAAGCCGCTCAAGCCGCCATACTGCCTGATTGACGCCAGCCGTTCCCGGCGCCCGGTGAGGATCTTGTGAACGTAGCACTGATGGCCGACGTCCCAGATGATCTTATCCTCAGGGGACCGGAATGCCCGGTGCAGGGCTATGGTCAACTCGACCACACCCAGGTTCGGAGCCAGGTGGCCGCCGTTGCGGGACACCGTTTCCACCAGCATGGCCCTGATCTCCTGCGCCAGAGTCTCCAGTTCGGCAAAAGAGAGGGGGCCCAGGTCCGCTGGTTCTGCAATTTTTTCTATGACCACGCTGATTCACCTTTTCGGAGCGCTGATTATCGCAAGTCCAACCCAAGCTCAATCTTGGATGTTCGAGTCTTTGCTGGGGTAAATTGCTATTACTCTTCGATGTTCGATCAGTCTTTTCTCTTCGAACTTCGAACCTCGAACCTCTCACTCGATTTTCGGGTTAACGGGGACAAAGAACTCATGGCCTGTCAGGCGCTCCACCCAGGCTACCGCCTGACCCAGCCGGAACATGATCTCGTTGGCCTCCTGCAGGGCAATGCCCTTGCCCGTGGCCTTTCCCCCAACTGTTACCGCCGCCACCAGGGCTGTCATGACGATCGTATACCAACTGGACACCTGCTGGTGACCCATACCGGTGATCAACCGGAAAACGATGACGGCGCCCATGGCTCCGGCCAGGGTGCTGGAAATGTCCCCCATGACATCGCTGCAGAAGACCGCTACCTGGTCGGCGTTCCTAACCAGCCGGACCGCCTGGCGTGCTCCCAAGACCTTATTCGCGGCCTTTGCATTCAACGGAGTGGCATCCGCGGCCGCAGCCGCGAAACCGACCATATCGGCGATAACCCCCATCAGGATGACCAGCAACAGGAAGATGAAGGCAAAAAATAATTATATTGATCTGCCGAAGGAAAATATCGGCAACGTAAGTCAGAATCAGGCTGAGAAAAAGGGTGAGGATGGCGTTGCCCAATCCCCTGCGCAGCCATTTGTTCCGTTCCGGCATCTTCGCCCTTCCTTAATTATGGCACACTGACATGCCCCACGATTTTCAGGCCCGCGAGGTGGTTGGGGTTAATCTTTCGAAAGGTTAAGAGGTCTGCGGGTGGACGCCTGACAGGTAAATATTGTGGCTTAGGTCTAGCAGGTTTTCCCAACAGGGCGCCAAAACGTCGCCGTCTTGGTGGTTCCCCTTTAAGCCCCGTTCTGCTTCCTTAGCCGATCAACGCCAGCTGCTCAGAAAGCAGGGCCAGATTACCACTTAGTCCACACTTTAATCCCGGTCAGACTCTGCGTCTGCAGGCAGTCTAGGGGTTTTCCCCGGCGCTGTAACCGACTTCTAGCCTCTTTTGCAGAACAGGTTTCAGGCGGCATCCGCCATCCACCAACCCCACTCAAGGCAGGCTACGCTGCACACAGCACTAACTGGTACCGCATGCAGGTCTAACCCTAGCCGTAGTTTCACGACCACGCACTAGGACCTCCGCGGAGGGAGGGTCAACGCCTACATGCCATTGTAGATCGCCCTTCCTCCTTAACTCCCAGCACCAGCCCCCGACTGGGCGTCGCAAGCCAGCACCAGGAACTTCATCGATGTGCCGGTGACGGATTTTTAGGCCCGCCTTTGAAGCCGGCTACCCCGACTAGAATACTGCGCCACCCGCTCCTCTCGTTTCACCTCGCCCCCCTATTCGAAATTCGATGTTCAAAGCTCAATATTCGATTTTCTTCAAGGTTCTATGCTCGAAGCTTGATGTTCAATCAACCGCTCCAGTCTCAAACCTTGATATCAAGGTGTTGGCCTAAGCCAACTCCTTCTTTAATCGAACCGCGCCCGCAAGCGGGCACCCGCTCTATCCTCGAACCTCGAGTAGGGGGACGACGCCGCCGGATCAACCGGCTGTTTTATTATAACATAACGGCCTATACAAACAAATGGGCGTTTTTATCAGGATTGGCGGTTTAAAAGGTACTGGGCGGCTGCTTTCAGAAATGCCGCTCTGTCTCCCAGGCAAGCAATGCTTTGCAAGGCTTTGTTCACTTGCGCTTCGGCAATCCGGCGCGCCTGTTCCAGGCCGTACATGGCCGGGTAGGTAGCTTTCCGTTTGGCCAGGTCGCTCTGGAGCGGTTTCCCCAGCAGGGCCTCGTCTCCTGTGATGTCCAGGATATCGTCGGTGATCTGAAAGGCCAGGCCGAAGCTCAGGCCATATCCGGTCAGGGCCTGCAGGTCCCGGGTTCCCGCCCCCGCCAGGATAGCGCCGGCCCTCATGGCGGCACGAAACAGAGCGGCGGTCTTGTGGAGGTGGATGTACTCCAACTGATCGGGATCGATTGCCTGGCCTTCCGACTCCAGGTCGACCACCTGCCCGCCGATCAGCCCGCCGGCGCCGGCCGCCGCCGCCACCTCCGCCACAACGGTCATCACCACACCGGTCTCAAAACCGGTTTCGATCAGCCGGCACAATGTCTCAAATGCCAGCGTCAGCAGGGCATCGCCCGCCAGAATGGCGATCGCTTCACCGAATACCTTGTGACAGGTCGGCTTCCCCCGCCGCAGGTCGTCGTCGTCCATCGCCGGAAGGTCATCGTGGATGAGAGAGTAAGTGTGGATCATCTCCAGGGCCGCCGCAGCAGGCAGCAGGGGCGCCTGGGGGCGCCCCAGGGACTCGGCGGCAGCCAGGGCAAGCGCCCCACGCAGTCGCTTCCCGCCGGCAAAGATGCTGTAGCGCATGGCCCGGTGGAGGAGAGCCGGGTGGCTGTCGTCGGAAGGCAGGTAGCGGTCCAGGGCTTCGTTGATCACTTCAGCTTTGGCGCTCAGTTCCTGTTCCCAGTTCATTCCTGTTTATCACCTGCCTCGAGCTTCTTGCATCCGGCTTCTGAGACCCCAGCCAGGAGGGAGCAGTGGCGTAATACTCCGACAACAGCATCTCTATCTCTTCCTCAAAGGCGTTCAGGTGCCCGATGCAGATGCTCAAGTTCTTGATCCCTTCCCGAAACGCCTCCAGGGACTCCGCCAGGGTCAGTTCCCCCTTTTCTAGTGCGCCAACCACTGTTTCCAGGCGGGTGAGGGCATCTTCAAAGGTCACGACTGGTTCTGCGGGCTGCCCGCTTTCATGCTCCACGGCGTCTCTCTTCTTACTTCCCACTTCCCGCTTCCCACCTCTCAACTTGTGACGGGTGAGAGGCGTTCCCGCCTCCCACTTCTCAGTTACCTGGCAGTTCAAACTTCCTTCGCCAAGGATCACTTCCAGGATGTCCCCCTCCTTGACGAGCGCGGCTGCTCTGAATGAGTCTGCCGCTGGCCAGATGGCGGCAGATGCTGTAACCTCTTTTTAAAATTGCCAGCGGGCTCAAGCTGTCCAGCTTCTCAGCCAGCACCTGCTTCCTGTTTCTGGCCTGGTCGCGCACGTGTTGCATCCTGTGCAGCAATTGCAGGTGCAGCAGCTTCAATTCCTGTTTGTGCTCAGATATAAGGCGCCGGGGGTAGCGTTCCAGCTCCCGTTCCCCGATCTCCTGCAACTGCCTCTGTTTTCGCCTGAGCGTTCCGTGAACGGTCGCCAGAACCAGGCGGTCCTGAAGCCCCCGCAGCCTGTTTTCCAGTTCCAGGTGTGAGGGCGCCACCAATTCCGCAGCCGCCGAAGGAGTAGCAGCCCGGACGTCGGCGACCAGATCGGCGATGGAGTAATCGGTCTCGTGTCCAACGGCGCTCACCACCGGATGACGCAGATTGAAGATCGCCCGGGCCACCTCCACCGTGTTGAAAGCCCACAACTCCTCCAGGGAGCCCCCGCCCCTGCCGACAATGATCACATCAACGTCCTGCCGCCGGTCCAGCGCCTGCAGGGCGGCGCAGATCTCCCGGGGCGCCTGTTCACCCTGAACTGCGGCAGGGGCCAGCACCAGGGAAATACCGGGATACCGGCGCCGCATCACCGTTACCAGGTCATGCCACGCCGCTCCGTTCTGTGAAGTGACCACGCCAACCTTGCGGGGGAAACGGGGAAGAGGTTTTTTATGCTCCGGGGCAAACAGGCCCTCCGCCTGCAACTGTTCCCGGAGACGGCAAAAAGCTGCGTAAAGCGCCCCCATACCGTCCGGCGCCAACTCCTGGGCGTAGAGTTGGTACTGCCCGTCCCGCTCGTAGACACTGATGTAGCCCCGCACGATCACGTTCATCCCGTTCCCCGGCAGGAAGTTCAACTGGCTGCAGCGGGAGCGGAACATGACGCAACGCATGGAACTGGAGGCGTCTTTCAAAGTAAAGTAGAGATGGCCGGAGGTGTGATGCTTGCAATTGGAGATCTCGCCCCGGACCCAGATGTTGCCCAGCAGGGCGTCCGCCTCCAGGAGATCCCGCAGGTATCCGGTTACCTCTCCCACGCTGTAGACACGGCGCAGCATGCCTTTAGCTCCTTATGCAGTCGTTGGTGGTTCTAAGGTGTCGCGGTTCGCAGCAACTGTTCTGGCAGTCTGGCGCTTTATCCAGCGCTCACCCTGAATGTCAGCCTCGTTTGCCGATGGCTAGCTCCAAACCCCCGCTTCAGAGGAAAGGGCACACCCGCTTGAATGGCATTCTCCAGATCAAGATGATCATCCACTTGGCTTTGGCGGCGATCAGCAAGTTGTAGATGAGCATGATGATCCGCACCGGCCCCACTCCGCCCGGCACCGGGGTGATCGCGCCTGCCACTTCGGCGGCGCTGTCGTAGTCCACGTCCCCAACCGACTTGCCGTCAACCCAGTTGGAACCGGTGTCGATGACAATGGCGCCCGGTTTCAGCATGTCGCCGGTGATCGCCCGCGGCCTGCCGACCTCGGTGATCACGATGTCCGCCTGCTTGGTGTAGGGTGCAAAATCGGCATCAGGGCTGACCAGGGTCACGATGCAGCCCTTTCTCGAACAGCATGACGGTGACCGGCTTGCCGATCTCGATTGACCAGCCGACAACCACAGCGTGTTTGCCCTTGAAATCGATCCCCTGTTTCTCCAGGATCTTGATACAGGCGTATGCAGTCACACCCCGGTAACACTTGTCGCCGATCAACAGGTTCCCAATGTTGACCGGATGGAAGGCATCGATGTCCTTCTCCGGCAGGATGGCGCCCATCACCTGTTTTTCATACTGGTGCAGGTGATGCGGCAGGGGCAATTGCACCAGGATCCCATGCACGCTGTCATCCTGGTTCAGCCTGTAAACCAGCGCCATCAACTGCTCGATGGTGGTATCCTCGCCGAGATGGTGGGTCTCTGCAAAACCATTCACACTCTCACAGGCCTTGGCCTTGGTCCGGACATACAGGGCCGAATCCTGGGCGTCCCCGACCAGGACCAACGCCATCTTTGGGGTGATTCCCTTCTGTTTGAGATCCTCTGTCTCTTGGGCCAACTGCTGCCTGATCTCCTCGGCAATCTCTTTTCCTGCAATACGCACTGCCGTCATGGATGCAACCCCCTCGTAAGCTACTGCAATCAATCCAATTAAGGAAAGGAGAACTGGCAGCGTCCAGTTCTCCGAACATGCGCCACGATCCTCTAGCCTCTCTTTTCAAGCTGCCACTTGGCCGCTTCCACCGTATTCCTCATCAAAATGGCGGTGGTGGCAGTGCCGGCGCCACCCGGAACCGGGGTGATCCAGGCCGCCTTCTCGGCAGCAATCTCGGTTTCCACGTCGCCGACGATCTTGCCGTCCTTGGTGGTGTTGATTCCGACGTCAACCACGATGGCGCCTTCTTTGACCCAACTGCCCTTGACCATGTGGGGCACACCAACAGCCGCCACCAGGATCTCCGCCCTGTTGACGTGGGACTCGAGCAAGCCGCGCTTGCTGGTGGAACTGCGGCAGATGGTAACCGTGCAGTACTCATGCAAGAACAGAAACGCTGCCGGTTTGCCCACGATGTCGCTCACGCCGACAATCACTACCTCCTTGCCGTAGAGCTCCACTCCCGTGGATTTCACCAGCTCGAAAGCTCCCAGGGCGGTGCAGGGAACCAATCTCGGCCTGGCCATGGTGAGGAGGCCGACATTGGCGGGGGTGATGGCCTCAATGTCCTTCTCTAAGGCGATGCTCCACTGGCAGACCTTGGCTTCGATGTGGGGCGGCAAGGGCATCTGGAGGATGATGCCGGTAACTTTCGGATCTGCGTTGAGGTTGGCGATGTGCTTCAGCAACTGGTCCTGGGTCATGTCCGCAGGCAGTTCCTGGAGATCGTAGGTGATTCCCACCATCTCGGCGTTCTTGCGCTGGGCGTTGGTGTAAACCCGGGAATCATCATTCTGTCCCACCTGAACCGCCACCAGGCTCGGCGCAACCCCTTTGGCCTTCAATTCTTCGACTTCCTTGGAGACCTCAGCCCTGATCTTCTCTGCCAGCGGTTTTCCTAACAACAATTGAGCAGACACTTGTTTAACCTCCCTTAAATCTCTAATAAAACAATTGTTTGCTGTTCAGGTTAGAATTCAGCATTCTTCGAGACGATAAAGCGTTCTCTCATTCTGACTCCTGACTCCTGAGTACTCCTAAAAAGCCCGTCTGCACCTCCTCCAGGGCGCCTCTCTGCCGGCGCCCGAGCTTTTCGAAGTTCGAGACGCCGTTTGAAACCGGAGGCATTAGGCGAGTCGGAATACTGCGAACTTCCAACCTCAGCCAATTCAGCACCATCTGAAGGTAAGTTTCCAATACCGAAATGATCGTATCCGAAAAAACCCGATCAAATTCCTGTGTCCCGAACATATGTTTTAAAAATAATAGAACCTGGCCTGTGGTTAGTCAGGTTCAGCATGCACCTCTTTGGCAATACGGCCTAAAATACCGTTGATGAAACGCGGGGCATCTTTATGGCTGAAAGTTTTGGCCAGTTCAAGGGCTTCATCGATGGCCACATTGACCGGAGTAGCAGGATGATAAAGCATTTCAAAAAGGCTCAGCCTCAGAATATTACGGTCCACGTTGGCCATCCGGGGCAAATCCCAATCGGTGGCATACCTGACCAGGTAATCGTCGATCTGCTGCTGGTGCTTCAGGGTTCCCTCTACCAGGGTGCGGACAAAAGCCGCCGTCTCTCCGGTAGCCCTGCACTCATTCAGCGTATAGACCAGGGCGTTCTCCGGCCTGGCCTTGCCCACGTCCACCTGGAACAAAACCTGCAAAGCCATCTCACGTGCCCGCCGCCTACTCAAAAAGAACACTCCCCCGGCATTAATGCAAGGTGTTCGTTGTGAGCCTGCCGGGCCTGGGGCTCTCATCGTTCACCAAACAGGCGTCTCCATAGCGCATCCAGACTGCCCTCTTCATCAAAACGCTTGCCGATAAAATATCCGATCAGGATGCAGATGACTATAAACACTGTCTTCCAGAAGCCGAAGACAATAATCAGCAGGGCCACCAGCAGGCCGACGACAGCGCCGACCACTGCCCCCCTATGCCTGTCCATCAGATCCACAGAACAAAATCTCGTCCATAACTGGATATCCGCACGCCACCCCACGTTCATCGCTCACGAACATACGCCCCTGCAATCCACTTCCTTTACTCAACCCGGGCGCGGGACTCAAAGGAGACGCTTTCAATCAACACCTGCACCTGCCGGACATGGATGCCTGCCTTTTCTTCCAGGTAATTCTGAACCACCCCCTGGACTGACTGGGAAATCGCCGGAAGGTCGGCATCCGGACTGACATTCAGGCGCAAGTTGACTGTGACGCCGTCCTTCTCATAGCGCAACCCGGGCTTGATCTCCCGGATCTCCCGGATCTGGCGGGACGCCCGGCGGATCATGTCCTCCAGGGCCGACGCCGAGATATCCACCCGGCCGTAATCGGTCTCCTGAATCATCAACTCCCGGTACCGGCGAGATCCCCTGGCGGCGGCCACAATCAGGCCCAAGGCCAGTAAAATCACCAGCACGCAAACTACGCCGACAATCCAGCGATTATCTGTAATCACCGGAAACACTTGCACGTACTCCTGGGGAGTAGTCCAGCCCAGGGCAAACGCCAGCACGATCGCGGCAAAAAACATGGCTAGAATAGCAAATATTGCTGACAGAAACCGGTACACTGGCTGCATAAACCTGAGGTCCCTTCTATCTGACGCGCTGTTCCTCCTGCCCTTCGGCAAAGGAAACACCCTGCACATGAACGTTGACCTCGATCACTACCAGGCCGGTCATGCTCTCAATTGCCTGTTTGACGTTCTCCTGAACACGCAGGGCCACATCCGGAATGCGCACCCCAAATTCCACAATGACGAAAAGATCTATCGCCGCCTCGCGCTGCACCAACCTCAACCTTCACGCCGCGAGCCAGGTTGCGCCTGCCCAGCATCTCGGCGATACCTCCGGCAACACCCCCGCTCATGCCGGCCACCCCGTCGATCTCCGTGGCTGCCAGGCCGGCAATAACCGCCACTACCTCGTTGGCAATACGAATCGCGCCCAGAGCGGTATGGCTTGTCTCCTCTATGATATTACCGATATTACCATCAACCATCCCCGACACCCCCCGTTTTCAGGCAGCTATTCAGAATTCAGTGTCAGAATAATCTTCGAGACGATAAACCATTCTCTCATTCTGACTCCTGACTCCTGACTCCACGGCTCCTGACTAGTTATCTTGAATAGCCTCATTATATCAGACAAAAATGGAATTGCAAGGCAAATCAAAGACCTTCCAACCTGCGCTGGATAAAGTTAGTATAGGTCTCGCCGCGCTGGAACCAGGCATTATCCATGATCCGCTGCAGATAGGGAATGGTGGTGACCACACCGGCAATCCGGAACTCACCCAGGGCTCTCTGCATACGCCTGATCGCCTCCTGGCGGTCGCTTCCCCAGGTGATCAGCTTGGCGATCAGCGAGTCGTAATAGCGGGGAATGTCGTAACCGATGTAGATGCCGCTGTCGACCCGCACCCCGAAACCGCCCGGGGGCAGGTAATCGGTCACCCGGCCCGGGCAGGGGCGCCAGCCCCGTTCCGGATCCTCGGCATTGATGCGGCACTCGATGGCCACTCCCCGCGGTCCGATCTCCTCCTGCCGGTAAGGCAGCGGCGTTCCGGCGGCGATGTCGATCATGGCGGCCACCAGGTCGATCCCGGTCACCCATTCGGTGACCGGGTGCTCCACCTGAATCCTGGTGTTCATTTCGATGAAATAGTAGTGACCGGACTTGTCCAATAAAAATTCCACGGTTCCGGCCCCAGTATAATTCACCGACTGGGCCGCCTGGATCGCCGCCGCGCCCATCCGTTGCCGCATGTCCTCGGTGAGCACCGGACAGGGCGCCTCCTCCACCAATTTCTGGTGCCGGCGTTGAATGGAGCAGTCTCTTTCCCCCAGGTAGATCACGTTCCCGTACTGATCAGCCAGTATCTGGATCTCCACATGCCGCGGCTCTTCCAGGTATTTCTCGAAGTAAACGCCGCCATCGCCAAAAGCAGCTTCCGCCTCGGTACTGGCTGCAATTAACGAACTCTCCAATTCAGACAGGTTGTTGGCCACCCGCATCCCTCTACCGCCGCCACCGGCCGATGCCTTGACGATCACTGGATAGCCGGTGCTTTTGGCAATTTTGGCGATCTCAGCTGTCTTTGGTGATCAGCCCCGGAGATCCGGGCACCACAGGCACGCCGACTCGCAGCCATCTTTTCCCGGGCGCGGGCCTTGGCCCCCATCTCCTCGATGGCGGAAGCAGGCGGCCCGATGAATTTGATCCCGGAAGTCTCACAGATCTCGGCAAAGTAGGGGTTTTCGGCCAAAAAACCGTAGCCGGGATGGATCGCTTCGGCTCCCCTGCTGAGAGCAGCGCTGATGATGTTGGGAATGTTCAGGTAGCTGCGGGACGGCTGCGGCCCCCCGATGCACACCGCTTCATCCGCCATCCGCACGTGGAGGGCATCCCGGTCCGCCTCCGAATAGACGGCTACCGTTTTGATGTTCATCTCCCGGCAGGTGCGGATGATCCGGACAGCAATCTCCCCCCGGTTGGCCACAAGGATCTTCTTGAACACCGGCCAACCTCCTCTACTTTCCCTCCTGGCTCGATCAGGAAGAGGGGCTGCCCGTACTCTACAGGCTGGGCATCCTCGACCAGGATTGACACGATCTCGCCCGGGCATTCCGCCTCGATCTCGTTCATCAGTTTCATGGCTTCAATGATGCACAACGTCTGGCCTTCCTCGACCTGGTTGCCAACCTCGACAAACATTGGGGCATCGGGGGCCGGCGCCCGGTAGAAGGTGCCTACCATCGGCGCCACCACCTCTACCAGGTTGACCTCGCTCTTGCCCGCGCTCCCAGCTGCGCCCGGGGTTTGTCCTGTTCGTGCCCAACGGAAAGCTATTTCCGGTTCCTTTTTTGATCTTGACCTTCATCCCGGCTGTCTCTATGTGCAGCTCATCGACTTCGCTCTGGGTAATCAGCCTGATAAACTCCTTCACATCTTCGATATCCATCTCTTCGTCCTCCCTGGATGCCGGAGGCACGACGGGAACTTTTGCCAGTCTCGGCGCTTCCACCGGCCTTTTTTCCGGCTCCACAGGCCTGGGCGCCGCTTTTTCCCCGTGTTCAGCGCCTACCTGCGCCCGGGGCGCCCACCGGTGTGTACCCATCCTCGCCGTCCCGCACCCTCTTCCGGTACTCGAAAAACTTCCTTGCCGCCATCGGAAAGAGAGCATAGGTTATGCAGTCTTCTTCAGATTCCGCCATGTCCCCGATCTCTTCCTTCAGTCGCTCGAACCTGTTCTCGATCAGGTCGGCCGGGCGGCAGGTGATCGGCTCCTCGTCCCCGATGATCAGCTTCCGGATCTCCTGATCGATAGGGGCCGGCTGCCTGCCGTAACATCCCCGGACATAAGCCTTGACCTCCTGCGGCACCAACTTGTAACGCTCGCCCAGGAGCACGTTCAGCACCGCCTGGTTGCCCACGAGCTGGCTGGTCGGTGTCACCAGCGGAGGATAGCCCAACTCGGCCCGAACCCGTGGAATCTCTTTGAGCACCTCATCCATGCGGTACAGGGCCTTCTGCTCCTCCAACTGGCTCACCAGGTTGGTGATCATGCCCCCCGGCACCTGGTGGTCGAAGACCATCATGGCGTTGAGCCGGGTAACGCCTCGCTCGTAGCCGCGCTTGCGCCGCAGATCCTCCCAGTAGTTGGCAATCTTGAACAGGTGGTGCAAGTCCAGGCCGGTGTCGTGTTCGGTCCCCTGCAGCGCCCGCGCCAGGGTCTCCACCGGAGGCTGGGACGAACCGAAGGCCAGGGGACCCGAACAGGCGTCAAAGACGTCCACCCCCGCCTCCACCGCCTTCAGGCAGGCGCCGATAGCCATCCCGCCTATGTAGTGGGTGTGCAGGTGAACCGGCACCTGCAACTTCTCCTTGAAAAGCGATACCAGGTCATAGGAGGCATACGGAGAGATCATGCCGGCCATGTCCTTGATGCAGATGGAGTCGGCGCCAAGGTCTTGCAGCCTCAAGGCAGTCTCCAGGTAAAGTCCGGAGGTGTGCACCGGGCTCAAGGTGTAGACAACGCTGGCCTGGGCGTGCGCCCCGGTCTTCTTGACCGCCTGGATGGGCGCTTCCATGTTGCGCACGTCATTCAGGGCGTCAAAAATCCGGAAGATGCTGATGCCGCACTCAGCCGCCTTCTCAACAAAGGCATAGACAATGTCGTCCGCATAGTTTGTGTAGCCGACCACGTTCTGGCCGCGGAGTAGCATCTGCAGGGGCGTGTTCCTGACATGGCCTTTGATTACCCTGATCCGGTCCCAGGGGTTCTCGTTCAGGTAGCGGATGCAGACGTCAAAAGTGGCCCCGCCCCACATTTCCAAGGAGAAGTAACCGACCTTGTCCAACTCCTCCAGGATCGGGACCATATCCTCTGTGCGCATGCGAGTTGCCCACAGGCTCTGGTGGGCATCGCGGCAGGGTCGTGTCGGTGATCCTTGGCCTCACTGCCTGTTCCTCCTCGCATCATCCGAAAAACCGTAACGTCCATGCATAATTACTCTAGATTGTATCTTAGAAGAAGTGACTTTGCAACCAGATGTATCCATAAGTATCCAAGTATACAATATCCTTCTCGCCTCTCACCTGATGTTTCGCAAAGAAACAGGGACGGTTCTCTGTCTTGCGCAGACGCAGCGCTGACACCTGAACTATTCCGGTGACGCGCTGCACCCGCCGTTCCTAGGCGGGTGCAGTCATCCAATCTGATCACGGCGTCATGCAGGGTGTCATTTCTTATGAGCATGCAACTGTTTGCACCTGGCGCATCCCGGGCAGCGGGTGATCCGCTCCCCAAAGACCTGTTGGATCGTCTGCAACGGGTCGCAGTCCCAGATCAGGTCCGGGACGTGAAAGATGATCGACCTCGGAGCAAGGGTGATCAACATGCTGAGCAGGTAGTCCTTGTAGTTGAATTCGCCGTCGTTCACGGTAAACGATGGTGTGCGCAGGTGCTCGCTGCGGATCACCTCTCCGGTCTCGTCGCACAGGAAGAATGTCCCCTCGGCGTTGATAAAGATATGCACTTCGCAGACCTTGGGCTCCTGCATATCGATAAAACAGCGCAGCAACCTCACAAACTCCAGGTAATCCTTGGCCGCCATGAACTCCTGGCTAGTGCGCTTGACTATGTGCTGCAGTTGCTTCCAGTAATCCTGAAGGCGAAACTTGGCAAATCCCTCGATGATCAGCACCTGGGAGTCGGCCAGGTAGTCGTACAGGCTTTGCAGGATCCTGTTTCTCCGGACGATCCGGAGCTTATTCAGGTTTTCGGCGTTGCGTTCGATCAGGTCCTCACGGTCGCTTGGCGCCCAGTAGCTATAGCTTCTATTGATAAACTCCTTAACAAAGTTGGATTCCAACTGATTAACGAACAAGTCGGAGACCGCCTTGGCAACCGCAAAGCGACAGGCAACGCCTTTTTCTCCCTGCCTCTTACCCCGCGGCACGTGCAGAATAAAAAAAGACCATGGAGGACTTTCGGCTTCTTCCAACTCCAGGGTCAGGCCCTCATCAGTCAAAAAGTTCAGTTCCGCGCTCAACCTTTTCTGTACTTCATCAGCGTAAGCAAGGGTGCCGATAGTGATATCAGAGGCCAAAGGAATGCCCCCCCCTTCCGTGGCAAAGATAAAATCGCATCAATGCACGGTATGATAAATTTAACAAGCCTAGGAATATCCAAACTTACGTTAAGAGCAGCAATACTAATGCTTCCGGCATTTCGTTCTCGTTATTATATGCCCCAGCCTAAATACTATGTCACTCGCTCTTCTTGAATAATCTTTCCCGAAACATGAATCCCTTATAACCACAGATGACTACCCGCTCTAATGCCCCCGCTTCTCTGAAGCGGTGGGATAAGAGCGGCTACGTCACTGTATTAACTATTTCTTGGCTTCAGCGGGGGAAGGCAAGCCCCCACTGAAGCCAAGAACTAGTTGAAGCAACGCATCCAAAGTGGCAGTGCCCCCGGACAACAAAAGACCGGCGCCTGCAGGCGCCGGTCTTTTCAGGTATTCAGAATAGTTTTGCTATTTTAATGCTTGAATGAGTTTGGGCACCACTTCGTACAGGTCTCTGGCGATCCCGTAGTCTGACATCTGGAACAGGTAGGCTTTGGGGTCATTGTTAACAGAGACGATCGTCCTGGCTTCCCGGATCCCAACCGTAAACTGGACCTGGCCGGAGATGCCCAAACAGATTGCCAATTCCGGTTTACACTGCTTGCCGGAAAGCCCCACAATCCGCTCTTCCGCCAGCCAGTGCTTGTCGGTGGACACGGGCTTGCTGCAGGCAACTTCGCCGCCCAGGAGTCTGGCCAGTTCCTCAACCATTGCCAGATCGGCCTGGTCGTTCAGGCCCTGTCCGACGCAAACCAGGACCTTCGCCTCGGAGATATCGGCAGAGTCAGTCGCCTTGGAGCGGCGCTCGACCACCCGGAGGCGTGAGGGTTTCAGGTCCAGGTCCACATCGATCACCGCACCGCTCCGAGTTGTGGTGATTGCCGGCTCAAAGGTTCTCGGCATGATGGAGATTACCGCCGTGGCTGTGGCCACCGTCTGGGTGATCACGGTGATACCGCCCAGGGCGTACCGGGAGCAGACCAACCTCCCGTCAATAACTTCCAACTTCCTAACGTCATTGATACACCCGGCGCCCAGCTTCTGCGCCAGCCGTCCCGCCAACTCCTTGCCGCGGCGGGTGCAACCGGTGAGAATGACCGAAGCCCCGGCCTGCCCGGCGATCTGCGCCAGGGCTGACGCATAACTCCCGGCTTCAAATTCCGTGAGGGCTTCCGCGCCCACTCCCGGACGGTATACATGCTGCGCCCCCCGCCCCAGGTACTCATCAGCCCGGTTCGCGGTATCCCGTCCGAGGACCGCCGCGGCCACGCCGGCCGCGCCCGGAGGGCACCCGGAGCCGGCTATTGACAGCGCCTGACCCAGAAGCTCATAACCCACGCTGTCGTTTTCGCTGAAGATCAGGATTTGTCCCATCGCTGCTACCTCCCCACTGAACCATCGGCTCGTAACGCCCTGATCAGATTATTTACATCCGCCTCCAGGTCTTCCTCAAACATGATGCGTTTCCGATTCTGTTCCGGCGCCAGGTTGCTCAAGGTTTCCACCTGCTTTGGGGAACCGGCCGCAGCCAGGCCTAACTCGCCCAGACCGAGTTCCTGTTTGGGCTTCCGGGCGGCTTTCAAGATCTGGGTCACCGAGGGGATCCTCACCTCATTGATCTCGCTCATGACAGTTACCACGGCCGGGAACTCAACCTCCACAACCTCGAGGCAGTCTTCCAGGTTGCGGACAGCCTTAAGCCGATTGCCTTCCACTTCCAAACTCTTCACGAAGGTAACCTGCGGCAGGTCCAGCAGTTCGGCCAGCCGGGGGCCAACCTGGCCCGAGTAATTGTCGGCCGAACCCTCACCCAGCAGGATCAGATCGTACTCACCCACCCTCTGAATGGCTCTTGCCAGGGCTGACGCCGTGACCGCGCTTTCGGCGCCGTCCAGGGCCGGGTCGACGACCAGGACCGCCTCGTCAGCCCCCATGGCCAGGGCCTCCTTGATGGTTTCGCCCAGCGCCCCGGAACCGGCAGAGACGACGACAACCTTCCCGCCCTGGCTTTCCCTGAGGCGGATCCCCTCCTCCAGAGCATTCTTGTCGATGTTCCCAATGGTCAGAGGAATGTTTTCCAGGACCGGCTCCCGGGTTTCCCGGTTGATTCTCACCTGCTGCAGGTCAACGGTCTGCTTGACGCAGGCAATGATGTTCACCTTGTTCCATCCCCTTTCCTTGACTGTGACCCGGCATTGTCCTGCAAAAGAAACCATGCTTAATATCCATGCTGGGTCACAGCTTACCACGCGGGGGTAAGACAATCCCCCACTGAAGCCAAGAACTCGTTGAACCGCCAGATAATTCGCTACCCATGAAAAACGCCCTCGTGGTACAATATACCACACGGAAACAGTGCGGAAAATAGATCAAAAGAACAGTTCTCATGATATGTAGTCGCGCTGTGCCTGCCGTTTTCGTTGCTCTTGTGTCGCCCCAGCAGGCGGTGTGGGAGCCTCACTTGAACAACAGACCTGTGTACCTGGATCGATCAGTCACCAAACTGAGAAGGAGGAATTATGCGCTACGAAGGAACAGTCTACCGCCCTCCCAGTGAAGCGAACAGCCTCTTGATTCAAGCAACCATCGGCTGTCCCCATAATCGTTGCACCTTCTGCACGATGTACAAAAACACGCATTTCCGGATCAGGCCAGTCGAGGATATCAAAGAGGACCTGCGCGCAGCGAGGGACTATTACGGCAATCATGTTCAATCCGTCTTCTTTCCGGACGGCAACACCATCTTCATGAAGACGGACCAACTGGTGGAAATACTTGAGTATACCCGCGCACTCTTCCCCGAGTTGCAGCGGGTCACGGTGTATGGCGCGGCCCGCTTCGTGAACCGGAAAAGCGAAGAGGAATTAGAGCGGTTGCACGCTGCCGGATTGAACCGCGTGCATATGGGGATGGAGAGCGGCGACGATGTCGTGTTGGAGCGGATCAAAAAGGGCGTCACCTCTCTGGGGATCATCGAAGCGGGAAAGAAATTGAAGGCGGCAGGCATCCAAACCAGTGAGTATTACCTGGTGGGCGTTGGCGGCCGGGACCGGAGCCGGGAACACGCCATCAACAGCGCCAGGGTTCTCAGCGCCTTCAGCCCGGAGTTTATCCGCTTGCGCACGCTTGTCCCCCAGCCCGGGACACCCCTTTACCAGTCATACCAGGATGGTTCCTTCCTCCTGCCGCGCCCTCATGAAGCCCTCGGGGAGATTCGCTTGCTGATCGAGCATCTGGAATGTGAAAACTCCATGGTCATCAGCGATCACATCTCCAATTACTGCGATGTCAACGGTCAGATCCCCCGGGATCGGCAGTCCATGCTCGCCACCCTCGACCGGTACCTGAGCATTGATGAATCCGGGTTCCGGGGGCCTTACCTGGAAAGCCTATAACTCTTCCCCTACAGCTAAAACGCTCCCATATGCATTTGCAGCCGGCCTCGCAATGTTTCAGACCAAACAATGCCCACCCGAACACGGTGGGTATTTTATATCCGGAGGCTGCTGCTGCTGTCCCTTGGTTTCAGCGCCACTATCTATATCAACACCCATGTCGTTCTCTTCGAAACACTGCAAGGATTAAATTCTGTATCTTATAGCACCTCCCTGATCGGCGTCTCGATCTTGAATCTTCTGTTATTTGCTTACCTTGTCAAGGTTCTGTTTGATATCGCCGTTCGGAATAAAACCGTGCCTTTCGATGGTTCTTAAGCTTTCTTTAAGTTCATTGTGAAAATATGTTAACGATGGAAGATATCAAGTCAAACGAAGGGGGTGAGAATTTTGGCGCTCGTGGAGGCGGCAGTCAATACGGCTGGACAACTGGTCAATGATGAGAACACCAGTTGAGTCATGGCAGGGCACTGCCCGGATATTGCTGCACTACCCGGATATCGCTGAGGGATTTGCAAGGAGAAGCTGGCTGAATGACATTTTTAGCCGCTCAAATTCGTGAAGGGAGATATTGATATGACAAAGAGCAAGTGGTTGATCCTTTCTCTCTTGATTGTAACAGTCGTAGTAGCTGCCGGACTGGGTATCGCCGGGTGCGCCAAGAATTCTGGCAGTGGGCAAAACAGCGGTACCCCATCGGTCACTACTGAAAACGGACAAGCTGCCGGCAATTCCGGTCCCCAGCAGATGCAGACTGCTATGAAGAAAGCGCTGGCAGGTCTGGTTGACAAGGGAACCATAACCCAGGCGCAGGCAGACAAAGTTCTCCAGGCCTTTACGAGTAACAAGCAGGGCCAAGGACAGGGCGGAGGACAAGGACAGGGGCAAGGTGGACAAGGTCAGGGAGCCCTGGCTCAGTTCGTGGCCGATGGAACGTTGACCCAGGCCCAGGCCAATGCAATACAGCAAGCGCTTCCGCAACCTTCGGGCGGGCCAGGCGGTCCCGGTGGCCCCGGCCAGACAAAGCAGCAATAAGCATCGTAGTGGCGACCTTGAATTACAGCTTCATCCAACGAGGCGTATCTTGCCAAACGGATACGCCTTTATATTTATTTCTTTGATTTTTCTTTAAGGGTTACTTAAGCAAGCTGCACTAGTATTGAAAATGGCTTGACGGTTCAACGAGTTCTTGGCTTCAGTGGGTGTCCTTTCCCAGTGAAGCTTAGAAATCGTTGAACCAGTGACGTAGCCGCTCTTATGCCACCGCCTCAAAGAAACGGCTTCAAAGAAGCGGGGGCATTAGAGCGGGTAGCCATCTGGTAAACAGGGCAAGAAATCGAGGAGGGGTTAGCGTGCGCAAGTTAATGATCATCATCTTATGCGGGATCTTGTTGCTCGCGAGCGGCGTCGGGATCGCGCCCGCCTCGGCAGGCGCCCTGGCTGCAACGGACGAGCAGCACCTCACGCTGCAGCAGGCGCTGGGCATGGCCATGGCCAACAGCACCTCCCTGCAATCGCAGTCTTTTGCAGTTGACCTGCGCCATCCTGCAGGATCAGGCGGCACTGGATGCGGCGCAGCAGGCCTTGAACCTGGAAGACCTGCAGCAGCGCATTACGAACACGCAATACCAGTTGGGCGCTGCCAGCCAGCCCCCAGTATCTTGCAGGCGCAGAATACTGTAACGAGCGATAAGGCGGGCCTGGATGTCGTCAGCTACGACACTTCGTCGAATTACTCCAGCGCCGATTCCCTGAAGATTGACGAGAACAGCCTTGCCGATGCGGAGAACGATTTGGCCCAGACGGAGCACACTGCCTACAATGACATTCTCGCCCTCGAGAAGCAGCAGGACAGCCTGCAGCAGGCCCTTGGGCACGGCAGAGGCTGATCTCAAGATAACGCAGGTGCAATATGACACTGGTGCGGCCAGCAAAGTCGATCTGATTACGGCCCAGTCGAACCTGGTCCAGGCCAAGCAGTCCCTCTTGTACAACATCTGCCAGCACCAGTTGGATGTGATGTCTTTTGAGACCCCCTGGGCCAGCTCCTGAGTCAACTGAACCGAAGGCGTTCCAACGGTTTCTACCATAAGTTAAGACTTCAGAGTATTAGGAGAGGATGATAACGTTGTTTGCAAAAGCATGGTCGCTCGTAAAATATTTTCCGAGACAGCTTCTTACCAACCGCAGAACTTTGATCGTCACCGTCCTGGTGGTGCTGATCGCCGGTGGCTTGGGATGGCGCTACCTGATCACCAGAAAGCATGACGGCGGTTATGTGACCGCCAAGGCAGCTACGGGAACATTCAGGAGACCGTCAGCGCCTCCGGTGAAGTGGAGGCGGTGCAGTCAGTCACCCTCACTTTCGAGTCGTCGGGTTACGTCGAGGCCTGCAACGTGAAGATGGGAGACACCGTCAAGACCGGGCAGGTGCTGGCGGTGGAGCAGTCGACCGACCTGCAGACTGCAGTGGATCAGGCCGAGGCCAACCTGGAGAGCGCCCAGGCCAGCTACGACAAATTGGTCTCCACCGAATCCCAGCAGTTAGATCTGGACCAGGCCCAGGTGGACCAGGCCAAGATTAACCTCGACAACGCCAAATCCACGCTGGATCAGGATAATCAGTTGCTGGGTCTGGGGGCGATTTCCCAGAACGATCTGAATACCGCCAAGAGCAGCTACCAGTCGGCCTTGACCTCGTATAAATCCGCTTTGTACACCCTGGCGCAGGACAAGAGCCAGGCGAATATACTGTCTGCCGCCGCTTCGGTCAAGAATGCCCAGGCCGCCCTGACAACAGCCCAGGAAAACCTCACCAATGCCGAAATAACCGCTCCCTTCGATGGTTATATATCATCCATCACCGGTAATGCCGGTCAGTGGACCGGAAGTGGAACGGCGGCGACATCCAGCAGCAACCAGTTTGAAATCGTCATGACATCTACTGACCTGCAGATAGTCGCCGATGTCAATGAGGCGGATATCAGCCAGGTCAGCGCCGGCCAGGCGGTAAACTTCACCGTGGACACCTATCCCAATGATACTTTTACAGGCAAGATCGCCTCACTGTCACCGAACGCCTCCACGGTCAGCAACGTGCAGATGTACGAGGCCATAATCTCCATCGACGATTACAGCAAGCTGAAGAGCGGCCTGCCGGCAACCATCGACATCATCACCGCATCTGCCAACAATGTCCTGGTAGTGCCGCAGACTGCCCTCACTTACGGCAGCACCTACATGGCGTCAGCCATGGCCAAGGGCGGCGCCAAACCGACTGCTGCAAGTCTGGAAGGTGTACCTGCAGGAGGCATCAACTACACGGGGATACATCGGCCGGAGGCACGTCTGCATCCCAGGGAAGCACCAGTACCTCCCAGAGCACGGGTGTGGTGGTGGTGCTGGTGAACGGGAAGCCCCAGATCAGAAGGGTGGAGACAGGCCTATCCGATGATGTGAACGTGGAGATCAAGTCCGGCCTGTCCGAGGGTGACACCATAATCGCCAGCGACCACGACGACCGAATCATCCAGCTCTTCTTCCTCCGGCAGTTCCAGCAGCTCCAAGAGCAGTGGATCTCAGGGTGGCGCTGAGGGCGGACCTCCAGGCATGTTTTAACTTCGCTTAGAAGTCCCCCGCCTAACTTCCCACTTCTCGCTTCCCAATGGGTGGGTTCAGGATGCTAAATCAATAGGAGTTCAATCTCCTTCTGAGTGGCACGATGTCTAAGGAGGCATGAAATATGGCGGTTAAATTCAGCATATTAAGTGATTTTGCATTACAGGCCTTAAAGGCCAATAAGATGCGCTCCTTCCTGACCATGCTCGGCATTATCATCGGCGTAGGGGCGGTGGTCGTGATGATGTCCATCGGGCAGGGCTCCCAGGCGCAGATGATGGCCAGGATCAACAGCCTGGGGACCAATCTGCTCATGGTGATGCCGGGAGCGTCCGGTTCGTTCGGAGTGCGCACCACCACCACTAACGACATGACCCTCCAGGATGCCGAAGCCGTCGCCAAGCTGACCGGAGTGTCCTCAGTGGCACCGACGGTAAGGGCAAGCGGCCTGGTCACTTACGGCGACGAGACCTGGACGACCTCAACCACCGGCACCACGCCGGCCATAGTCAATATTTCTTCGTTGACACTCGATCAGGGCCGGTTCTTCGACGACTCCGACGTGCAGAACACCAAGGCGGTGGCCGTCATCGGCCAGACCGTGTACACCAACCTCTATCCCACCGGCGCCAACCCGGTAGGGACGAAGATCCGCATCGGAAGCGTGGCTTTCAAGGTGATCGGCCTGCTGCATACGCTGGGCTCATCTTCAGGCGGCAGTGACCAGGACGATGTCATCTACATCCCGGTGACCACCGCCCAGATCCGTCTGTCAGGGATCACCAACAAGACCATCAGCATGATGGAAGTGCACGTGGCGTCCAAGGACTTGATGACCAGCGTGCAGAACGACATAGAGACGCTGCTGCGCAAGCGTCACCGGCTGACGGGAACTCAGTCGGACGACTTCCGGATCACCAACATGGCCCAGATCCAGGAGACGGCGGAGAGCATCTCTGACACCATGACCCTGTTCCTGGCGGGAGTGGCAGGTATCTCCCTGGTCGTCGGCGGCATCGGCATCATGAACATCATGCTGGTCTCGGTCACCGAGCGCACCCGGGAGATCGGGGTGCGTATGGCCATCGGGGCCTCAAGGCAGGACATCCTCTATCAGTTCCTACTGGAGGCGGTGATGCTGAGCATGCTCGGCGCCCTGATCGGAATAGTTGTCGGCATCGGTGGCGCTAAGGCCTTCTCCATCTTTGCGAACATGACGACTCCCGTCTCCATCTCCTCCATCATGCTCTCAGTAGGTTTTGCCATCGCCGTGGGCGTCTTCTTCGGCTACTATCCGGCAACCCGGGCATCCCGGCTCAACCCTGCGGAAGCCCTGAACTTCGAATAAAGGGAGTACGAGCCACGCGTTTAGACAAAAATTGATCGTCCGGAGAAACCGCATCCTGCCAAGCCTAGACCGCAATGGAGACCGAAAGAAAAGCGCCCGTTTAAATATTGCAACGGGCGTGCTCTTATTAGTATCCACCTGTAAACGATGTTTCTATTGTTCGCCTAAAACATTTGCCAGTAGTCTCCGCTGTTATTGCTGTTGGAGTCCCGCCCTCGATTCCGGTTTCTGTTTCCATTACCCTGGCTGCTGCCATCGTTGTTGTTATAGTAGTTACCGTAGCCACCGTTATCGTCATCGTTGTTACTATTATCGTAGTTGTTATCAGAGTTGTTATCATCGATGATGAAGCGCGCCCTAGTCACCCTACTCCAGTCTCCCGACGAATCCTCGACGGCAGCCCGCACTATTTCAGACTGAGACACGGTGAAGGATCCGGTGTATTCGGTAGTGGTGCTGCTCGTCTTCGGGTTGGAGCCGTCGGTGGTGTAGTAGGCGGTGTCTCCGCTGTCGATGTTGCCGATGGTCACGGTCTCGGACGAGGTGTATTTCCCGCCGCTCGGAGAGATGGTGGGAGCATCGATGGAACTCGAACTGGAGTTGTCGTAGTTGCTGTTATCGTAGTTGCTGTTGTTATTCTGATCCTGGTTGGATAACTGTTCAATTTCACTCAAGAGCTGCATTGCCTCGCCCATCTGGTTGTTGTTCAATGCGCTGATCAGTTCCTGTTCCAACCCGGAAATGTTGCTGCTATCACTGGTTGTGGACTGGTCATCGATGTAAAAACGCGCTCTAGTCACCCCACTCCAGTCCCCCGACGAATCCTTAACGGCAGCCAATACAATTTCGGATTGAGACACGGTTAAGGATGTGGTGTATTCGGTAGCCGTGCTGCTCGTCTTCGGATCAGAACCGTCAGTGGTGTAGTAGGCGGTGTCTCCGCTGTCGATGTTGCCGATGGTCACGGTCTCGGACGAGGTGTAGGCGCCTCCGTCCGGAGAGATGGTGGGAGTGTCGATGGAGCTCGAGCTGGCACTGCCGATGATGAAGACAGCGGTGGCCACTGAGCTCCAATCTCCTGACGAATCCTTGATGGCGGCCCGCACTATTTCGGACTGACTCACGGTGAAGGATTCGGTGTAGGTAACAGCGGCGCTGCTCGTCTCCGGGCTGGAACCATCGGTGGTATAGTAAGCGGTGTCTCCGCTGTCGATGTTGCCGATGGTCACGCTCTGGGAGGAGGTGTATTGCCCGCCGTTTGGAGATATCGTGGGTACTTGCGTTGCCGATGCAAGCCCGGCCTGGATTAGCAGGACAGACAAAAAGGTTGCGGCAAAAACAAATTGGGAAATCCATTTAACACCTGTTTTAATTTGCATAGCTTCTTCCCTCCAGTTTTTTTGACATTCCGGGTCTCTACCCAAATTGACAATCCTATCGGAGACATTCCCCTGAGAGGGGTGCGCACTCATTCCATAATGGGAGCGTGTCCCCTTTCCTTGAAACTTAGAGCAACAGTTTGAAGCACCGCCTCCTCGCGCCCGGCAATTGCGCCTGACCTGAAAAAAGTATTGTTGAACTTTCTTGACAAATAAATTAACACGTGAAGCTTAAAATAAGCTTTAGACAAAATGGAAATAACGTGGGAATAAGGAGCCAATAACCCCCCCGCTGGCTGTACCAAGGAGGAGTATTGCTCCCTAACCGGCATGACATAGCCAATCAAGAAAAACAAGGCATACCCTTTATGTTGGATACACCTCGTTCAGGTTAGTCATTATTCCCTATTTAGCTAGGACTATGATTCTATTTTTCTAATATTTATTGATAATTATTTAAAGTTTGTGCAAAACTAAAGGACTTTCAAAGATTGGACTACGATATTGGGATTAAACAGACATTGGTTAAACAACTGAATCACACGTCAAGAACCCAGGGGGAGGTGTAATATGCATAATTCTTCCACGTGTTTCAAATAGCAACAATGTAAGGGCATCCAAAGAAAGCATCTAAAAAGGAGGACGGTTATGGACATTTCATCATTGTCTCAGTATGCTTCGCTTTACACACCGACATTTAATTTTTCTACCTCATCTAATCAGGGCTCATCCCAGACTGATTCCGATGATTCTGAGAATTTTAACACAATCTTTGGCACCACACTCAGCAACTCTGATGGAGATACCGCGCAACTAAGCTCTTCGGGGATAAAAGGAATGCCACCGCCGCCTATGATGGGCAATGACACAACCGCATCCGACATCTCAAGCTTCATGGACGAGGTAGCGAACGGGACCGCCACGGACACCGATCTCCAGAACCTGGAGACCGAACTGGAGCAGGCGCAGGCGGCATCCTCGACCAGCAGCAGTACGGGCACCTCGACCAGCAGCAGTACGGGCACCTCGACCAGCAGCAGTACAGGCACCTCGACCAGCAGCAGTACGAGCGCCTCAAACATTAGAGCCGACATCAAGAGCTTCATGGATGAGGTTGCGAACGGGACCGCCACGGACACCGATCTCCAGAACCTGGAGACCGAACTGGAGCAGGCGCAGGCGGCATCCTCGACCAGCAGCAGTACGGGCACCTCAACCAGCAGCAGTACAGGCACCTCGACCAGCAGCAGTACGAGCACCTCAAACATCAGAGCCGACATCAAGAGCTTCATGGACGAGGTAGCGAACGGGACCGCCACGGACACCGACCTCCAGAACATGGAGACCGAACTGGAGCAGGCGCAGGCGTCATCGTCAATATCGCAGCAAATGCTCGATTCAGCGATCTCTGCGTACTCAAACAACAACACAGGTTACTTGTGGAATTCGACGCAGAGCACGACAGCCTAAAAACCTGAGAAACATCCGCAGTCTTGGACCGGCCGGATAAGACGGCGGAGCGGCACAACGGGCACCATATATATGGCGCCCGCTTTTTTCTTAATATATGAACCCCTATGGCGCATCCAATTCCGCCATCAAAGGATGAGCGCTTTCATAGGTGGCCTATGCTTTTTCCAAACGAGGCATCCTTTTCTTCAAGAAGATAGTAACCAATTCCTCGAGCCGTTTTGATGCTTGATGTTTTGAGCTTTTTCCGCAGATAATGAACATAGAGATCAACATTGGCCACATCGATGTCTGAGTTATAGCCCCAAATCTTTTCCAGAATACGTTCCTTGGTTACGACATGTCCATAGTTGTGCATTAAGAGCTCGAGCACCTGTGACTCTTTGGCGGTTAGATGAATAAGCTCATTCTCCTTGATCAACTCGCACCTTAAGGGATCAAGCGTCATTCCGGCTGCGCTGATTACATTTTCCAGCAAGTCCTTGCTTTTTCTGCGCCCCAAGGCACGGAGTCTCGCCAGCAACTCTTCGGTTGAAAACGGTTTGGTAAGATAATCGTCAGCACCGGAGTCCAGCCCTTCCACACGGTCCTTGGGGTCATCCATCGCAGTTAAAAACATGACAGGAGTGTCGAAGCCGCACCTGCGAAATTCTTTCAAGATAGAAAGACCGTCCTGAAGCGGTAACATGCGGTCTAAAATAATAATGTCATAAACACCCGTGGACGCCAATTCAGCACCGGTCTCGCCGTCCGCGGCGGTATCTACTACATATCCGTTTTTTCTTAATATGTGGGACAATGTTTCCAGAAGTCTTTCCTCATCCTCGACTAGGAGTAATTTCAACACAGCGCCTTCTTTCTGGTTATTGCTGTTTAACTTTGCTTCGCTTCGTTTGAAATCAAAGGATTTTCAAAGATTGTCTGACGATATGTTATTCAGGCAAGAAAATATATTTATAAAAACTGAGAGGTGGTGTGGTATGATTTTGCATATCTGCCACAAGAGGCCGGATACCTTGAGCACGGTGAAAGGAGTGTGTATTTGATATGAGTATTTCAGCAATTTCATCTGCATCAAGTAGCGCCAGTTATAGTACAAGTAGCACCAATCAACTGGCACAGCTTGAAAAACAAGAGGCAAGTCTTGAGAAGCAGTTACAACAAGTTGAGCAGGGTAAGGGTGATGCCCAAACCAAACAGCAGGAGACCCAGCAGATACAAATGCAAATACAGGAGATTCGAGGCACAGATTCAGCAGATCCAAGCTGAAAATACTACCCAAAGCCAGAGTGGCAGCCAGCAGGCGATGTCCGTCAATACTAGCGCTGCCAGTAAGACTGGTGGAGAAAACGGCATTTCAATATTGGCCTAAATGTTGCTTCATTGCCTAGTCCAACGAGTATAAGATTTCGTGCTCCATTTCCTCGCTTTTACTCCATATTGCACGATGAGCCTTAAGAAATGCTTAAAATGATTCCCTTGCGGAACTCCCTTTGCCTGAAATGGTCAAAAGCAAGCCCCGTTACGGGGCTTGCTTGATAGCGGAGATAAAGCGTCAAGGACGAGGATAGCTCCAGATTAGCATGACTAGTCATCGGGAAAAAGAGGATTATGCTCCATTCCGGTTTAATTTAAGCCAAAGTTAAGTAAACTGGTGTAAAGTACTCCTTAGGGGTGAGTTGCATGAGGATCTTGCTCGTGGAAGACGAGGTCCGGCTTGCTGAAGCGCTTTCCTATATCCTCAAAAAAAATGGTTATGGAGTGGACGTGGCTCACGATGGCATCACCGGGCAGGACATGGCTGAAACCGGGATCTATGACCTGATCATCCTTGACCGCATGCTGCCGGGAAAAGAAGGATTGCAGATCTTGAGGGAACTGCGAAAAAGTGAGATTGTAACTCCGGTGCTGATCCTGACTGCGAAGGACGCCGTGTCCGACCGGGTAGATGGCCTCGACAGCGGGGCTGACGATTACCTGGTCAAACCCTTTGCAACGGATGAACTGCTAGCCCGGATCAGGGCATTGCAGAGAAGGCAGACCGAGGTGATTCAAAGCGAATGCATTAAAACCCCGGCCTTGTCCTTTAATCCTCTGAGCGGTGAGGTCGAGAGCGGTGGAAAGAGCGTCAGGCTCACCCTGAAGGAGGCGCAGCTCCTGGAGCTTCTGTTGCGCAACATAAAACAGGTGATCACGAGGGACCAGATCCTTGACAAGGTCTGGGGTCTGGACTCGGACATCGAATTAAACACCATCGAGGTCCACCTCTCCTATCTGCGGAAGAAGCTCAACGGCTTGCATTGCGGCATCAACATCGAAGCAGTGCGGGGGATCGGGTATTGTCTCAAGGAGGAATGAGGTTGTTCCGTAAGCTCAAGATCCAGTTGGTGTCAATCAATCTGGTACTGCTCTGTCTGGTGCTGGCGATAATATTCTCCGGAATCTATTTTTCCATGGTGCAAGGCATGGAACGCCAGTCGGCAGACTTGATGAGAAGTGTCGCCGAGAAAGAGCAGATGCCGCCTCCCCAAGGCCCGGGTCTCCCTCAGCCTCCGGGGAGCCTGCCTCTGCAACTGCACTTGCCTCCGCAGCAGCAGGCAGGACCCAACTTCTTTTATTTAAAGGTAGGCGGTGATGAACAAATCCTGGATATGTCCCCCCACCCGCCTATTTCTACAAGCGATGCCCAGGGTCTAATCAAAAAGGCCGTAGCAGAAGCAAATGAAATGGGAACGATCAGCTATAAAAATATCGATTACCGCTACCTGAAAACGGCAAAGAGCTACGGTTATTTCCTTGTTTTTGACGACAAAACTCTTGACGAACAGGTTCTCGGACACCTTGTGGTCAACTCTCTGATCATCGGTGGCCTCAGCCTGATTATGGTCTTTTTCATCAGCTTATACCTGGCAAATAAGGCCCTGGTACCGATCACGAGAGCCTGGGATAAGCAAAAGGCCTTTGTTGCGGATGCCTCTCACGAATTGCGCACCCCGCTTGCAGTGATCAATACAAACCTCGAGCTTGTCCTCGGAGATGTCGATGAGACCGTCGGCAGCCAATCCAAATGGCTTGGCAACATTCAGTCGGAAATTCAGAGGATGTCCAGGCTGGTAGCCGATCTCTTGTTTCTGGCCAGAGCAGACACCGATGAGGAGATACTCATGAGCCTCTTCAGCCTCAGCGATGCCCTGATCCAGGCTGCGGTTCCTTTTGTCCCGTTTGCGTCGTCAAAAGGCGTCGAGCTTTTGACAATGATTGAAGCCGGTGTTTTCTTCTACGGAAATGAGGGCAGGATCAAACAGCTTATCGCCATTCTGATCGACAATGCAATAAAACACACAACTGCCGGCGGTAAGGTTGAGTTAAAACTACACGCAGGATTCAGTATGATTGAAATCACAGTTTCCGACACAGGCGAGGGAATACCGGAAGAACATCTTGACAGGATATTCGAGAGGTTTTACCGGATTGATAAGTCCCGCTCGAGAGAGTATGGCGGAACCGGGCTGGGGTTGTCCATAGCAGACTGCATAGTAAAGGAACATAAGGGGGCGATCGGCGTATCGAGTTCCGCCGGCAAAGGCGCTGTTTTTAGCATCACGCTTCCCAGGTCTAAACACGAGCCTTCGTAATTGCCTGTGTTGGGTAATTTTTTCAGTATTATCATGCGATCGCCCCGCATGAAAATAGGTTCCTGTTTTTTAGCACAAAGCAGCGTTTTTCAAGCCTTGAACGCTTACCAGATGACTACCCGCCCTAATGCCCCCGCTTCTGAAGCGGTGGGATAAGAGCGGCTACATCACTGCGACTTTTTCCTGGAGAACCACCCACGACAGCAGGGATTCCCTCCATCGGCGCAGAAACAATCTAACTGGCAAAAGCTAACTGTATGGAGGCCCGTGATGTTCATTCTATCTCCCAAGGAAGAAAAGTTCTTTGACATGTTCATCGCGTCTGCCCGGACAATTTCCAGGGCGGCGGAACTGCTGAGAGAGATGATGAATAATCTCGGCAATGCGGAGGCTGAATTTAAAAAAATCAAAGAAATCGAGCGCAAAGGGGACCAGCAACTCCATGCTATTTTTGAACAGCTGAACCGTTCTTTCATCACACCGATCGACAGGGAAGACATCTACGGGATCGGCAAGCAAATGGATGATATCGCCGATCATATCGAAGCGGCAGCCAGCAGGTTTGTCATCTTCGGTATTCCTGCGGCCACGGATGAGGCAAAAACCATTGGCGACCTGATCGTAGAGTGTACCAGGGAATTGATCGCCCTGATGGAAGAGCTTAAGAGAATGAAAAAAAGCAAAAAAATTATTGCCAAAATTATTGAAATCAACAGGATCGAGGAAGAATGCGACGGTCTTTACAGAAAGGCTATCAAGGACTTGTTCTGCGGTCAGACGCCCGTGCTGGAGATCATCAAATGGAAAGATATCTATGAACGTTTGGAACAGAGCATCGATGCCTGTGAAGACGTGGCTAATATCGTCGAAGGGGTTGTCATGAAGTATGCTTAACGCAACCATAGCTACAATAGCTATGGTGATCCTGCTGGCCATAGTCTTCGACTTCATCAACGGCTTTCACGATACCGCAAACGCCATCGCCACTTCTGTGTCTACAAGGGTTTTATCGCCCCGGGCCGCCATCGCCATGTCCGCCGCCTGCAACTTCATCGGCGCCTTTATCAGCGTCAATGTTGCCATTACCATTGGTTCCGGTATTGTCAACCCCCACCAGGTAACGCAACAAGTGATCATCGCCGCCTTGATGGCGGCAATTATCTGGAACCTGACTACTTGGTATTTTGGCCTTCCCAGCAGTTCATCCCACGCTCTGATAGGAGGACTATTGGGCGCCGCAGTTGTTTTTAAGGGCTCTTTGACGGTGATCGATTGGCCGTCTTTTTTGTGGAAAGTACTGCTATGGTTGTTCTTATCCCCTGTAATAGGCTTCCTGGCCGGTTTTGTTTTGATGACGGCCCTGAACTGGATTTTAAAGTCTCTGAGGCCGAGAACGGTCACCACTATATTCTCCAAGGCTCAGATTGTTTCTGCCGCCCTGATGGCCCTGAGCCATGGCAGCAATGATGCCCAGAAGTCGATGGGCGTCATCTCCCTGGCTCTTTTTAGCGGCGGGCTGATCGCCAATTTTTATGTACCTCTATGGGTAATTACAACCTGCGCCCTGGCTATGGCTTTAGGAACTTCGGTCGGCGGCTGGAAAATTATCAAGACTTTGGGGGTCAGTATGGCACGCCTCGTTCCGGTTAGCGGTTTTGCCGCGGAAACCGGGGCTGCCGCGGTGATCTTTACGGCGACCATGCTGCACGCGCCTGTAAGCACCACCCACATCATCTCCACGTCGATCATGGGTGTGGCTGCTTCAAAAAGACTCACTTCCGTGAGATGGATCATCGCCAGAAATATTGTCTGGGCGTGGGTATTTACAATACCCGCCAGCGCTGTCCTATCAGGTATCTTATTTCATGCCATCAGCAGGCTGTAGGCCATCCCGTGCCCGCCCTCCGCTTTTATTTATTTTTTATACAATTTTAAGCTAATTTTAATGTTTATCCATGGAAATAAGGAGATAATTAATGCGAGGATTCCCCCCGAGGAACCCTCGCTCTGGAAAAGTGGTATGATATAATTATGGGGGCGTGCCTCTTCGGGGAATGTCCCATGAATGTCCCCGATGTAGGAACCGAACCGGACGTCATCCCGGACTTTAACTTCGCTTAGAAGTCCCCCGCCTCTTTAGGCGGTCCAGGTCGTTAAATCGGTGGGAGTTCAATCTCCTTCTGATTGAGCAAAGTTAATGAGCCGTGCAAATCGGAAGTCGGATAAAGACTCGCATGTATTTCTATGATTTTGATCCTTTTTCCGAACTCTGACCTCTTGCCTTTGACCTCTGTTAATAACAGGCACATGGCAAGTTCAAACTTCGCTTCGCTTCGTTTGAACGGGGAAGGGAGAAATATTATAATGAACACCATGCGGCACAACCGGTTTCTGTTGGGAATGATCCTGGGGGCGTTTATCGCGGGGATCGCTTTCACAGGAGGGATGCTGTTCAGCCCCAGACATACCGGCACGAGTCCGGTAGCGCTGGCAGACCTGCAAACGACCCAGGCCCAGGGAACACACAGAGCGACGTAATACCCGGCGTTGGGCCGGACACCATAGCGGACATCGCTGCGGCAGCAAGCCCGGCGGTGGTCGAGATCCAAACAGAAGTGACCACTGAGGTTGATAATCCATTGTTTGACGATCCCTTTTTCCAACAGTTTTTCGGGCAGGATTTTAGTCAATCACAAACAGAGGTGCAGCAGGGCCTGGGCTCTGGTTTCCTGATTTCATCGGACGGCTATTTGTTGACAAACGAGCACGTGATCGATGGGGCGACGTCGATCATGGTCACGATCATCGGCCAGCCGAATCCGGTAAGCGCCCAGGTAGTGGGAAGCGATCAGGCTCTTGACCTGGCGGTGTTGAAGGTCAATGCCGGCAGCAACCTGCCCTATCTGAAACTTGGAGATTCCGACAATACCCGGGTAGGAAGCTGGGCGATCGCCATCGGCAATCCCTACGGGCTGGACAACACCGTTACCGTGGGCGTGATCAGCGCCAAGGGGCGCCCGATCACCGTGCAGGACCACGACTACCCCAACCTGCTCCAGACGGACGCCTCGATCAACCCGGGCAACAGCGGCGGGCCGCTGCTAGACCTGAACGGCAAGGTGATCGGGATCAATACGGCTGTCGATGAGCAGGCGCAAGGAATCGGATTTGCCATTCCCAGCAATACTGCAAAAGACGCCCTCAATTCTTTGATGAACAATCAAACTTAAAAGGCAATCTGCCGCGTGATGATTAAAAACATTATGGAGAGGGGCAAATATAATCATGAATAAACATGCCACGGGTGAGACCGACTCCAGCGATTTAACCATAACCATCATCAAACGGGTGATTCACCGCATGCGGCGCGAAGGGCGACCTCTCACGCTCGAGGGAGTGTGCCAGGAGATCGAAGACTTCAAGCCCATGCCGACCTTGGCCGACAAGGTCACCACCGAGATGGTCAAACAGGCCCTTTCAACCTTTCAGTAAACACGAAGCAAAGAAGGCCAGGGCGGGCAGATGGGTGAGGTCAGGATTGGCGTTGTTGGAGGCGGCCCTGCCGGTTTGGCGGCTGCCATCGAAGCAGCCGGGCTGGGGCTTCGGGTCGACCTCTTTGAGCGTAACCGGGTAGGCGATCACATCAGGTGTGCTGAAGGCTTCTTAGACACCATGCATCGACTGGATCAGCCTGGAGTGGGCAGGCGTTTCAAGGTTGATGAGGTGCTGCTGCAGGTCGACCGGGAGTACCTGGTCAGATGCAGGGGCATCAAGCTCTGGATGATCGACCGCGCAGAGTGGCAACGCAGCATGGCAGAGCAGGCCCGCCTTGCGGGAGCAAATCTGTATGAGAACACGCGGATCGACAGGCAGGCATGGCAGGAAATGCAGCGTGATTATGACTGGGTGATCGACGCCAGCGGCGCTCCGTCACTGACTTCACTGCAGCACGGATTTCGGGACTACTACCGGAACAACAGCGCCTATACTGCCCAGTATGTGATGGAGGGGGACTTTGACCGCCTCGGTCAGCGCCTGAAGTTTGTACTGTTCCCCCACTACGATGGGTATTACTGGATTTTTCCCAAGGGGCGTGATGCCCAGGGCCGGTCAACCGCCAACATTGGCATCGGGCTGTTCCGTGAGGGTTACGCCAACAGTTGGGGCAACCACCTGTGGGATGAACTCGACCGCCTGAACGACCAGGAAGGCATCGCGGGAAAAGTGTTGCGGCGGCACGGGGGGATCGTGCCGCTCAGGCTGCGGGAGCAGTTGGAGTACGACAACGTGCTGCTGGTAGGTGATGCGGCAGGTTGCGCCTCACCCTTGCACGGGGGCGGTATCGACACCTCCTTCTCCGTAGGTAAGCTGGCCGCCAGGTGGATCGCCGGGCGCGAGGGCCTGCTGACGGACGGGCCGTTGCCTGAAGGAAAGAGTTTCTCCGCCGCCGTTTGGGATCTGCTTCAGCCAAAGCTCCGCGTGGAAGAAAAAATCTGCAGCTTATGGTCGAAGCTGGACCGGCCGGCCCTGGACACCGTCGCCAGTCTGTCCACCAGGGACTCGCCGGCAGATGAGGCTATGGAACGCCTTACCCTTCTGCTGGTTGCTGCTCCGGCATCTGCCTACAGGCTACCGGCTCTGGTCAGGGCTGACCAGGGGCCGATGGTAGCTTCGATCCAACGCGTTCTACAGGTGTTTCCTCCAGCAAGCGGCGATCGGTTTCCTCGTCCACCTTCCCTGTCACGGGCAAACCCTCCAGGGTTTGAAAACAGCGCACCCCCAAACTCGGACAACCACCCAAATATACCGTCACAGCGGTAGGGATAAAACCCTTCTTTTTTTAATGCCAACTGGACATAGACCACGTCCGGCCCCACGGAGCCGTCGCCCAGTTCCCGGTGCCAGAGGTTGGTCTCGTGGGGCGGCCCGACGATATCTACCAGGGTGCCGACCTTGACCAGATCAAAGAAATGGAGAATGTCATCGTCGAACATGCGCAAACAACCCAGCGAGGCCTCGTAGCTGATTGTCCAGGGTTGGTTGGTGCCGTGAATCCCGTAGCGTCCCCAGGAAATGTTGAGGCCGATCCAGCGCGCCCCGAAGGGTCCTCCCCAGTCGTAATCCTTGTCGATGACCTTCCACTCGCCGATCGGGGTCGGCGTTTTCTGTTTGCCGATGGCAACCGGGTAGACACCGACGATCTCTTGTCCTGCCATGATGGTCAGCGTTCTCTTATCCGTATCCACCACCAGCCTGACCTCTACGCCGGGGGGAATCTGCGGCATTTCCGCCTGGTCGGCTGCAGTATCGGTTGCGATGGGCGCCGCTGGAAGCGCCTGCGCCACCATGGCATGCCCGGCGAGAGCGAGGAAGGTAACAGGACAAAGAACAGGCAGATCGTATAAGTGAGCGACTTTCGGTAGGACATATTCATCCCCTTTGCAGACAATGGCAAGCTTTATTATTCCCCATTCGTTTTTTCACCATCAGCAGCAATTGATACCAACAAAAAAGCCTCCGTTTTCCTTGACCGGAGGCATCTTTGCCGTTATAATTAGGATACGGATGTGGGCGCGTAGCTCAGGGGGAGAGCACTACCTTGACACGGTAGGGGTCGTAGGTTCGATACCTACCGCGCCCACCATGAATGACAAGCACTTCAGAGTTTGGAGGCTTTAATTTTTTGCTTGCCTACTGCTTATGACCTTTTTTTAGTCCATCTGGACATTGATCAGCCCTGCATCTGGTCCAGGACCTTTTTCTTGGTCTTTCCCTCACGTGGGCGTATATGTCCGCCGTCGTGGACATTTTGCTATGGCCTAAAATCTCCTGGACGTTCCTCATTTCCTCGCCGTCCTCAATCAGCATGGAGGCGAAGGTATGCCGCATGGTATGCAGCTTCTTATGGGCGATGCCGGCCTGTTTCAGCAGGTCATCAAATACGCGGTTGAAGTTCCGCGGCCAGATCCGCTTTCCGTCCTCGCTGCAAAATACTAAATTCTCGTCATGGTAGGCGGCGCCGAAAGATAGTTGGATCAGGCCGCCCGCTCATCTGGCTTGCGCCGCCCTGGCTACCTTAGAATTGATTGTGTGTGTGGGCTTCTCTCCCGATATCTTGCCGCCGCCGATTCTGATCATCTTTGTCGATTGCCTTGTCTCTTGTCCCGACTGCATCCCCGGTCTCGGACTTGACTGCCTATTTTTGGTTCAGGGTTTCCTTGACTCGTATTAACAGCCGTGCTATTTTGTTTGCAGGAGGTGGATGCCATGAGTGTCAACAAAGAAGAACTCCACGAAATGATTGAACAATTGAGAGACATTGACCGGGCTACCGTCTATGACTTCGTCAATTCCTGATCGAGAAGAATGGCAGGGGCTTTTCCTGGGAAGAGACTGAAAGACTGGAGATTGACCATGAGCCGTTGAGTGAAGAGATATTATGTCGAATCAATAATGCGCGTGACGAAGATTACCTGACGGCGGAGGAGGCCAGGCGTGAGTTCCCAGGAATACAGGTTGATCTACCATAAAGCTGCATTGAAATATTTAGCCAGGCAAGAAAAGGCCGTGCAAGAACGAATCATCAAAAACATACATGGTCTCCTTACAAATCCCATGAGTGGAGATATTAAGCAAATGGAAGGCGATCCGGGGATACTGCGGCTAAAGATATGGGCATACCGCGTGATATTTCGCCTAGATAAGATCAGAAAGGTTATTCACATTGACGACATAGGACCGAGAGGCGACATTTATAAGGGTTAGAGCCATTCATTTGTACTGCTTATGTACTGCTTATCCAACGCCGAAGTGCTCCCAATCAAACATTTGTGCTACCAAGTCAATTCCTGCAAGCCTTGGTATTACGCCATTCTTCCAAACGGGATTTTCGCTGCAGAGGGCTTCCCGTACTTGACACGGTAGGGGTCATAAGTTCAATCCTTATCGCGCCCACCATTTATTATTTCTGAAGCACTTGCAAGACAAGGCTTACAACCTTTAATACCAAAGACCCGGGGCGATAACCTAAGTCCCTAAAAACCCGTAAAATTCCGGTTAGACCCCTAAGAACTAGATGAATAGCATTAATTGGAAAGCGGAACTGCGAGCTCGAGCTTGCAGTTTTTCTTATAGAGCACCTTCGGGGTTACCCATCAAACCATCCCATGAACTCAGCGCCCGAAGGGATGGCTGGGCCCGCTGCCGTGTCCATGGTGAGCGCGACAATTATTTTCCTCATGTCTGGCTCCTCCTCACCCAAACTGTAATTCGAGGTCCTGTCCTTCCTTACGCTGAATTGGCGCGGCCCCCGCTGATGCCTTGTTACAGCAAGGCGTCAGTCCACTCGTCCACAGTCAAAACATCCGCCTGACGGGGGAACACCTTCTCAACCAACACGCGATGGACTTCCGGATCGGCGTCGAGGCACGCATCGGAAAGAACGACAAGTCCGTAATCTTTATCCGCAGCTTCCCGCAGAGTCGAAAGGACGACGCCGCTCGTTGCAATACCCGTTAGGACCAACGTGTCGATCCTTCGGGAGCGGAGGATGACCTCGAGATCACTGCCGGCAAACGCGCTTACACGCAACTTGTTCACCACAGGTTCATCCGGACGAGGCGCCACCGAATCGTGAATTTGCGTCGAAGCATCGGAAATAGTCATGCCTCCACGTCCTGTGATGGCCGAGAATGACTTGTTCATTGCGCTCACTTCTGGATAGCCGTCCCGGAACGCGACACGAACATAAATCACCGGAACTCCCGCGCGACGGGCAGCGTTCACGGCACGCTGGAATGGGGCCATGACTTCCGGTTTTTCAGCAAAACGCTGAACGATCCCGTTTTGCACGTCCATCACCAAGAGCGCTGGATGGTTCGCCGGCATCCATTATCCCTCCTATACGTTTCGAACATTATGCCGCAGCTTGGACCTCGTTAAAAGGCTGTTGGATATATGTTACCAAACTTAATGAGTGATGGAAACATTATCGGAAACGGGTTCGCCAAAAAGGTCTTCAGGAACGATCACTCCGTCCTCGAAGCGGTACATCACGCAGTGAGAGAACTGCCTGCCGACTAGATCCTGGTCGAGGATAAACCGGGCCGGAACATCGACCTTTAGTCCGTGGTATACTATGGCCAAAGTAACCGGCTGCTAAATCGTTTTATACAGGAGGCATGTGATGCGAAGCTGCCGATCAGGGAACTGCTCAAAGATGTCGCCGGAGAGTTGCCGGCAGGGGGCCTGCCCCAGATGCCCCGGTTGGAGAGGTATTAACGGGGTTCACCGGTATCTATTGTTTGGTAAACCTCGGCATCACGTCGTTCTTGAACAAACTGAAGGGGATCATGGTTGAAACTGCCTCGATGCGGATGCCCGAGGATGACGGATACCTTCATTGCGAACCACCCTACCTCAAGTTCTCTTGATTTAGCCATATTATCTATACTACCGGAAACCTTCTCCCTCGAAAATAAACTCACAGACAGAGCGATGGCGTATATCCATAGAAGGAAACTTGGATTGAAACCATTCCGCCGAAGGAGCCCAATCATGGCAACACCCGAGCCATCAGCAATCATTCACACTCCACAGCAGCGCAGATACGGTCCGGCTGCCTACCACCTTGGCCTGTTCCTGGCTACCGCCGTCTGGGCGAGCACCTTCATCAACATCAAGGTCTTGCTCCTGCAATTACCACCAAATACTATCGCTTTCCTGCGTTTCCTGATAGCCAGCCTGGCCCTGGGGCTGTACCTGCTCTGCACCCGCCAGCCGGCGATCCGACACCAGGACTGGTTGCGCCTGGCGGCTTGTGGCCTGACCGGCGTCACCCTGTACAACTTTCTGCAGAACCAGGGGCTCCGGTATGCCGGGTCCACCGACGCCGCCATCCTGGCGGCTATGGCTCCGGTATTTCTCGCCCTGCTCGCCTGGCTGCTTCTCAAAGAGCGGATTTCCTGCGTACAAGCTCTAGGCATCATCATTGCCCTGGCGGGCTCGTTTCTGGTGGCCACCAACGGCTCCCTGGCCGGGTTCGCCCTGAACCCGCAGCGGCTTTTCGGAGACTTCCTGGTCCTGCTGACAGGGCTGGCCTGGGCTATCTATAGCATCCTGGTAAAAACCTTGTTGGAGCGTTACCCGGCCACCACGGTGCTGGCCTACACCACTTTCGCCGGAACCCTTTTCCTGCTCCCCTTGAGCCTGGCGGAACTACCCGTCAACTTCGCCGCGGTCACCCTATCCGGCTGGCTGAACATCATCTACCTGGGGCTGTTCGCTTCGGCCATGGCCTACCTGATCTGGAACCTCGCCCTCGGACAGATCCCGACAGTAACCGCTGCCGCCTACATCTACCTGATCCCGGTGTTGACCGCGGCGATGGTCACCTTCTATTACCGGCAGTGGCCTAACCTCTACACCGTCACTGGCGGTCTCATCGTTTTGTCAGGAACCTACCTGGTGGTTAAACAGAGCCGGAGGCAGGATGTCAGATGCCGGAAAAGGCTTTAACTTCGCTTCGTTTGAAAAGGGGGATCCGTGGTATATACCCCGGCAAGAATCGCCACCTGCTCATTCCATAGCTTCTGCTCCTGCTCGGGGTCGATGACCGGGTTCTTCATCATCTGCCTGAGGTAAGTTTCCTGGGTGCCGGAGTTGACGTAGTTGGAGACCTGGTCGAGGGCATAGTGAGAGAACTCCCGGATAATAAAGTTGAAGATCTGATTGACCAACGCCTCGTCGACCTGGTAGATGCGGCAGTTCTCCAAGACCAGTTGGGCATACACGATCAGCGTGAACATTTCCCCCAGCGCCAGCATGTAGTCAATGTTACCGCGCTGCTCCACACTGGGAGTGGCCTTGGCCAGGAACTCCCGGAAGAGTTCCAGTTGCTGGCGAAAGACTTTCACGTTGGGTAAATCCATGCCCTCGTAAGCCCGGCGATAGTCGGGGAAGGTTACGGTGGACAGCTTGCCGGTAGTCTGCTTGAACAGGTAGGAGTCGTCACCGGGGTCATCCCGCCTGGGAATCTCAGGGTGATCCACGGGGTTAAAGAAGTAGTTCTGCATAAACTTGATCACCAGGGCAATATTGACATGGGTGGTGCCCTCCAATCGGGGAATCATCCCAATGTCCCGAATGGCGCACTCGAAGAAGGTTTCCTGCTCAAACCCCTTGGCAGCGATAGCATCTAGCAGGGTGTCGATCACCTTCATCCCCTGGGTGGTTACCTTCATCTTCTGGATAGGGTTGAAGAGCAGGTAGCGACGGTCCCGGTCATTGGACGAGCGGAAGTAGTCCATGCTGCGCAAGGCGTAGAGCTTCATGGCGATGATGCGGGCGTAGGCATCAACGAAGACCTTCTTGATATGCGGGAAATCGGTAACCTTTTTACCATAAAGCATCCGGTTGGAGGAGTGGTTGATGGCCTCGTACAGGGCATGGGTGCATATTCCAATAGAAGCAAAGCCCAACTGGAACTTGCCGATATTTACGGTGGAGAGGCCCGAATCCCAGGCAAGCGACCCGCTGGACAGGATGTCCTCGCCGGTGATGGGGTAATTGATCAGTTCGTACTCGCCAACGTAAGCGGGACGCACCCCCGAGGTGGAAATCTTTCTTACCAGCTTGTAGTTACGGTGCTTGGAGTTGACCACAAAAAACACGAAGTCGTTGGTGTCGGCATAGCGGGCAAAGGTGGAAACCAGCGCCGCCTCGTTGGCGTTGCCGATGTAGTACTTGTTCCCGTCCGCCCGATAGGTTCCGTCGCCCACCGGGTAGAGTTTCATGCTGTTGGAGTAAAGGTCAGCCCCGTGCTCCCTTTCCGACATGCCGAAAGCAAAGATGCCGCCCTCTTTCAGAAGCTGGGCGGCTCGGTGCTTTGCCGCCTCGTTTTCTCCCATCCATATCGGTCCCAGCCCCAGGATGCTGACCTGGTAACAGTATTGAAAGGCCAGGGAGTAGAAGGCGGTTATCTCGTTGTATTCGCAAACCCGGGTCAGGTCAAAACGGGAGTCCGGGGCGCCATACCCTGCCGGAGTCAACAGCGTGGCAAAGACCTGCTCCTCTTTGATAAATTGTAAAAAGTCATCGCACCAGCGGCTGGCCTGGTCGTCCTCCTTGATGCTCTTAATGCCCTTCTTCTCAAAAAACTCGATAGTTTTGACCATCACCCGCCGGGTCTTTTCATCTGGATGCGTCCGCTCGTACCGTTTGGGGTTTAGTAGCAAATTTATCATCCATGTTCCTCCTTGTTCCATTATTTTTTCACATATTCTAAAACAAGCAATAATTATGCCATGAACAACCAATGATTTAACTTCGCTGAGAAGTCACCCGTCTCTTTAGGCGGCGGGTTCAGAATAACTGTGATCAGTGGGGGTTCAATCCCCCCTCCGATATCTGCCCTGCCTATTTCTTTATAAAACAAGCGAGAATCTGCAAGGGAACCGGTTCTTCCAAGGGATCTGTAAAAAGCTCGCTGTCCGGGAACGCTTCCAGGTATTCCTCCTTGGCTAAAGAGTCGATGACCAGGCAATCTGAGAGTTCGAATCCTGACTCGCCGAAGAGCCCCTCCAGCTTCTGGCGGTTGAAGTGGTTGAGATGAAGCAGGGCCGGAAAGGCGTAGCCTTGCTCCTGCTCCAGGGCAAATTGTTGCCTGGAACAGTATTCCGTGGGCGCCGAGACATAGAGGTTCGCCTCCCTGGCCGCCACCCGCCCCAGTTCCGCAACCGCCACGCTGGGATCAGGCAGGTGCTCGATCACATCCAGGCAGATGATGGTATGAAAAAACTGATCAGGACAGGGGATTTTCCCGATCAGCCCTTGCCAGAGGCGGATCTCAGGCTCCCTGGAGCAGCGCTGCCCTCTCGCCAGGCCTCTCCCGATCCGGGCAAGGTCCGGCATTGCTAGTTCCTTTGCTGCCAGGGAAAAGGCCCGATCCGTGATGTCCTTCCTGCCGGCCGCGGCAGCTTGAAGAAGAGCCCCGCGCTTTTTACCCGGTGTCGACAGCCGTCAAAGCAGAAGGATTCATGTGACAGCGAGGCCAGCAGGGTTGACAGACCCGAGCCGCAACCGGCGTCAAGCAGGGGGCCCCGCGCCTGGTCAAGCCGGGGCAGGACGTACTGGTAGAACGTAGACTCGCCGCCTGAGGAGAAATTTTGCAGTGAGATGATCTCGTACAGTTCCATAATTCTCTCCGGGCGCATACGGGAGGAGACGTTGTTCCGGAACCAGTTCCGCAGGGCGACACTTTCCCGGAGATCCTGACAGAGCAGGCCCGTGTCGTCGCTGCCGTACCTGTCCGCCATCAGCCGGCGAATACCCGGTGGGCAACTCTCCAGGGCATATCTGATAAAAAAGGGATAACAGACATTGTGGAGATCGTTAAAAACAATGGCGAATTCAGAGCCCTCTTGCTTTAAGTCATACTCCAGGTCGTAAAAATCGAGCAGGAACTCCAAGAATAAGGAGGGGGCGCCCGTCCCGGTCATCATTGCTATTATTTTTGCGGACACCCGCTCCGCTAAATCTTTTTTCCGACATCCGACCTCTTGCATCCGACCTCTGTTTATGGCAGGCACACCGGGGTTGTCTACTCCCGCCATGGCGCCGAAGCGGGCCAGGGTCTCGTTGTCGATCTGGGCAAAATAGTATTGCAGAAATTCTTCCACGACGCTCATCCCTAACGTACGACCAATTCCGGTGTCAACTCGATCACCCTGCTGTCATGACTCGATTGGGGGCAGGGTGTGACCGGGGTATCTAACCGCCAGGTAACAGATCCCTCCTGAACGCTTCCGGTTGCCCTCACAACGCTCAGCACTTCCAGGCAGATACCGGCAGTTGCCACCCGCAGATCGCTTCGGCCCGGCAGCAGGTACCCTTTGTAAAATGAGGCAACCGCCGGTTTAATTCTCAGGCCGATGGCCTGTCCTGCCGTAGTCGGGCTGATCGTAAAACCCACGCCCGATCCGTACTCGCCTCTCCCGTGCCTGTAATCACACTGGTAATCGATGTGCCCCGGCAAGTTGACCGATAAATCCAGGGACCCGTTTTCGTCGTGCTCACCGGTGGTGATTGTCAACGGCACGGGTTTCTCACGGCAATCAGACATTACCAGGCGACACTTACCGGCAAGCTCTTTCTCATCAGAGGGGGCGACGCTGGTTACCAACTGGGCGCTAAAAACCAGGCGGCCTTTGATGTCCTGCAGGGCCTCCGGGGTGCTGCTCAGGCTGATGGAATAATCGAGCGCCTCCTTCAGAGAATGGATCGTAAATGTCTTGCGCACGGCAACCGGAACCTCCCCGTAGGGGGTGGTTACCGAAGCTTCAGCCCCCATCGTTATCGCCACCCGGTCTTCATGCTCCCGGGTGATGGTAATCCTGTATTTCGCCCGGTCCAGGCCCGACCCCAGGGGAACCGCCTGGTGATCCTGCCCGACCCAATATAATTGCAGGCGGAACGCATCGCGGGCGCATTCTTCCCTGCCACCTTCCGGGTAGTATTCCGTCTTGAGGTCGGAGTCCGCCTCGGTAAACAAGAGGGGCAGAGAATAGCGAAATACGTCCTGGCCGGCGGTTGCCCCCTCAATCAGGCCGTCAACTATTTTCTTCAGACCGTCGGTGTCCAAACAGTCTACCCTGGATACCTGATGATAGATCAGCCTTCCGCCCACCGGACTGAACACCAGGAACTGGAACGGCGTCTCGACCACGATCTCCGTATTGCCGTCAAAATCCCAATCTTCCTCGGTGACGATTACTTTGCCAGTCGATTTGTGTGGTGAGACTCTTTTTAGCAATCTCCCTGCAATGTCCAGGTATCCGAGCCCTGCCGTTTCAAAATAAGAGCACGGCCCGAACGAGGGGTGACGGCTGATCCATTTTGGGTCTTCCTGGTAGGCCATGTGCCTCATTCTCTGCACCTGGTCATAGATGCCCCTGATCTCTATGCGCCCGGTCTTGTCCAGGATGCCGGCCACAGCCTCCTGCCGCCTGGACGAGTCCATGATCAGGCCGGCGATCCAATCATTCGTGAACACGGTTGTATCCAGCATTGCTCCTGCATCTTTCAGGACCGAGCGTTCAAAACCATCCAGCTCTCTTTCCAGCCTTCTCAGGCAGGAGATCGTCCGCCTCAATTTGGGGTCTCCCCAAACCAACCCCCGGATGCCTCTCTTGGCGGTCCAGTTTTCGAACTCGGGATAACCGTGGCTGGAGCGTACCGGGTAGGTGTCGCCGTAACCCTTCTCCTGGAAATAAAACCGCGGCCCGGTCAGGACAATGTCCCGATCCGCCAGGACCAGCCTGATAAAATTGCAGAACCATTCCTGATCCTGCTCGGGACAGCCGCTCCACATGCCCAACTTCTCGGCGTCTTCAAAGACGAGGATCAGCGGGTCGCCGGCGCGGCTGCGGCTGGCAAAGTCTTTAATGATAAAAATAAATTCCTCCGGACTGACCGGCCGGTCCCGTCCGTCCAGGCGCTCTCTTTTGAGAAAGTAATACCGGAAAATGGAATGCAAGGGGATGACGTACATCTCGTTGCCGTCGATCTCATCCCGGTAGATCCCGGTCATCTGCTCATGGGGTAGATGGCTGGCGGTAGTAACAGAGCACGGGTCTGAGGCGCCGAAATAATGCTGATAGTAGTCGAGGTGGCTCCCCGCCCGGGCGAAATGCCGGCAGAAGGCAGTTTCCGCATCAAGATAAAAAAGCGGCGGGGCGCCCAGGCGCCGGCAGGAGTTGGCCAGACCGGAGATCAGCCTTTCTCCGTACTCCCGCTCCACTATGTGCACTGCCTGCCATTCATCGGCGGTCACACCGAAGACGTTTTCGATCAGCCTGTTGTATCCTGCGAGTTGATAGTGGATGTCGTCCGGCCGGGATGAGAGTTGGGCGAAGGTTTCATCCAGGAATCCGCCGATGATGCCGATCGCCCCATTCCGGACGTGTTTTTTCAAACCTTCCAGGTAGCCCGGATGCCATTGCTGCATCCAGAGGATCCAGGGCCCAGAAAAATGACAGTTTAAGAAAAAGCCATCTTCATGAGAAAAATGGCTGAAGACCTCTCCCCAGGGGAGGTACGAAAGCTGATAGGCGCCCTCCCGGGAATGTTCGATCTGAAAGTATGGTTGGTGAAAATGAGGACAGATTGCCAGGTGAATGGTCATAATGCCAACCTTTCACGGGATTGCCAGGGTCCGGCGTTGACCATGTTCAGCCAGTACTCCTGCCTGTTTCCGGCGTAGAGTTTCTTGTTAAAAAAAACGACGGCGGAGGGAGTCTGTTTCACCAATTGAATAATAAAATTAAGGATCGAGAACCGTTCGAAAAATTCCTTGGAGAAAGCGATGGTCTCTTTACTCCGGCTGCTTAACAGGTTCCAGTCCACTGTTTCCAGGAAGAACAACTCTCCGGCGCAGTACCTGACGATCTCTCCGGGTATCGGTGACGAATGGTCATGAAGCAACCGCTGGAACTGCAGGTCCAGTTCCGCGATTCGCCTGGATGTCCAATGGGGTTCCCGGTCATTGGCACCACGGTCTTCACTTTTGAAGAATGGGGGCAGGACGCTTGCTCCAGCGCTCTTGCGATTAAAACTGCCTTCTTTGATCATGATCGCGATCTCTGCAGGCAGGTTTACGGCATGATCACGACCGAGCACACTCAGGTGATTGGTGTGGTTGCCCGGAGATGCCTGATCGGACTGGTTCCCGACCATTGGGTTGGAGGGTTCTATTTCTTTACCATGAAAAGGTAGCGGATAGGGATAATAGCCCCCAAAAGGGTTGCTGTCCACCCTGCCCAACAGGCGTTTTAAGCAATCAACTCCCTCGCCGGCCGGCCTGGTATCCATTTCCACGCTGTTAAAACCCCAAAATCTTGCCGCTTCGTGGAGAGCGCCACTATTTTCATGATCAGAGCAAAGAACAATCTCTTCCGGCACCCAACCCAGGTTTTGCCGGAATGATTCCCGGGCAAAGTCTAATTGGGAGGCGATCGCCTCCGGGGAAGGGAGGGCATCGAGCCTCGCCGTCGTACAGGCCGCGATGCTATAACCCGCGGCAGCCAAGCCTGTTATGGAACCCGAGAGCAGGCCGTCAAATCGCACCTGGCAGTCGTAGCGAGCCTGCCGGCAAACCTGGGCCAGGGTTATCATAGATACGGCTTCGGCGAAGCATCCGGAAGACCGATACTCACGTTCCCTCTGGCGCGCCTCTTCCTCCATTTCCACCGCGTACCGGATCAGGCCGTCATTGAAGGAAGGGTGGCTGAACCTGGCCATCAGACACGGGCAGAGACAGATTCTAAGGACTCCGGGCAAGACGCCGGTTGCAGCATCCAGTAAGATGTTGACCACCGGGAGGTAATTAAAGATGATCTCGCCGTAGATCAGCTTTTCCACCCAGGGCCAGCGGGTGACGCCGATGCCCCCGGGGAGGTCGAAATGCAAGATAGTGTATTGCCGGTCCGTATTCCACATAGGCACCCCGTCTGGATCAGAGCATTATGTTCAATCTCTTGTACCCGATACTGTCCACCAGGGATTGGTAGCACTGGACAGTCTTTCTGCCGGCCACTTCCCAGGCATAATTGTCTCTCACCTTTCTGCGGGCATTGGAAGCAAGCTTGTTTGCCAGGAAGGGCTGGCGGAGAATCAGCCTGATCGCCTCTGCCAGCTCCCGGTAGTCACCCGCCCTCACTTTGAGCCCGTTTACCTCGTGGCTGACTATTTCATCCAGGCCCCCGGTATCGGATACGATCACCGGAGTCCCGGCCGCCATCGCTTCCAGGGTTACTATTCCAAAGGGTTCATACAGGCTCGGAAAAACCGCCATCGCTGCCTGGTTGTACATTGTGACCAGGTCCTCTTCGTCCAAAAAACCGGCCCAGACAACGTGGTCGTCGATATGCAACTGCCTGGCCAGTTGGCGGAGCGACTCCTCGTAGAATCCGGCGCCACAGACCACCAGGCGCAGGCCGGGGTATTCTCCGATCACCGCTTCCAATGCCTGTAACAAGACGTGGACCCCTTTCTCCGGCACCAGCCGGCCTACGTAGAGGATGTCGGCCCCGGTATGCCGACGCTTCCTGGACCGGAGATATTTTGAGGCATCGACGCCATTGGGTATGACCGTGATCTCTTTTTCTCCCGGCCCAAACAATTGGATAATCTCCTGCCTCATAAAACTGCTGCAGCAGATGATCTGCCCCGCCGTCCTGACCAGGTCTCCTTCCAGGTCATGGATACAATGGCTCAACCAGTTGTGGATGCCATTATTGCGTCCATATTCCGTGGCGTGGATGGTGGCGATCAGGGGCGTCCCGGTAACCTTGGCAATAATCGAGGCCGATTTCACCGTCATCCAATCATGACAGTGGATAATGTCATACTGGCCGTAACGCCGGAAATCTTCGATAAAATAGTTGACGATATTCAGGTTGAATTCTAAAACCCAGCTCAAAAAGCCTTCTTGCGCGCAGAGACGCGTCGGTATCCTGGTGACAGTCAGGAGGCCGTCGGTCACGCTCTCCTTTTTATCGCCCGAGGTTATTACCTGTACCTCAACCCCGCCTTTACCGATCAGGTACTTGGACAGCTCGGCCACGTGCCGGCCCAAACCGCCTACGATATGCGGCGGGTACTCCCAGGAAATAATCAATGCTCGCAAGACCCGGCTCCCCTATCCAAAGATATCAATCTGCCGGCGGCATGGGAGTGCGTTGGATTGTCACGTCCATTTGACGTTTTCCCTTAAAATCCTGGCAGGGTTGCCTCCCACCAGGGCATGAGAAGGTACGTCCTTGACCACCAGGGATCCCGCCGACACGATCGCCCCCCTGCCTACCCTGACCCCTTTAATGATCACAGACCGGCATCCGATCCAGACATCGTCTTCGATGATTACCGGCGCTGTCCTGAGAATTGGCTCCTCGTCATTGTATCCGGTCTTGTAACCAGGATGGTCCATAATTAAAACGTCCCATGAAATAGCGCACTTCCTGCCGATAGTCACTTCTTGATTACAGACAAGGTGTGTCCTATCCCCCAAGGTACGATCCATCCCCTACGGTTAAAATACCGTTGGCGCCCATGGAGATACGGACCCCGTATCCGAAAAGCACATCCATCCCGATATCAATTTCCGATGATCGAGTCTGATAGATCTTGGTAAGATCCAGACTTTGAAAATGCTTGCCGCATGTCTTGAAATGACGCGCTGTCAGCGCGGAACAGACTTTGTTCAAGAACATTCACGCAGCCTCCACCCCATACCCGCCAGGCGCCCTGAAGAGCGCCGAACTAGTAGCCGTGCCGTATGTTTGCTTCGCAAACAGGCACATGGCTAATTCAAACTTCGCTTTGCTTCCTTTGAATGCTTCTGGGAAATATTCTCTGCTTAGAAAGGTAATTCCTTTAGAACCGCGGAAATTATGCGAAAAAAAGTATCCGGGGATGAATCGAGGCCTATGCGGTGAGGGATGTGTGTCACATCACGTGCCTTGTATGTCTCAAGGCATCCAGTATTGAGGCCCCGGAGGCAAATTTAACCTCATCGAGCACCGGCGCTCCGACGAGTTGGGGGTTATGCTTGGCACGGGAAATCACGGCGCGAAGTCCGAATTCTGCAGACCGGACCTGGAATACAGCCGAATCGATCTGATCGCCTATGACAGTGTTGAACACTTGCTGCGCCTGCTCAAGACTTACCAATGCTTCAAGCAAGTGCGGGTTGATATTTTCATTCGTGATGTTCATCGATCGTACCCCAAATCAAGTTGACGTAACTATCCTTATTATTCTCGGCGTGCGCCTTTTCCATTCCATCAAATGGCCGACCCAAAGAGTATGCCGCGCCCGCAAAAGCGTTACCATTAAGGTAGCGCCCTGCACACAGCCCTTTCCTTCACTAGAGCACAACAAAGGTGATACCGGGGTTTTGACTGTCAGAGCGCTCGCTGCCCCTCAGCTCCGGACAGCGGTCCATAAGTTCCCGTCCCGCATTTGTTGTCCGTGAGTAGTCCTCGCCATAGATGACATTGGCGATCTGCCGGGTGGCCAGTTTCCTCTTCAGAAATGCCCGGCAGGCATCGTGGAGCGCTCCTCCCGTTCCCGTCGAACCCCAGCCATGGATCACGCGAACGACACGGACACCAGACTGCTTGGCACGCCTCAACTCGCCATCAAGACGTTTAATTCCTTCATCAACCGATGGCATGCCAGCCTCGACGTTGGCCGTATACAACCGCACACGCGGTCCAGCGTGCACCCTCGCGCCCTGACGGGAGCCGCAAAAGCGGCAGGATGTCGACGTATCCGGTATCTCGTTGCCACAAGTATCGCAGCTTTTCGTCTTCACTCTTTGATCCACATCTCTTTTTTGGCCACCCTCTCCCAGGCCTTGCGCTACATCTCCAGTTGCGGCGTGTAGTAACCGGCAGTCCGTTCAACTGCCCCCACCGACATAAAGCGAGGTTATAGGGAACATCCGGTGTCAAACCCCTCCCGGATCGCTTCCAGAGCGGTGCGGGGGTGGTTAGCGTCCCCCGCCGGGTAAACTGCCGGGAAAACGGTTCTTAGTTCATCGTACAGGTAACTCTCCGACTTGGCGCCCACGGCAATAACCACCGTGTCCGCGGGCAGCATATCCTGCTGTTCGTCCGGGCGGGAGATCAACACTCCGCCGGGCACGATGGCCTGCGCCGTGGTGGATGTCTTGATTGTTACCCCCATGCGGGCCAGGTCTTGCAACACTATCCAGCGGGTGGAGAGGCCCAGCCCTCTCCCGGCTGCCCTGTCCATTTCCAGAATGACAACCTCTTTCACTCCCCGGTTGGCCAGGTCCTTGATAGTCTCCACCGGCTCCGCCTCATTAAGCAGCAGGAAGCGCACCGTGTCGGCGTCGATGGTCCCCATCCGGGCAATGTAGAGCCCCAGTTCACATCCCACGGCGCCGCCGCCGATGATCGCCACCCGGCGGCCCAGTTCCACCTGGCCGCCTAGGACCTCCCAGCCTTCCACCACGTGTCCCAGCCCGACTCCCGGGATGGATGGGATCACTGGCCGGGCGCCGGTAGCCACCACTACCGCCTCGGGAGCAAACGTCTTTACTGCCTCCAAGGTGGCCTCCTGGTTGAGAACCACTGACACACCAAGGACGTTGAGACTTTCTTGCAGATATTTCACCAGGTTGAGCAGATCCGCCCGGTCAGGCACCGCTCCTGCCAGCAGCAGTTGGCCTCCCAGCCGGTCGCCCTTCTCCCACAGGGTTACACGGTGGCCGCGCTCAGCCGCAACCCGGGCCGCTTCCATGCCCGCCGCCCCGCCGCCGATCACCAGGACCCTTTTACGGTCATCGGCAGGCTTTATTTCCGTCTCCCCCTCGCGGCCCACCCGGGCATTTACCAGGCAGGCGCAACCCTTGCCCCGGAAGGTGGCATCCAGGCAGCCCTGATTGCACCCCACACACTTCCTGATCTCACGGTAACGCCCTTCCATCACCTTTTTAGGCAGCTCGGGGTCGGCCATCAGGCCGCGGGCCATTCCCACCAGGTCGGCCCGGCCCTGCGCCAGGATCGTCTCCGCCAACCAGGGGTCGTTGACGCGGTTGCACGCCACCACCGGTACGTCCACCGCCTGCTTTATCCCCTGCGCCAGATAGGTGTACGCCCCAGGGGGCAAGTGCATCGTTATCTGTGGCACCCTGGACTCGTGCCAACCCCCGGTCACGTCAAAGGCGTCCGCCCCTGCCTCCTGCAGCCGGCGTGCGAACAGCCTGATTTCCTTGTTGGTGTTGCCGCCAGGTATGAACTCGTTTCCCGTCAGGCGTACCATGATGGGGAAACCCTCGCCCACCGCCCGGCGCACTGCCCGGACCACTTCTTCCCCGAACCGGGACCGGTTCTCGAAGCTCCCCCCATACTCATCGTGGCGCCGGTTGGAGACGGGTGAAAAGAACTGGCAGATCAGGTAGCCGGCGCTGGCAATCACCTCGACCAGGTCGTAACCTGCCTCTTTGGCACGCCGGGCGGCAACGGCGAAATCGGCAATAACCTGTCGGATGTCTTCTCCGGTCATCTCCCGGGGGGTTTCCCGAAAAATGGTGGAGGGGATGGCAGAAGGGGCGATCGGCTGCCTTCCGGTCATCCTGGAGCTAGCGTAGCGTCCGCCATGATAAAGCTGGGCGCCCACCCGGGCTCCCACCCCCTTGATGACTTCTGTCAACCGGCGATGTCCCGGCACGAACCTGTCGTCTCCAAGATCAATCATGCCATGTAAGGGATAGGGATCAACGCCGCATCCGCCGACCACGATCAGGCCAACTCCTCCCTGCGCCCTCTCCCGGTAGAAATTGATCAGGCGCTCGCCTATGTAACCATCCTCGCAGTAGCCAAGGTTGATGGCGGGCATGACGATGCGGTTGCGCAGTTCAAGGCCGCCAATCTTTGTTGCCTGCAGAAGTTTCATCTGCGTTACCTCCTGTGTAGGCGGGGCTTTGCACCCACCCAGTGGTGGGGCCTAATTCGTTGTTAAACTAAAGTGGTGATCTGGTTCCCCCCGTTTTTAACCGACCGGTACAAGGCTTTGCATGCCCTTTCGAAGACATCGGAAAAACATCTAGTTCCCTCAGCGAGACAGGAGATGCCGACGCTGATGGTAACCAAAATAACACCATGGCCCGGCACGGCAAAAGGTTCAATCAAGAGCGCCCGCAGCAGCCTGTCTGCAAAGGTTTTTGCTTGTTCGGCGCCGGTTTCCGGCAACACGACAATAAACCCATCCCCGCCATAGCGCCCGGCGAGATCTGTATTTCGGACAGTTTGCGTGATCGTTTTCGATAAAATCTTCAAGATGTGATTACCGGCGGCATGGCCGTAGTTATCGTTGATCTCCTGGAAACGGTCAACGCCGATCATAAAAACCGACAGGGGATGATTGTACCTCTCAGCACGCTTGTATTCTATTTCTGCAAGCCTGAACAGGTGCGTCTGGTTGTATAACCCGGTCAATCCATCAGTGGTGGCTAATCTTTTGGCCTCGGAGAAGAGGCGGATGTACCCGATGGCTATTCCTGCCTGGGCGATGAATGTAGCCAGATCCTCGAGATCGATATTGTACTTTTCTCTCCAATCGTCGCTATACATGATCACGATTGCCGTTGCCTCTTCCTGAAAGATGATCGGGACGCCCAGCAAAGTGCGGGCTACGGCGGGAATGTCAAAATATTTAAGGTCGATATCAGTTAAAAACAGGGGGTTTTTCGACTCCGTGACGGCCTTGATCGTGGGGTCATTTTCTGCCACAGTCGCCTCGCGGCATGCCTGCGCGTGCTTGCCCCTAACCGCTTTCTTTACATAGAAAGGTGCGGCGTGTAATAATAGCAAACCCTCATCATATCCGGTTATCTGCAGCATGATCCCGAGGATCCGGTCCAGCGCCGCATCGTGATCGGAAGTCAATGAAGAGGCGATGTCAATTAAATTTTCTTCCAACAAAAGACGGAATCGCTCTTCACTCTTTTGCATTTCCGCTTCGGCAAGCCGGAAACGAATCGTTATCAAATCATCCATCTTCTTTTCCATTTGCCATCTCCCTTGCTTTACCGAGGGCTACCCGCTCTAATGCCCCCGCTTCTTTGAAGCGGTGGGATAAGAGCGGCTACGCCTCTAGTTAACTAAATCTCCTGCATCCACGAACAGTATAAACCAGACAACCGACATATGACTACCCACAATTGTTCTGTCTTCACCATGGTCCTCCCCAGTGGCTCCAAAAGCCCTTTTTTAGCTTGATCAGAGATGCTGTTTGCGTCATAATGTCTGTGGTTACTAGATATTAACTTCGCTGAGAAGTCCCCCGCTTCTTAGGCGATGGGTTCAGATTAATAGAATCAGTGGGGGTTCAATCCTCCTCTGATTCAGCGAAGTTAAATGAACAAGTTGCCGTGCCATATGTCCATCACTCAAAACTATTGCTTCGCAGGCTACGCAATATGAGTGATGGACAGGCACATGGCATCAAACTTCGCTTCGCTACGTTTGAATTATACCGGTATCATAACTGAATGTTACCGAGGGCTACCCGCTCTAATGCCCCCGCTTCTTGAATAGATCAAGCCTTTCGGAGGTGCGCTTTTTTCTATGTCTTATGCAGATCAATACCGGTCCAAGCTGGTCAGCGCAGAAGAGGCAGTAAAAGTGGTCAAGAGCGGCGATTGGATTGATTGGGGGTTTGGGCATACCGCCCCCCATGCGCTGGATGCGGCTTTGGCAAAAAGAAAAGATGAACTCAGGGATATTAAGATCCGCGCCTGCCTCAGCCTAAAGGTGCACGAGGTTTGGAAACAGGACCCGCAAGGAGAAACCTTTACTTTTAACTCCTGGCATTTTAGCGGAGCAGACCGCAAACACCACGATCTGGGTATAGTCAATTACATACCGATGATTCTTCGAAACCAGCCGCTATTCTATCGAAAGAGCCTTTTTGACGATGTGGACGTGGCCATGCTGCGAGTCGCCTCCATGAATAAGCACGGATACTTTAACTTTCACTGTGGAGTGGCGGCAACCGCTGCCATATGCGAGGTAGCAAAGAAGGTGATCGTGGAAGTCAATCCCGACCTGCCGTGGGCGCTGGGAGGCCGTGAAGAGCGGATCCATATTTCCGACGTGGATTATATTGTGGAAGCGGAGTCTCCGGTAGAAGTGATCCCGCCCGCGGCCCCTTCAGACGTCGAAAAGAAGATCGCGCAGCACATAGTTGAGGAAATGGTGGACGGCTCCTGCATCCAGTTGGGCATCGGGGCATTGCCGAATATGGTGGGGACGTTATTGGCCGAATCAGATCTCAAAGACCTTGGCTGTCACACCGAAATGATGGTTGACGCCTTCTACCACCTTTACGAGACGGGTAAGCTCACTAACAAGTATAAGGGAATTGATGCGGGCAAGTCCATTTTTACTTTTGCCGCGGGAAGCAGCTTCCTCTACGAATGGATCGACAACAACCCGGGACTTGCCGCCTATGCGGTCAACTACACAAATGACCCTGCCAACATCGCCAGGAATGATAACATGGTCGCCATTAATAACTGTGCGGAAGTAGACCTGTTCGGCCAGGTGTCCTCCGAATCCTCTGGCCCGCGTCAGATCAGCGGGACGGGCGGACAACTGGATTATACCACCGGGTCTTACATGTCCCGGGGAGGGAAGGCCATTATCTGCTGCACCTCCAGTTTCCGGGATAAGCAGGGGAATTTGCAGTCACGCATTGTTCCCATGCTTCCCCAGGGTTCTATAGTAACCGTCCCCCGCACACAAACCCATCTCATTATTACCGAATTCGGAAAAGCGGACCTGGCCGGGCGAACAACCTGGGAACGGGCTGAAAGACTGATCAATATAGCCCATCCAGACAAACGGGATGAGCTGATCAGGGAAGCCGAAAAAATGAAGATCTGGCGAAGAACCAACAAAGTCTAACTTCGCTTGCCTCCCAATTTCAAGGTACCGGGAAACACCTCTTCGCAAAATGCCCACATGTACCACAGATGACTACCCGCTCTAATGCCCCCGCTTCTTCGAAGCGGTGGGATAAGAGCGGCTACGCCCCTAATTAACTATTTCTAAGCTTCTGTGGGGGAAGGCAATCCCCCACTGAAGCCAAGAACTAGTTGAACACTCCCCCGATGCCGGCAGGGCCAGCCTGTCTGTCGGTACCATTTTACGCCTCTTCTCATATCTTACACGTGGATAAAAAATTTTAGACGCGGGTAAACATTTTAGCCAGGGGAAAGGGACTGGTGATTGGTTTTGCCTAATGAGGCTGAAATTCAAGGAGTAAAGGGTTTCGAGATTAAAGCCTCTGTCGACATGACGAACCGGGAAGACACTGCCAGGGCCCTGGACAGGTTGCGGGTTCTTCATGCCAGGAAGCATCGCCGCTGGTTGCCCCTGGTGTGGTTGTTGATCGGACCCGGTATTTTGGTGATGTTGGGCGAGAACGATGCCCCTTCGATGTTGTCTTACGCAGCCACAGGATCGCAGTTCGGGATCGGCTTTTTTCTTCCCTTCGTTCTGCTAACGTTTATGATGGCCTACGTGGCGCAAGAGATTACGGTCCGCCTGGGGGCAATATCCAAATCAGGGCATGCAGAACTCATCTATCGAAGATTTGGTAACTTCTGGGGAAATTTCGCCATGATCGATCTTGTGTTTACAAACTTTCTGACGCTGGTGACAGAGTTCGTCGGCATTGTTGCCGGAGCCGGATTTTTCGGTGTGCCCAGCTACGTTGCGGTAGGCGGCGGCATTCTCGTCATCACCGGCGCCTATTCCTTCCGCCGTTACTGGTCGTGGGAGCGTACCGTATTGGCCCTGGCGATGTTCAACCTGATCTTCATTCCGGTAGCCGTTTTATCCCACCCGAACTGGGGCGCCGTTGCCCACTCGTTCTTTACTTTCAGCCCATTGCCCGGGGGAGTGAACGCAACCACGATCCTGATCTTGCTCTCAGACATTGGCGCCACAATTACCCCATGGATGCTTTTCTTTCAGCAAAGCGCGGTGGCTGACAAGGGATTGTCAATGCACGACGTAAATCATGGACGGATGGACACGGCCCTGGGCGCGCTTCTGGCAGCCGTTGCCGCCATCGCCACCATTATTGCTACGGCGCCGTTGTTTGTACATCACATGGAGGCGAGTCAGTTCGGAGCAGCCCAGTTTGCGCAAGCCCTGGTTCCTTACGTGGGATATTTTGGCAGCGCCATGTTCGCTCTGGGCATCTTGGAAGCCGGGTTGGTGGCGGCTACCACGATCTCCACGTCGTCGGCATATGCCTACACCGAAGTGCGAAGGCAAGCCGGCAGCCTGAACAAATCGTTTCAGGAGGCCAGATCGTTTTACGGCGTATTGTTTGCGTCCCTGTTGGTTGCAGGCGGGGTGGTAATGATTCCGGGTTTCCCACTGATCTACATCGTGCTGGTGGTTAATGTTCTTGCTGTCTTGACCATGCCGCCTGCTATTGCTTTTTTGTTGCTGCTCGTAAATGACCAAGAGGTTATGGGCGAGCACAAGAACACCTGGTTGCTAAATGCACTGGGAATCGGGGTTGGCATATTTGTCGCCCTGGCCGGGTTGCTTTACGCCTTGAGCACCATCTTTCCGAATTTACATTTTTAACTTCGCGATGAAGTCCCCCACCTCAACAGGTGGCAGGTTCAAATTATTACATCAGGGGGAGTTCAATCTCCTTCTGGTTGGCGAAGTTAAATGAATTAGGAGCCGTTTCGCTAGACACCTGATCTTATGAGGGGAGGATTCATCGTGAATGCTGTAAGATCGTTACAACCAGCCGAGGATCATCAAGCGATCCTCTCGGAGTTAAGGCTCAAACCGCAACTGGTTAAAAACGCCCTTCAAGAATATAAGGAAAGCCAAAAAAGGATGCAATACTTAAGCGAGCGAAAACTTGGTCTCGGGTTAAAAATATTCTTGTGGGGGCTACGGTTCTATGTTGTCTTCATGGTCGTCGTAGTGGCGATTAACGTTTGCCAATCGATACATTAAGGCTATGGCTTCCTCATTACAGGCGGCTTTTATAGCCGCTTTTTTGCTGGCTCCTGCTACGGTGCCGGCCTTCTTTGCTCAAGTTCCCACCCGCTTTGTTGGGTTTTCTCGGCGGAGATGCTGTAGCTCTCGCTGTTGTTCTCGGTTTCCTCATCCGGCGCGGCGCCTCTTCCGTCAGTTGGATCGGGGTAGTGTCATGCTCCCGGGTGAGCATCTTCAGGGCAGCAGCCAATAGTGTTACCGAATCGGTTTCCTCCAGCAGTTCCCGGGCAAACCCCCGGTACTGTTCAACATCCGGAGATTCCGCCACCTGCATCAGCCTTTCCATGGCCAACTGCTGCAGGCCGCTGACCGCCTCGGTGCTGGTGGGCACCTGCTTTCGCACGATCCGGCCGGTAGTCACGGACTCGATCACCTTAAGGTAATCGATCTCCCGGGGCGTGACGAAGGTGAGGGCCTGCCCCGGCCTGCCCAATCGCCCCGTCCGGCCGATCCGGTGAACGTAACCGTCCGGATCCTGGGGGATGTCGAAGTTGTAGATGTGGGTTACCCCACTGATCTCCAATCCCCTGGCGGCCACGTCTGTAGCCACCAGCACGTCAATGGTTCCCTCCCGGAAGTGCCGCATCACCGTGTCCCGTTGGGCCTGGGACAGGTCCCCGTGCAGGCCCTCCGCCGAATATCCCCTCTTGCCGAGAGCATCTGCCAGTTCGCTGACCCGCCGCCTAGTACGGCCAAAAACAATGGCCAGTTCCGGCGACTGGATGTCCAGCAGGCGGCACAGCACGTCAAACTTCTTGTTCTCATACACTTCCATGTAGTACTGCTCGGTGCTGGGCACCGTCAATTCCTTCGTCCTGATTCCGATCTTCACCGGATCTTTCATAAACCGCTGGGCAATCTCCTGGATCGGCTGCGGCATGGTAGCGGAAAAGAGCATGGTCTGACGCTCCGGGGGAACTTCCTGCAGGATCTTATCAATATCCTCGATGAAGCCCATGTTCAACATCTCGTCGGCCTCATCCAGAACCACCACCTTGATCTCCTGCAGGCGTATGGTACGGCGCCGCATATGGTCCATCAGGCGGCCTGGCGTGCCCACGATGATCTGCGGCCGCTTGCGTAGGGCCTTGATCTGGCGCTCGATATCCTGGCCTCCGTAAATGGGCAGAGCAGAGATTCCCTTAAACTGGCCGATCCGGTTCAACTCCTCCGCCACCTGGACTGCCAGTTCCCGGGTCGGAGTGATCACGATTCCCTGAATCTGCTCCACGTCGGTACTGAAGCGCTCCACCATGGGGATACCGAAGGCCGCGGTTTTTCCGGTCCCCGTCAGGGCCTGTCCGATCAGGTTCTTACCTTCCATGGCAACAGGGATGGCCTGTTCCTGGATCGGGGTCGTCTCCTCGAACCCCATGTTGTTAAGCGCTTGCAACACCGGGTTGGACAAGTTTAATTCAGTAAATGGCAACAATATTTTCACTCCCCTTATTGATAACAACATGTAATTCTACCATTATTTCAGTATTTGGCAAAATATAAACAAAAAAAATCGTTGGAACAAAAAAACTCCCCGGCGCCATCGGGGAGAAACCCAGGCGCCGGGCTGCCTCAGCAACCCTAAATTTACTAAATAATAGTAATAAAGTTGATAAATGGGTTATACTAGAGGGGACATGCTATAGCAAAGTTTTGGAGTGAGTCTGATTAAAACCTATAGGTCGCCTCTAATCTTTTGCCTGACCATTCTCTTTGTCTTTATTTTTGCCGTTGCTGCCCAGGCTCATAGCTTGGGTCAGCCGAGCTTTTTCAAGATTGACGGCAAGTATGCCGGTTATTTTAATGTCCTGTTTACCTCTCCTTTTTTCGACGTGCCTCAAGACATGGCCCCGGAAGACTATCTTGTCAATCAGGACCTGAACTTTGAAATAGATATCGTACCCCTCCAGGTCTCTCCGTCTGTCCTGAGGCAGACAGCCTTCAACTGGGATTTTGGTGACGGCACAACCGCCCAGGGACTGACAAACACCCACCGGTACACCAGGCCGGGGTCTTACGTGGTGAAAATAGTCGCCTCATACAGCAACGAACAGCCACAGTTGATCGAATCAGCGCTGGTACAGATTTTGCCATACAAGGGTTACCAATTGCCAACAGCAGTCATCCTGACCAATGGAGAGCAAGAGTCTGAAGTCCTACTGCCTTTCAGCAAACCGGTTTCTTTGGATGCCACCAGGAGTGTGGCATCATCTAAAAACGTCAGCTATACCTGGGACTTTGACGATCAGACATCCAGCGACCAGCCTGTCGTCCAGCATCAATACAATCAGCATGATGATTTGCAGATGGCTTACGTTCTCCTGAGGGTGCAAGATGGTAATGGCTTTTTTTCAGATGCCTATGTTGAGCTCGTCAATCAGGACGCCAACCGCCAGGCGGCGCTGCCCCCGTCGATTGCGAAGAACAACACGCCAGGCATATTCTCCCAACCAACCATGCCTAACCCTGCGGCCAGCCAAGGTTTTTTAGACCGGATAGTGGCACAGATCAACATGTTGTCAAGCAGGCTGCTCGACACTATCCTGAATGCTAAAACCGGCAGCCTGTTGGCCATGGCCTTCCTGCTCGTGTTTTTGGCGGGAGGGTTGCATGCCTTGGCGCCAGGGCATGGCAAGAGTTTGATGGCCGTCTGTCTCGGCGGTAAAAAGGAGAGCGGCTTTGGTGATGTCCTGCTGCTGGCGGGGTCGATCACCTTTACCCACACTGTTGTGGTTCTTCTCCTCGGCTTCATCTTTCTGTTTATCGATCAGAAACATTCCCTCGCAGAGACGCTTCCCTATTTTGAACTGATCGGGGCGCTGATCGTCGCTATCCTCGCCTTGAACCTGATCAGAACAGGGTGGCATAATCTTCGGGGCCATAGCCGCAGCCATACTCACTCAGACTGTCATCCACATTTACACCCGCATGCTCATCCTCACAGCCATGAATTGTCCAATACCGGAGGCAGCGGCGACAAAAGCCTATTGTGCGCCGGATTTGCCGGCGGCATCGTACCCTGTTCCGATGCCTTTGCGCTACTGCTGTTGCTGGTCAGCACAGGAAAGGACTTGCTGGGTGTCATCTTCGTGCTGGTCTTCAGCGTAGGTCTTGCCACTACCATGGTGATCCTGGGACTGCTCCTGGTGATCGGGAAAAACTCGATTAACCTGGATGGAAAAATGGGGAGGGTGGCAGAGGCCTATGCCCCGATGATATCAGGAATCTTGCTCCTTGCCGTTGCCTTGCACCTGTTTTTGCCTTAGAGAAATGGCGCCTTGAGCCCGACTTTGAGACAGGCCTCAGCATCCTGTTGCACCACCGGCTGTTGCTCCCGTAAGGACGCAGGGCAGAGTAGCGCAGACTGCGCCCACGCACTGGATGAGCGCTAGTCTCCTGTCAGAAAATCGGTGATGCCTTGGGCAATGGCGGTCCCTGCCTTCTGCTGGAAATTAGGGTTGCTCAACAGGCGCTCCTCCACGGGGCTGCTGAGGAATGCTACCTCCACCAGGGCTGCGGGCATTTGGGCGTTACGCAGTTCCTCCAGGTTGTCCTCGTAAATCCCTCTGTTGTGCAGCTTTAGTGTGTCAACCAGGGCGTTCTGCAGGCAGTCTGCCAGCCTTTGGCGGACATCCAGATGCTGCCCCACGGGAGTGCCCGGGAATGGGGAGTAGGTATAGGTTCCGGTGCCACCGATGGTGCGGTCTGCTATGTATGAGTTGCCATGAATGCTTACGAAAACATCCGCCCCGGCACGGTTGGCAATGGCGGTGCGTTCGTACAGGCTTGGATTGGTATCACCAGTCCTGGTCATGATCACTGTGGCGCCCTCCTGCCAGAGCACCTGTGCTGCCTTGGTAGCAATTGGCAGAGTGACCCATTTTTCCTCAATGCCATCCGGCCCGATCGTTCCGGTATCATTACCTCCATGCCCGGGGTCGAGCACCACGATCTTACCTGCCAGGACACCATGCCCGCTCCGGTTGTTCGGTTGGGCGGCCGGCTGCTGCGACAACTGTGATGTCTTTAACGACGATGTTTCAAGCCAGGTTGAGGAGCGGCTCGCCTCTGTTGCCGGTACTACTGCTGCTACCGTGCCACTGCCTGGCAGCGCCATCTCGTTGGCATCTGCCAATCCGCTCCTGAGAATACCGGACAGGGAACCGGGATCGACTCCGGTCAAGCCGGCGATGACCATATTCAGCGATGGCTGCCCGTTCCCATGCTCTTGCGGGTTATCGGGCAACCCCCACGCCAGGATCGTACGATAGGAATCACTCTGCGCTGAAATCAGGAGCGGAACATGCAACACTCCCCATAACAGGATCAGGAAGATCAGCACCCACGTTGGCGGCAGCAAAGACGATGGCCTCCAGGCCCGCCAAGTGGCAGCCTGGTGTCTTACCGCCACATGACCCGGCATAGTGGTCACCTCCTGGACATGGCTTGTCTGATTATTTTATTCATGCGGATGGCAACCCATGCCCAGAATCGGAACGCATCATAAAGCCCCTGGCTGCAGAGCCGCATGCCTCAGCTCCCCCAGCCTTTGTCATCGTCCTTTCAGCGCCTCCCTGAAAAGTCTCTCGATAATGTCGATGGATCGGTATAAACAGAAGTATTCAGATCAACCGCGCTAGTATACCCCCCATATGTCAGATCTAGATCCCCCGCAAATTGCCAGACACTCGCAAATGGCACCCCGCTGCACGCCGGTCTAGGGATGGATGGTGGAAAGCCGTGCTCAACATAACGGGCCACCCAAAATTCCGCCGGACGCCAGATACCAGGCGGGTGATGCGTGAAGAGGGAGCGCCTGATCTGGTTGGCGTTAGGCGAATAGCAGTATATCCCCGCTTGATAGCCCTTGCGCCTGAGCTCATTGACCCAGGCGATAACATAAGACAGATATCTGTCGCTCAATGGCTGCGAGGTTTCAATATCGAGGAAAATGATGGTCTGGGGGGGGAAACCGGCGCACCTCGCCAGGCTGGCGGCCTGATCAGCTTCGTTGGCGCCCGTTCCCGTATCCAGGTAAGAACTGTCTGTCTGGCGACCGACGTATACGGGCATGAACCCCCAACCATGACTGAGCAACACCGGCCTCTTGTTCATCCAACTGGTGTCCTGATGGTATGGAGCAGGAGCGAGATAGAAACCTGTGTAGCAAAATGGCGAACAGTTCCACCAGGCCTGCATCACAGCGTCTCCTGGATATAGAGAAGTATCCATGCCGTAGTGATAAGCGCCGCCGCCACCGGCAGCGGATGTGTCAGCCATCTGTATCATTCCTCGCCCCGTCTTCACAAGAAAATTGTGCAAAGCAATGCGCCACCTTAGTGGTGACCTCTGCCGGGGTACCCTTTCGGGTCGCGCCCGCAAGCGGGCACCCGTTGATGGAGCAATAGCAATTTCCCCATATTATATGTAATTGCCATATATTGTGATCGTCAACACCGCTCTCCCTATGGCGCCTGCCATCTGGATCCAGCTTTTTCTTTCACCTTTTTAAATAATGGGAATAAGATAAATTATGTATTCAATATGAGGGGGCTGGTGAGAATGGCTGAATATCGCTTGGTTACCGATACCTGGGAAATGGATGAGATTTTGCGGCTGCGCTATCAAGTTTATTGCAAAGAAAAACAGTGGTTTAAGGCAGATGATTACCCGGACGGCAGAGAGATCGACGAATTCGATGCACATTCGGTTCATTTCCTGGCTTTAAAAAATAACGAGGTTGCCGGGACGGTTCGCGCCATCTTCCCCTCGGAGTTGGGTTTACCTATTATAAATATTTTTGGCATAACGGTGCCCGAGCACATTATCCACTATGCCGAAATATCTCGCCTGGCAGTAGCTAAGGAGACAAGGGGTTCCGAAGTTATTACCGGCCTGTTGCACACTCTATTTTCCTGGTGCTTGGAAAGTGGAATCACCCACATCTATGCTGTTATCGAGAGCAATCTTTTAAATTTTTTAATTCGGATCGGTTATCCATTCAAGAAGTTAGGTGATGAAAAGTTTCTTTTTGGAGGCTATAATCTTCCCGTTTGCATGGAAGTGAGCGAAGTTGTTGTCTCCTCGATTACCGAAGGAATATCACTTATAGAGGAATTACCATTTCTATTTCTGATGTTGTGAATCACCCCTTTCTATCGCTGGTATTCATGCCCTTGATTAATTGGAACTGCAGAGCCGGTATCGCCGGAAATTGTCTGGCTATGATAATGGACACAGGTTCCAGTCTAGTGGGACAGGCCGAGGGGCTGGGCATAAAGCTGATCGGCCCTGCCCGCGCTGATGTATCCTGCTTCCACCATGCTGTCAAGGACCTCCCGCTGCCGTTCCCGGGCCGCCTGCCAGTTCACCAACGGGTCGTAGAGGGATGGGTCGCGCGGCAGTCCCGCCAGCATAACGGACTGGGCCGGAGTCAGGGAGTCCGGTGTAGCGTTGTAATAGACGCGGGCCGCCCTTTCCACCCCGTAGGCTCCGTGCCCCAGGTTGATCTCGTTCAAATACATTTCCAGAATGGTGTCCTTTGAATAGTAGTGGGTGACAACCAGGGCCAGCAGCATTTCCTTAATCTTGCGCCCCAGCGTCTTATTGGGGTTGAGCAGCATGTCGCGGGCCAGTTGCTGGGTGATGGTGCTACCCCCTTGTTCGAGTTTCCCGGCGGAGACATCCACCACGATAGACCTGGCAATACCCACCGGGTCGATACCGGGGTTGCTCCAAAAGCTTTGATCTTCGGTGGCTACCACTGCCTCCCGCAGCATAAGCGGCATCCGGGACAGCGGCACGTAGACGCCCCCGTGGGCCGCCAGACGGTCGCGGACCAGCGATGGCAGCAAGTGTATCGCCGGTCCGGTACCGGCCAAAAGCAACTGCCAGCCTCCACATCCGGCGCCTATGATAAGAAGCATGATGACCACAAAGCCAGCCGGGTTGAACTTCCTTTTCAACAAATACGCCTCCCGGTGGTAGACAGTTACCGAGGGCTACCCGCTCTAATGCCCCCCGCTTCTTTGAAGCGGTGCGATAAGAGCGGCTACGGCCCTAGCGCCATCCCAAGGCGTCCTGCAGGGCCGCTCCTGTCCCCCTGCATTATACGCCTGGGGAGCATGGACCAAAAAAATTCCTCCGGTCGCAACGGAGAGGTCAACGCTCATGAGATCATATGTGGCTATGGCAAAAGAAGCCCTAAGCTTCATTCAGGGTAATAGCTCGATTGTATAGTATTAGGTAGAGGTATTGGCTGGGGGCTTGGACTCGTCTGAGGAAATATCCCAACATGATTATCTCTGTTAGGAATCTGGCTGCCGCTCCCCGTAGACAGAGGTATGAAGTTATTGAAAACGCCCAAGACTTTTAGATGATTGTTTTCGATATCTGTATTAAATACTGTAAGCTTAATGTATTTTTGAGGGTGTCAGTGGCAGTGATCAATTGACCCCATCTGGCAATTGAACACTGACCCCCATCCACCAAGGAGGTAACAAAATGGGCCAAACCGCTACGACCCAGCCACTCTCCATGTGGAGTGTCAGATTTGGGCTATTCTTCTCGCCCCAAGATAACGAGACGCCCAATATCTATTCGTAATGTTGTCAATAATCACTCCGGACACTTCAGAGTCGACCATCAGGCCACTGCCGATGTATATTCCCACGTGACTGGCCCCGTAAGTGTACGTGCTGAAAAATACCAGATCACCGGGTTCAAGATTGTTTCCTGGTATTGGTGCGCCCTCAAGATATTGCTCCTGAGAAGTCCTTTCCAGCTTAATTCCAAGATGACCAAAGACATGCTGGGCAAAACCCGAGCAATCGAACCCCGGTCTTGCGGTTGTCCCACCCCACACATATGGCGTTCCTATGTAGCTCTCGGCATAACTGATCATGGAGTCAATCCCGGCCGACCCCACAGCCACGGGGTGAGCGATTTGAGCTATGCCTCTCACGCTCTTAACCGGACCGTTTTCGGCGGCTATTTTGGCTTCCTCCTCCTGGTCACGTAATTCCCGTTGAAAGACCAGTGTATCGCTGCCGGAGCCCCGGGAGGCGCTACCGTAGGCCAACTGGCGCGGCATCCCTTGTGCCGCCGGGCGGGGCTCTGGCTGGCCGGACGCCTCGCTCACGACACCAACATCAGCCCCCGCCAGGGCTGGCTCCTGATTGACGAGGACCGGTCCATCATCGGTCATCCAGGGCAGGCTGCGGATTGACTCGGTCAACTCGCCGGGGGGGCTGAGAGAAGAGTAGGGCTCCCTACAGGCGATGTAGGTCAGAGGGGCCGGCAGAAAAACAGTTTGGCCCAACTGGCGCTCCAGGTCTTGCTGCACCTGGGCCCCGAGTGCCTCCCCGACCTGCCGGGAGGCCACCACCCCGATCTCCTGCCCGCCATACACGGCGGCATAGACCAGGCGGCCCTCAATAAGCAGCAAGCTCCCGCAGACCAAAACGAAAACGGCTGCGGCAGCGATGACGACGGGCTTGGTGATCAACTCCCGCCACTCCAACTGCAGCTTGCCGGGGCGCCAAGCGCTGACAGCCGGCAGCATTGCGCTCAGCCGGCGCCGCGTCGCAAGAGCGTCCTGCCGCATCCAGTCCCAGGCCTCACAGCCCCATTTCCTTGCACTTTGCCCGGGGCTAAAATGGATGCAGGATGACGTTGCGTTTACGCACCATTTTCCAGCACTCAGGCCGACATGTGAGATAATGGCAGTAAGGCGCCGCATAATGCGCCCTGTTGTTTCACCCACCGATCTGGTTGAGTGCCGGCCTCGCGGTCTCCTGCTTGCTCTATGGATCTCAGGCAATGCTTCGATTACCGACACCAGTTCCCTATGCCGGCGCCTTGCCGCGGAGGTTTTTCTCGAGCCTCTCCTGGCCCTAAATACATACTCATTAGCGCCAAGAAGTTGGCGCATACGGGCTAACAATGCACAGACCACCGGGCCTATTCTCCAGCTCATCTGTTCCTCTCCTAAGAAGCACATCTTGTATCTGCTTTTTCGTTACTTTCTCATTTGGATCTTTTTGAGATCATACGGCAAACAATATTATTTAGGCTTTTAAAAGTTATTTCTCCACCCCTGCCCATAATCCTTTTTTTATTAACACAATAAGAAGAATTTGCCTGTGAATATCAACCACAGGTAGTTTGAGGCGTGGAGAGGTATGCGGGCACTGCCGGCGCTGTTCGCCAGCCTTCCCTGTTTTGGTTCATCGCTCAAACGATCACTTCCTCGCCAAACAGGGCCAGGACTTCCCTGGCCGTGCCCCGGTTATCACCATCGCAGCTAATGAACCGTTGAACATCGAACTGCTCGATCCTGGCAGATTTATAGGCATTCAGTGTGAACTCCGTGGCATGATTGGAGATCAGGACCGGCACCCCCCTGCCGGACAGCTCCTTGGCTAATTCCGCCAATGCGATCTGGTCCTCTCTGCCGAAACCCCCTGAACTATAACTGGTAAAGTTGGATGTTGCACTCAGAGGGACATAGGGTGGATCGCAATAAAGCACATCTCCCCTCCGCGCCAGCCGCATCGTATCCCTGAAATCAGCCACCTTGAACGTCGCCCGCCTGGCCCTGTCTACGAAGCGCCGCATCTCTTGTTCGGGAAAGTATGGTTTGGTGTACTGACCAAAAGGCGTATTAAAGCCGCCTTTTGAGTTATAACGGCAGAGGCCGTTGTAGGCATGACGATTGAGATAGAGAAACAGGGCAGCTTTTAGCCTGGATTCTGAGGTGGAGTTGAATTCTTCCCGCAACTCGTAGTAACGGCTCTCCGTGTTGGTCTCCTCGGTAAAAAACGATCGGCAGTAGTCGCTGAAGGATTCTCCCTCACGTTGAAGGGTCAGGAACAGACTGATCAGGTCCTCATTGTTGTCAGCCAGGAGGTATTCCTCATAACCGGTATTGAGAAATACTGCCCCGGAGCCCACGAAAGGCTCGATCAGGCGGTTACCGGAGGGTAACATTGCCTTTATATGGTGCAGGATATGATACTTATTGCCGGCCCATTTTAAAAATGGTCTACCTATCGCCATTGCCATATCACTCCCTCCAAAAAGATTCCACAATATAGGGGAATAGTCCTGCCCATACTATGGAAGGCCTCAAAGAATACACGGTCCAGCATCACCACCGTCTTTTGCATCAAGCTCTAAGGCGTTCCGTTCGGGATCGGCTATTGATTCAAAACCCGGCAGACGACGTGGATCTGCAGAAGATCAGGCGCTACAAGGCTACTACCTATACTGCATCAAGAAGCTGTGCACTCTATAAACATAGAGACCAACTTTATCTTTGCCCATATAGTACATGATCTTGCCCCGGGAGGTTGGCAACAGCTCCATCTTTTGAACCTGATCCACCCCTCACTAAACATCTCTTGTCGAGACCATCTTGTCTACAGGTACTGGCAACCTTGCAACTAACCCATCTAAACCATTATGTGAATTGCCCTTCGATGTCAGGACATGGTACAATTCAGGTAAAGCGAGGTGATATAAATTGGCTATTGAAAGATTGGCTGATGAAATAAGTAAGCTAACTCCCAAGCAAAAAAAGGAGTTATTCCGCAAGCTGGGAATCAATCTTTCTGAACCAGAAGAGGAAAAATTGCGTGGAGGCTCAGATGATCCCTTGGCTGAACTAATCGGCATGGTTAAAGGACCGGGTACTGGTTCCCGCAAGTACAAGGAGGATCTTATATGGGGGCGAAAGACCTCTATAAACTGTTTATTGATTCAGGCGCTTTTATCGCCTTGATAGATGAACGCGATCCCATGCACCAGGCGTCACAAACTTTCTATACATCGCTAGAAATGCGTTCAAAACTGATCACCAGCCTGACGGTCGTTTCGGAAACCTACATCTGGCTGCGTTATCATGTCAGTTATGATTCGGCTACTCGGTTCCTCGGTATTATCGAACGGTCGGAAAAAGCCGGGGATTTAAAAGTAATCCTCCCGGACGATGACATGAAGAGTAAAACCCATGCCATTCTTAAAAATTACCCCGATCAGGATCTATCCTACACTGATGCAATAAGCTTTATGATCCTGGAAAATATGAACATCGATGATGTGTTTAGCTTCGATTCACATTTTTACATTATCAAACGAACCCTTTGGCCCATTGTAAAGAAAGCGTGAACTAAGGGAATCAATAATCGACTAACCTTGTCTACCAGCTTTTCCTTCCTGACGACCGCATCCAGCAGGCAGGCCGTGCAGACGTTGTTGATCTCCCGGGCAATGCCCCGGGTATGGGCATAGATTGCATCGATCGCCTCCGCGGTGAAGATAGGGTGCTGTGCCCCAGAGGCGTCAGGTAACAGATGTGTTCAACAGAGCGATCACCGGCCTAAAAAAATCTCCCGACGGCACCGGAGAGAATCCTGATGTTTGCAATTCGTTTGCAAACGATTTTGGCCGATCCTTTAAAGCCTTGGTAATGGTGCCGGGAGTGGGACTTGAACTCACACGGGCCGCGAAGCCCCCGGGATTTTAAGTTTTGCAGTGTAAATCCATTGGGAGTCGCCAAGATTTGCAAAACACTGTCCTGTATGGTTTCCTGTTTCGCTGAAGTACGTTTAAAATCGCCCAGCTTCACAGCTAATTGTAAATTTTATTAGCAAGATTATTACCCTTTCCGGTTAATGTACCAAATGCAACGACCATACGAGCCATGCAGGACGTTCGTGATCGCAAAAACCTGATTTATCCTGAACCTGGAAAGAGCATTTTCGATGACCTTAATAGCGACGACGAGGAGTAGAACCGCCATTGCTCAATTATCGCCGGATTGCCAGTACTCACAGAGCCCCGGACAGCCGGTGCACAGCGGCAGTTGGTAGTGGGCCGAAGGGCGGCAGGTAGCGAACTCCTGGCTTCGTCTGACCCCTACGACCAGAGCGCGCTTCGCCCGGAAGAACTTTTCCTGCCTGGTCCTGCCGGGGATGCCTCTGACTTGGTTGTGAGAACTGGTAAAACCCAGTTCCAGGCCCTGTTTGCGAAATTCCTGGTACAACCGGTCTCCCAGCGAGTAGTCCAGGGCCTGCTGTTCGAAAATGACTCGCTCTGGTGCGAACAAGGATATCTACCTGCGCCTTCGTTGGTCACCAAGACCTTGCCAGGTTTCTTCCAGGCAGTATGAAAAGTGGTGCTGCGAGCATGTCAACGGTTTTCGGCCCGCTGCTTGAAGAGTAGATTGATCGCCCAGAGGCCGGCGATCCCCACCAGGATGTAGATCACTCTGCTGACTGCAGAGCCGGCTCCGCCAAACAGGGTAGCCACCGCGTCATACCTGACCAGGCCGACCAGCAACCAGTTAAGTGCCCCGATAATGACCAAAACCAACGTGATGCTATCTATCGTCGCCATTGGACAGCCTCCTTTTGGGTACATGATGCCCAGAAGTGTCCTGATTATGCGTTGCGGTGTAGCCCTGGTCTATGGCAGCCATGTCATTTACGGCATCCTTCGCCCAGTGTCCTGCCATGTCGTCAAAGCTACCCGACTAGTTGTCAGAAGAAAAATGAGGGGCCGCCACGCTCGCCAGGTTTAAGTCAGCAGGATGTAAAAAGTTGCTGATGGTTTCGAGAAAACTGTTTTCAGATAAAAATAGATCCCCCGTCGCAACCGGAGGAACCATCGTTAAAAACTTTCGGTAGCATTCGTTAGCAAATCGGTAACATCTTCCATCTATTGCCAACAGTGATCCTTGAAAACCTTATATGGTGCCGGGAGTGGGACACATATACTTTGCACTACTGATAGATCTTTTGAGCTTTCAGTTATCCAGGTAAATTAAGTCCTCTCACACATTTAAACCATTTATTACTAAAGAAAAATGTGGTACATTGTGTTACTTTGTGATACAATGTTCTTGGGAGTTGAATGAAGAGTGAAGATCGGGGAAATACTCTGGAAACCTGATAGGGTTGACCATTTAGCCCGTCATAATATCTCTCCCGAAGAGGTAGAAGAAGCAGTTTTTGCCGCCTCCTATGTCTCCGTCGAAGTGCTAAAAAAAGCAGATAACTCTCCAAACGATAAAATATACCGCTGTTTGGCCGTCACTGAAGCTGGAAGGTATATCACATTTATATTCATCTATAAAGGTGGTGGTACAGCTTTTCCAATCACCGCCAGAGATATGACTGATACTGAAAGGAGATACTACCTTGGAAAAAAACGTTGACAAGAAAAACCTTGGGAATACTGAAATCAGGGATTTGGCTGAATACTTCGACCACACCGATACTACAAAACTGGAGTGGGAAGATACAGATGTGATCTTCGAACGGCCGGAGATGGCCCATATCTCGGTAAGAATACCGAAGGAAGACCTACTAAAAATCAAAAAGAATGCCCGCGATCTCGGCCTTGGTTATACGGCTTACGTGCGGATGATTCTCCATCAGTCTTCATCCGATGAAAGGGATAAAGTAAATAATCGATGAAATGCAAGGTGTTTGTATATCTAATCTTTTCATTTTACTTCTATTGAG
>CAVYEE010000020.1:0-30348 GCA_963767365.1 uncultured Peptococcaceae bacterium
GGAGCGGCTCGACACCCTGTACGGCTGCAGTCAACAGGCGGCAAGGCTCGCCGGGGCGCTCTACGACAACATCCGGTACGAGGCAGGCAGGACGGCGCCTGCCGGCGTGATCGCAGACCGCGTCATCGGCGCCGACTTTCGCGCCGGGATGATCGCCGAGCTTGGCAGGAGCATCATCGACCTGCTCGATCAGGGCACGCCTCCCGGCAGGAATCGCTGTCATCGCCCCGCGTTCTGGACCGGGTGCTGGAGTATACCCTCACCCGGCAACTCGGAGAGGCCGGGTACAGGCTGCAGAACCTGACCCGGCGCCGGCTGCTCTCGGAAGAGCCTTACGCCCAGTTGCTGGTGAACATCGCCTCGCTGGCCATGCCGGGCGCCGGCTGGCCCTGCAACACCTCGTCCCTCTCCCTCTGTTTCCGGACGGTGCTCGGCCTGGACCCGGCACGGAGCGCCCTGCTGGCCGGCCATTGCTTCCAGTCAGGGGCTCCCGGGCTCCCGGACATCGACGAGTCGGGGCCTGAGGGCGCGGTTGGGTTTCAGCGCCGGCGCCAGGTATGACCGGTTCAAAGCAAGTGGTGTCACAGTTGCAGCAGGCGCCGGAGGCCGAGAACCTGTTCCAGAGGATCTTCAGCGATATCCTGGCGCCCTTCGTGACCGCACCGGAGGACATCGAGCAGCCTCCCGGCAGGTCATCGACACCGCCATCAAGTTCGCCAGGGCCAACCGGAACATTCCGAAGCTGCAGGAGCGTTCCCTGGTCCATGGCTTCCTCGGCTAATCACCCAGGACACCGTGGCCGCCGAGGTCTTTACCAACCAGGAGCCGGAGCCGGATGCGGTGATCCTCACCACCCCCCTGGGACTGTTCCGGTCGGGGCTATCGGTAGACCACCAGTTCTGGGTTGACTGCTCCGATACGTCCTGGTTCGGCAAGGGTTACAGCGAACTCAGCAACCCCGAGGTCATGAGGCGGGACTGGAACGGCACCTGGAACGACGCGGCGGAGCAGGATATCAGGCGGCATAACGCCGCCCTCAGGGTGAGGGGGCTGCTGTACCGCTGCCGCGGTCAGGTGACCATCGTTCAGAGCGATTACAACGGCCTGGGTTTTGAACAGCAGGGATCTCTTCCGGAGATCGTCTTGTCAAGCGTGGCGTCAACAAGGTGAGACCGGGAACCGGCCAGGACCGGGTTGTCGCATCCAGGGGTGGCCGCCTGGCAGCATTGCTTTCGATATGGCATGTAATGACTTTTTCGCCACATAAAACCACGAGTACAACCTGCTCAATTGAACTGCCCAGGTGAAGACGGTTGTCGTCCTACCGGTGACATGGTAAAATGAGGGCAGGAAATGCCAGCGGAGGGAAACGACTTGCTGCCACCGGATGAGATTATCGACGCCTTGTCACATTACCTGGAGCGTCAACCTGACATTGCCGCGGCATATATTTTCGGGTCTCTGGCCCGCGGCAGGTCCCGCGCCGGCAGCGATGTTGACATCGCCATTCTCTACAACCCGGATAATGCCGGTAAGTTTGCCAGGTTTGAAAGAAGGCTCGACCTGGAGATCGCTCTTGAGGAAATCGTCCGCCGTTCCGTTCAGGTTATTGATCTTGAACGGGCGGGGCTGCCACTGCAGTACCAGGTGCGTAAATATGGCAAACTTATTGTGGAAAAGGACCGGGGTCTGCGCGTCAACTTCGAGGTGAACGCCCGCCGCCGCTATTTTGACATGCAGCGTTTTTACCAACTGCGCAACACAGCCGTCCTGGAAGGGATTGGTGAGGAGCGTGGTTGACGAGATGCTTCTGCAGGAAAAGCTGGCGCTGCTAGCCGAGTATCTTGAGGATCTGAAAGCAGAAAAGCAGATCACCTTAAAAGAATTAAAAGAAAATAAAGTACTGCGGCGCTATCTCGAACGAACGCTCCACATGGCAGTGGAATCCTGCCTGGACATCGGAAGCCACATCATTGCCGATCTGAAACTACGCGAGCCGGAAGATTATAAAGACGTTATGGCCGTGCTCTGCGAAGCCGGTTACCTGCCTCAAGAAAAATTGGACAGCTTCAAAAGAATGGCCCAGTTCCGTAACGTCATCGTTCACGATTATGCACGCATCGATCCGGAAATACTGTACGGAATCTGCAAAAGAATCTCGTAGACCTGCATCTCTTCGCTGGCGCCATCAGAGACGTTTTCCTGGCGCCAGATCGCCCCTAATCCCTGATTCTGCGATAAACTTCCCCCGTCTTGGATGTCACATCCCAAGCGCCCCGCCTCCGGGCATGGTCTTCAGCGGTGGTACCTTATCGGGCAGGACCCATCCCTGGCAGGAAGCTATCCCGTCACCGTCACCGACCATAACAGCCTTACCGTCAGCCAAAGCTACACCCCGTCCTTCAACTGATCACGATCCGCCTGCCAACATGCGCCTGGCGGTGCGGCGGCCAAAATCGATGAAGAAACCCAGTTCCGGCAGCCTCAAGAAATATGAGGCGATCCCGTAGCTGGCGATTCCGATCAGGATCGTGACGGTCAGGCAGCCGGCATTCCGGATGAAGCCCCTCCCCTGGCAGAGGCCGGCCAGGGGCGCCCAGGCGCAGGCCACCACCAGCCCCATCACCCCGCTGGCGATACAGATCCGCCAGAAACCGTCAAGCATCTCCTTTCCGCCGAGCCCTCCGAGGCGCCGCCTGAGCAAAGCGAAGAGGAGGATCATGGCGAACAGGGCTGCCAGAGAGGTGGACAGGGCGAGGCCGCCGTGCGCCAGCGGCCTGATCAGCAAGAAATTGAGGCCGATGTTCAGGGCGACGGCGCTGATCCCGAGCCACATCGGGGTCAGGGTGTCCTGCAGGCTGAAGTAGACCCGGCTGATCAGGTCTCGCAGCGCCATCGGCGCCATCCCCAGGCTAAAAAAGAGCAGGGCGTAAGCTGTCAAACCGGTGGCGCGGGGATCGAAGGCGCCCCGTTGAAAAAGGACTCTCACGATCGGCGCCCTCAGCACGATCAGCGCCACCGACGTCGGAACAATGATGAAGAGCGTGACGCGCACCCCTCCAACCAGCGCCCGCCGGAGGCCTGCCTGGTCCCCGGCGGCGGCAAATTGTGAAAAGGTCGGGTAGATGACAGTGGCCACGGCCACGGCGAAGATCCCCAGGGGGAACTGTGCCAGCAGGTTCCCGAAGTTCAGGGCGGCGATGCTGCCCGCTTGAAGACCGGAAGCCAGCATCCGGTCGACGATCAGCCCCATCTGGCCCGCTCCGGTTGCCAGGATGATGGGCAGGAGCATTTTCCCCACCATGATAATTCCCGGGTCCCGGAGGTTCAAGAGCCACCGGTAGCCAAAGCGGATCCCTCGCAGCCCGGGCGCCATGACCAACAGTTCGCTCAACGTTGCCAGCACCATCCCCGCGGCTACCGCCGTGATTCCCCAATGCCTTCCGCCCCACACGATTGCTGCAATGAGAATGATGTTGTAAGGAATGCCGATCAGCGCCGGCAGGGTGAAACTCTGGTTCGCCTGCAGCAAGCCCACGAACACCGCGATGGCGCCCTGGAAGAGCATGGTGGGAAGGAGCACCCGGGTCAGGGAGACTGTCAGGGAAAAGGTCCCGCCCTGAAATCCCGGCGCCACGGCCCGCACGATCAGAGGGGCCGCCAGCAAACCGGCGCCGGTGATCGCCAGGCAGGCGATGAGCACAAAATTGAGCAGCGAATTGATAAACTGCCCGCCGGCCTGCTCCCCTGACTCGTGGAGGCGCCGGGTATAGACAGGAATCAGCGTCGTGGTCAAGGCCGTGCCGATGACGGCAAAAAGCATCCCGGGGATGATCAGGGCCACCAGGTAGGCATCGGTGACGTGGGACGCCCCAAAGACAGCAGCCATGGCGGTTTCCCGTCCAAAACCCAGGATCTTGCTCAGGACCGTAGCGGCGGCGATAATGCCCGCCGCCTTGAACAATTGTTGCTTCTTCATGTTGGCCTCTTTGTGCAGTTGGTTGTATGGGTAATACTTTACCATAACCGGCCCGCGCCGGACACCCGGGGCATCATCTCTCCGGTTTATGAAAGGATCTGCAATCTTTTTCAAGAAATGTATATGCAGCGAGTTTCGGAGACTTCCTCCGGAGATAGGGGCGAGAGCGTGGTGGCAGACAGGTGATCATGAGACCAGGCCAGGACCGGGTGGCCGCCTACAGGGGCGGATGCCTGGCTGTTCCCGCCGTGCCCGGATCGGGGAAGACCACCTGCCTGGCCTACCTGGCAGCGGAGCTGCTGGCCGGGGACCCGGGGGCGCGGATCCTGATCATCACCGTCATGAACTCCGCCGTCTCCAACTTCAAGCGGAAGATCTCCGGGTTCCTGGCCGGGGACGACCGTTCCGGCCACCCGCTGCCGCCCAGGGGGTATCAGGTCAAGACGCTGCATTCCCTGGCGGCCATGATCCTCAAGGAGAGGCCGGAGTACTTGATGATCAACGAGGCCTTCACGATCCTGGACGAACAGCAGCGGTCGCGGCTGCTCAGGGGCTTCGTCGAGCGGTGGCTGAACGACAACCGCCGCCGGTGGACGCTCTTCCTCGGACAGCTAAGCACCTGAACGAGTATTGCGAGAACAAGTGGCGCCAGAGGCTGGCCGGCCTCATCCCGGAGATCATCAGGCTGATCAAGCTCAGGGGATTCACCCCGGAGGAGCAGGGGGATCTCCGGAGGCGGCTGGAAGGGGTGCCGGACAGTTTCCTGCACTGGGCGTTCGAGGTCATGGACGGCTACGAGAGCAGCAAGCGGCGCCAGGCGGGCGTCGATTTCGAGGACCTCATTCTCTACGCCTATCACCTGCTGCGGGATGACGAGGGAGTGCGAAGGCGCCTGCAGGAGCGCTGGACCTACGTCTTCGAGGACGAGGCCCAGGATTCCAACCCCCTGCAGGAGAAGATCCTCGGCCTGCTCAGCGCCGGGCACGGCAACCTGGTCCGGGTGGGCGACACCAACCAGGGGATCATGCGCTTCAGCGGCACCGACCCCGAGCTGTTCCGGCGGTTCTGCCTCGAGCACCCCCGGCAGCCGATCGAGGTGGCCAGCCGCAGCACCCGGGAGATCATGGAGCCTGGCCAACCACTTCGTGGACTGGGTCAGGTCCTCTTACGCCTACAGCCCCTGCAGGGACGCCCTCGATGACCGCAAGATCAGGGGCGTCGACCCCGGCGATCCCCATCCCAACCCCGTGGTGGACGGGCGCGGCATCCATACCTTCTGCTGCGAAGGTGATGACAGGGAAGAGGAGATGACGGCCGCCCAACTGGCGATCGACCTCGCCCGCGGCGGCAGGGAGGCGACCATCGCCATCCTGGCCAGGCAGAATGCCTCTCTGGAGAGGATCGCCGGCAGGCTCAGGCAGGAGCGGGACATCGAATTCGATTTCGTGGGCGGGCGCCCCGATGACCTCGAAGGCTTCCACCGGGTGTCCGGCATCTGGACGGTGCTGCGTTTCCTGGCCGAACCCTGCGACGGCAGCCGCCTCCACGAGGCGCTGGGCGTCCTCGTACCGGTTATCAGGGATGACGCCGACGGCCAGTTCCTTCATTTCATCGCAGGCATCAACCCGGAGGACCTGCTCTATCCCGTCGGGAGCGAACTGGACTGGCCGGTCCTGGCCGAGGCGGCGCCGGCCAGCATGCTGCCCCGCCTGCAGCAGGCGCTGCAGCAGATCAGGCGCTGGCTGGAGATGTCCCACCTCCGGCCCGACGAACTCGTCCTGTACCTGGCATCCGAACTCGGCCTGGAGGGGAGCGAGCGCGACCTGGCCAACAATCTCTGCGCCCAGGTCAATATGCTGCTCCGGCAGCACCCGGAATACGGCCTCTTCGAGGTGGTCGGCGAGATGGGGTCAATCGTCCGGACGAACCTGAGATACATGGCCGGCGTCCTCCAGGACTTCAAGGGGTACGAGCCCCGCCCGGGGGTGATCTCCCTCGCCACCCAGCATAAGGCCAAGGGGTTGGAGTGGGACACGGTGATCGTGGCCGGCCTGGCGCCCGACCTGTTCTTCGAGCAGCCGGGCCAGTACAACAGGAGCGAGTCCTGGTACCTGAGAGAGGAGTACAAGAACCCCCTGGCTATGGCCCGCGCCCAGTTGCTGTACCTGTCGGGCGAGGAGTATCCGGGCAAGGGCAAGATCCGGCAGTGGGCCGACGCCAACCAGATTTCCGAGGACCTGCGCCTGCTCTACGTCTCCCTGACCAGGGCGCGCCGGTACCTGTGGATCGGATCGCACCGGTTCGACAACCGGCGGAGAAAGCTGCCCCCGAGCAGGGTGTTCCAGGAGCTGCAGCGCTACATCGAGGAGAACGGCCATGTTGGATAAGTACTCCTTCTATTACAGCCAACTGGCCCTATCCATCTACCAGTCCTGCCAGCTCAGGTTTCGCAGGCGGTACCTGGACGGGCTCTACTGGCCGCGGCCGGTCAGCGAACAGGTGGAACTGGGCATGGACTTCCACCTCGTCTCCAACAGGTACTTCGCCGACGGTCAGTCAGAGCGATACGGCGGCGAGATCGGAACATGGCTGGACGCCCTGTACCGCTTCCGTCCAGTCGTCAAAGACCTGGTCTTCCTGCCCGAGCAGGAACTCAGGCTGAGGGACGGCGCCGTGCGGCTGGTGGCCAGGTACGACCTGGTCGTGCTCTCCCCCGGCAGGGTCGACATCTACGACTGGAAGACCGACCGGCGCAGATTGACCGGCAAGTTCTGTGAGAGCACCCTCCAGACCCTCGTCTACCGGTACCTGATGGTCAGGGCGGGCAATGGCTACTGGGGACGCCCGATCACGCCTGACGGCGTGGTGATGACCTACTGGAACCCCCGCTACCCGGAGGCCGCCGTCACCCTGCCATATGATGAGAGGCGTTACCGGCAGGACGAGGAGTGGTTGCGAGAGGCGATCGGGGAGATCGACAGCAAGGACCGTGACAGCTTCCTGGCGGCCACCGACGAGCGGATCTGCCGGGTCTGCGAGTACGCACCCATCTGCGGCAAGGGCGGGGCATCAGCGGTGGAGCCGGGAGAGGACGACTACGACGACCTCTCGCTGAGTTGGGACGACATCGAACTCTAAAGCTGTTGTTCAGCTAGCGCCTTTCTTCAAATACCTGGTTAGATCTCGATAGAAGTTTTCATGCCGGGCGAAATGGAGCAATTGAATGACGCCATCCTTCTCCAGCACCCGGTAAGCAAGAAGCCACTGTTGGTTGGCAGCCTCAAACTTCTCAACCAAAACATTACGCAGGACACCCTTCTTGTAGTCCCCTTTGTAAGGATCTTCGATCAGCATCCTGACCTCCCGGTCTAGAGCCTGCTTCACAATCTGATCAAGTTTCTTCGCCAGCCTGTTGAATCGCGGAGCCGCCTCGATCTTCACCGGCCGACGCCATCCCCAAACTCATACGGTTCGGCCAATCCCGCATCCAACTCCGCCTGTGCCTCCATTATGCCCTCAATGAACGAGAATGGCAGGTCAGGGTTTTCCTCGGCGATAATAGCCACCTCCAGGTACCGCCGCACCTGGTCCGCCGGCTGACGGTGCTGGCCTTTAGCCCTGGCGTCAATAATGTTCTTTAGCTCGTTTGGTATACGTACGGAGAGTATTTTCATCATACTTGCCTCCTGTATTCTTCAAGATAACATGATCATACAGCGTATACGCAGGCAGATCAAGCATCTCTCGTGGATCACCGAAAAGGATCTGCACCCTTTTTCAAGAAATGATTATTAGGTGACACCGGTTTTGCGCCACAAATTCGCTTCAGCCTATGACGTCAAGAACCACCCCGACAAATATCCTATTGACAATGACATTTGTGGAGGTCTGCCATGTACGAATCAATCCTTGACCTGGTCAACGACCCGCTGGTCGCCCGGATCCTCTGGAACCGGGGCTACAGGACCCTCGAGGCCGCCAGGGCGTTCCTCGACCCGGACCGCTATACCCCCGCCGACCCGTCGGTACTGCCGGGACTGGATGACGCCGCCGCGCTGCTGGCGGATTTCCTGGCCTCCGGCGCCCGGGTATGCGTTTACGGGGACTACGATGTGGACGGAGTCTCGGCCACTGCCCTGCTGGTGCGGGTCCTCAGGTCGCTGGGGGCGGATGTCGTCTACCACGTTCCGAACCGGTTCACCGAGGGGTACGGCCTGAACGGCGACGTCATCAGGAATCTCGCCGGATCAGGCTGCCGCCTGCTGCTCACCTGCGACTGCGGCATCGGCAACCGTGAGGAGGTCGCCCTGGCCGAGAACCTTGGGATGCGAGTGATCGTCACCGATCACCACGAGATCCCCGAGGAGGCGGTCACGGACAGCCTGGTGGTGAACCCGAAAATGCTGGCGCCCGGTCACCCCTGCCGGTCGCTCCCCGGTGTGGGCGTGGCCTACTTTCTGGCCATCTCCCTCTGCAGGCGCCTGGCGCTTCCCGCGGACGAACGCCTCCTGCAGTTGGTGGCCCTCGGCCTGGTGGCGGATGTCGTCCCGCTCCTGGGAGAGAACCGCTACCTGCTCCAGAGGGGTCTGGCCGCCATCAATTCAGGGAGGCCATACGCCGGAATCGCCGCCCTGATGAAGCTGGGCGGCATCGCCGAGCTGGACGAGGAGGGCATCGGCTTCCAGATCGCCCCCCGTCTCAACGCCCCGGGCCGGGTGAGCGCACCCGATACCAGCGTCGACCTGCTGCTCTGCGACGACCCGCAAGAGGCAGAGGCGCTGGCGCTGAGGGTGGATGACGACAACAAGCTGCGGCGGCGCCTCGTGGAGTCTGTCCTCGACGGCCTCGAGGGGATCGAGCCAGAAGGCTCCCTGGTCCTGTTCGACGAGACCTGGCACCAGGGAATCGTCGGGATCGCCGCCGGCCGCCTCGTGGAATCCTTCAACGTGCCGGCTGCGTTGATGACCCTCGGGTCAGACGGGGAGACTGTCGTCGGGTCTGCGCGCTCTATCGGGGGGGTGAACATCTACGAGTGCCTGTCGCGGGTCGCCCGGCACCTGGGCAGGTTCGGAGGGCATGCCGGCGCCGCCGGGTTTTCCCTGCGCAAGTCAGGCCTCGAGCACTTTCGCCGCGCCCTCAAAACGGAACTCGACAGCAGCCTGAAAAGGGTTGCCGCAGCGGAAGGACCGGACGTGGACGCCGAGATCCCCTTCACGTCGGTGAGCCTCGACAGCTTCACGAAACTGCGCCTGCTCGCCCCTTTCGGCGAGGGCAACCCATCTCCCCGGTTCCTCACCACGGCGGTCAGGATCGAGGCCTGCCGGAGCATCGGCGGCGGACGGCACCAGCGGTTGGTGTTGAACAAGGACGGCGCTTCTCAGACCGCCCTCTGGTGGTGGAACAGGAAGGCTCCTGAAGCCGATCTGCTGGCTGACGTGATCTACACCCTGAACCGCAATGATTACAACGGCACTACCAGTATCCAACTGGTGATCGAAGGGATGTCGGCGGCGCAGCGCCGGTCAGAGGCGCCACCGGCGCTTGGCGAGCGGCAGCTCGAGATCGTGGACCTGAGATCGCCCGGGGCTCAGGCACAGGCGCTGCCTGAGGGTGATCTCTGTCTCTTCGGGGAAGGAACCCGGGTGGCCGTGGGTTGCGCCAACAGGTACTCCCTCAGGGTCTGCGGGACGCTGGCGCTCATGACGGTTCCGGCCCACCTGTCAGTGCTCAGGGAGATGCTGGCCGTGACCGGATGCCGCCGGCTGGCGCTCGCCTATCCGGCAGTTGCCGCGGAGGCGCCATTCATCAGGAGGCTGATGTCCATCCTCAAGCAGGCGGCAGACCGCGGCCACGGCGCCACCCTCGAACACCTGGCTGCAGGCACGGGCGAGCTGGAGATCACCGTGATCCTCGGATTGAGAGTGCTCAGGGAATCGGGTTACCTGGAATGGGAGTCGTCCGGCAGCCAGATCCAGTTCTCGCTCCTGAATGGCCGGCGGATCGATACCACAACGGAAAACTATCAGAGGATGGTTCAGGCAGAGGCGGAAACCGCGGCCTTCAAAGATTTCATGTCTGCCGCCGGGATAGAGGCCATCTCCAAGCTATTCAACTCTTCTATGCAGGCGCCTGAGTTATAAAGTTATTTCCGCTCACTCCACACTGCCCTGCGCCCGATCATACTCACTCTAGTTTCGAATTTCAAATCTCGAGGAGGAGCCGCCCTCGCAAGCGGACACCCGCTCGAGGGTGACTCCCGCCGCCGCCTCCGGGATCAGCACCACCCGCAGCGTCTGGAAGATGATCTGCAGGTCGAGCAGCAGGGAGTAGTTGCGGATGTAGTAGAGGTCATAGCGCAGCTTGTCGGCGGCATCGGTGTTGTACTTTCCCTGCACCTGGGCGAGGCCGGTGATCCCCGGTTTCACCTTGAGCCGGTAGTGGTACTCGGGGATGTCCTTGGAGAACTGCTCCACGAAGAACGGCCTCTCCGGGCGCGGCCCCACAAAGCTCATCTCCCCCTTCAGGACATTGATCATCTGCGGCAGTTCGTCGAGCCGCAGCGGCCTGAGCAGCCGCCCGACCGGCGTGATCCGGGGGTCCTTGGCCGTGGCCAGCACCGGTCCCAGGTCCTTCTCGGCATCGTCGAACATGGTGCGGAACTTGACCGGGTAGAAGGTCTTGCCGTTCAGGCCGACCCGCTTCTGGTGGTAGAAGACAGGGCCGGGGGTCGTGAACTCCACGGCGGCGCCGATCACCAGCATGAACGGCAGGAACAAGACCAGGCCGATCAGGGAGAAGGCAATGTCGAACAGGCGCTTCACCTGCTGCTGCCCCAGCGTCAGCGCCAGGCTCTCGATGTGAAAGATGGCCAGGTCGTCCACCCGGTTGAGGCTGGCGTTGTGGAGCAGGATGTCGTATAGTTCCGGAACGAGCAGCACCTCCTTGTCCTCCTCCAGGCACCTGGCGATGAGGCTCTCCCTGGCCTCCCTGGATAGGGAGGGGTTGATGCAGACCACCTGCGCCCTGGCAAAGGCGTCATTGAAGGCATCTCCCGCCTCCCCTGCAGAGTTGAAGATGCCGATCACCTGGTTGCGCCTTCCGATCAGGGCGCCGAGCTTGAGGGTAAGGTCATGGCCGTTGCCACCGATGATCACAACCTTCTTCGCCGCCTCGCTGTGGTCGAGGGTGGCCTGCCACAACAGCCTCCAGGCTCCGAGCAGGCAGATCTGCAAAACGGCGGCGCTGGGGAAAATCAACCGGGGAAAGGCAAAGCCGCGCAGCAGGAAGGTGACGGCCATGGCGGAGACATTGAGGAACAGCACGGTGATCACCACGCTGTAGAGAGTCTCCAACCACCGCTTCCAGGTAGGGGAGTACAATTCGAAGAACCAGAATAACACCAGCACGCAGATGCTGATGTAGGGGATCAGGTCGATGAACGGGCCAAAATTATTGGCAGGTATCGACCGCCCGAACCTCAGCAGGAAGGCCAGCAAATAGCCGAGGTTGACCAGGCCGGCATCGATGATGAACAGGAAAACCCACAGCAGCCAAGACTTGCGCATGGCAGCCTCCACTCGCACGGCAACCCGAATGTTGATCAATGATATGACTCATATCACTTCGACGGATACTTTGCATTTTCCTGTCTCTTGTCGGGTTCGATCGCGAGGAGGCGAAAGATGGCTACGAATTCTTGAGAAACCTATGAGAGAAGAATGGTTGCACCTACTGAGGGACCTGGGATATACTAAAAACTGGCGGGAGGCGATACGAATGAAAAGGGAGTTACTGGTTGCTATTAGAGAACTTTTGGATGAGAAACTAGATGAGAAATTAGAGCCAATTAAAGCTCAACAACAAGAGGACCACGTGCTCATAAAAGCGCTCATGCATGCAGTCGAAGTACATGATGCTAAAATTGAAAATCTCACCTTGACAGGAGCGCGTATCGAAGGCAGGGTCACGGGAATCGAAGGCAGGGTCACGGGAATCGAAGGCAGGCCTCACCGCTATCGAAGGCGATGTCAAGGAGCTTAAGACAGATGTTGCAGAGATTAAAGACACCCAACGTGAATTCTACGAGATGTACGGTGAGCATGAGAATCAGATCAGAAGCCTGCGGCGAAAACTGGCAGGCATGTAGGTCGCCCTTTATCCAGAAGTGTTTCCCGGCAAGCAGGCGGGGGTATAATTATACGTCCGCCAAAGCCTAACTACTACAAAAAACGGCGGTAGATGTCGTCCATCTCCGCAAGCACCCGTGGCAGCGCATACTCCTGGGCCATCTCCCGGCCGGCCGCCCCCATCCGGCGGGCCAGCGCCCGGTCGCCGATCAGGCGCAGCAGCGCCTCCGCCAGCGGCTCCGGCCTTCCCAGCGGTACGAGCAGGCCGCTCTCCCCATCCCGCACCAGGTCGCGGCTGCCCCGCACGTTCGTCGCCACCACCGGCCTGGCACAGGCCATCGCCTCCATGACCACCCTGGGCAAGCCCTCGCGCTGCGAGGCGAGGACGAACACATCCGCCCTGTTTAACAGGCGCGGCACGTCGGTGCGATAGCCGAGAAACCGGACCGAGCCCGACAGGCCATCTTCGGACACTCGCCTTTTCAGCGCCTCTTCCATCTCTCCCCGCCCCACCAGCAGCAGCCTGGCCGCAGGCGTCTTTGCCGCCACCATCTTCCAGGCAGCAAGCAGCAGGGCGTGGTTCTTGTTGGGGGTGAACTCGGCGACGCAGACAGCCACGGGAGCATCCTCCGGGATGCCGCCGCCGGTGTCAATTTGGGCCTGCCCCGGAGGCTCGGGGCAGTAGTAATCCGGGTCGACGCCGACGCCGTGCACCAGGAACAGGTTCTCCCCCTCGATCAGGCCGAACCTCCCGGCCGCCAGCAGGTCCTCCCGGTTGAGGACGATCAGCCCGGCCGTCCAGCGGCTGGCCAGGCGCTCCATGTTGTAGTACAGCAGCCGGTAGAGCAGCGGCGCCCCCTCGTAAAAGTGAAACCCGTGCGCCATGTACAGCACGGGTGTTTTCAAGTTGCGCCCCGCCAGCCTGGTCAAAAAAGCGGCCGCGGGAGTGTTGACGTGGATGAGATCATAATCACGCTCCCGCAGCAACCGCCTGATCTTCAAGTAGGCCGAGGTATTTTTCGGGCTGTATGGCGACCTGGCAAAGGGGATCCCCCACACCGGCATCGCCACTCCGGGCAGCGGGCTTGCCAGCGGCACGTCGAGGCAGCAGGCCACCTCCACCTGGTGCCCCTGCTCCTGCAGCATCTTGATGAAGGGAAGGTGGAACGCCCGGATATGGGTGGCCACCGTGGCTACGAACAGCACCCGGCCCAATCAACCATCTCCCGCATATTACCGTTACGACTTTTTCAAATCACGATAAAAATTCTCATGCGGCCCAAGAGCGCGAAGGGTGAGATTCTCCCTGTCGTGCTCATAAGCCATTAGAAACAGTTGGTCCAAAACTTGAAACTTATAAACCCGGATACCTACCAAATCGCCTTTTTTTACTTCGCCTTCCAGAGGGTTAGTAATAATTTTTTCGATGGCTGTGTTGACTGCGTTGAGTTGGTTGCCATGGAGCCTCCTATAGGCGCGTTTGAATTCTCCTTTTTGGACTATGTTCATTTACGACGATATTCGAACGGTTCGGATGGTTGGCCCTCTGAAGCCAGGATGGATTTAATAAATTCGATAGGCAGATCCGGGTTGTCTAGAGCAGCCTTGCCAATTTTGGCCCAATATTGAATTTGCAGTGGCGGGGTGCGGGATTCAGCTTTGGCCGTGGCTTCAGCCTGTTTGTATAGTTCGTCGTCGATACGAATGGCTATGCTCATCGTTGTCAGCCCCTTTTTGTAATTATTGTAGCACGGAGCAACATAAGCTACAATATAGGCCGCACCGGCGCAGTATTCTCTTCGCTCTGAATGGTCAGGGAGGCCAGCCTGGTGCCCAGGACGACCGCCTTGCCGAGCGGCAGGTTTCTGATCAGCCCCGCCACCGTTCCGGAAAAGAAAGCATCCCCGGCGCCGCTGGAATCCACGACCTCGGTTTTCAATGCTGGCTGATAAGCCCTTTCACCTGTTTTAGCATCGTAATAAACAGACCCGCGCTCCCCCAGGGTGATCACCATTGATTGCAAGCCGGCCCCGGTTGTAAACGCCACGAGGATATCCTGAATCTTCCCGACTCCAAGTCCGGCCAGGGAGGTTCCCAGCAAGCGGCCAATCTCGATGTCGTTGCAGATGAAGCAGTCCATGTTGCGCAGGAGGTCGCGGTTGTTCATCACTACATCCAGGTTCCCGGGGATGCCGTAAATCCGTTTACCAGAGATCCGGGCCAGCTCGATCGCTTTGCGGGAGATGCGCTCGTTGAGATCCAGTTCGAGCACTACATGGGTGGCCTCCTCAATAATTTCCCGGCCCTTTTTATCGATCAGCTCTTCCAGAAAGCCAAGGTCCGGCATCTGGGAGATCGAACCGGCCAGGCCGCCATTCTGGTCCATCACGGCCAGCCACATCCCCATCCCGCCGTCCCTGACAAACGATAGGTAATCAAGCTTGACACCGGCTTGACCCAGCCTGTCCGCCACCTCCCTTCCCAGGGCGGAATCGTCCACGGTGGAAACAAACTGGGTCTGGCAGTTTAAAAGGGCGAGGTTCTCCGCCACGTTTCGGCCCACCCCGCCATGCACGAACCTGACCCGCCCCAGGTTTCTTCCCAAAGGCAGGTACGTGCTTCCGGCAAACCCCTTGCAGTCAACGAAGACCGTCCCGATTACCGCCACCCGTGGTTCCACTTAGATCACCTCAAATCTGCCGGCCTGCGGCCACCCTCACCCGGCTGACCGTAAACGCTATCGCTGTCTGGAATGCAAGAAGACTTTCCTGGAGCCGCTGCCAGGTATGGACACCAAGCACAATGCCACCAAACGGCTTCTGCGCTATATCGAGGAGAATGCTGCCAGCAATGGCGCCATCGACGAAGAAGGCAAGCTGCCTGACGATCAGCGAGGGCTTATATAAAGAGGGGTGGATCCCCCCGCATCCACCCCTCTTGCTTAGTCTTTTGTGTATTTCTCCGTCAACTGGACGGTGGCGACACCGGGGTTAAGGTTGTACCGCTGCCCCAAGCCGTGCTGAAACCGTTACTGCCCGGGGTGGATATGTTGGAGGTCTGACCGTGCGGGTCATACATGATCACGCCCTCGGTCTTGTAGTTCAGGCTGGGGTTACCGCCGGGGACGAAAGTGGCGAGGTCGTAGTCGGCCAACGGCAGGATACCGTTGCTGTATGGAGCCTCCATGATCCACTCGGCCGAAGAAAGCGACGAATTGTAATCGACGGTTTTGTTCCACGCTCCTTGCCGCTGGTCTGATCCCTCATGGACAGGGTCCACTGCTGCTCCTGTGTCTTGTTCCGGCCGGAACCGACGCTGACGGTTCCCGTCTCGGCCAAGCTCGCCGTGATCGTATCCCCCGATTTGACGGTGAAGTTGGTGATCTTTGTTTCGGAACTGGGTAGCATCTCGTACCAGGCATAATACTGGGCTGTTTTCGACGTAGCGTCCTGCTCGGTACCCAACTGGATCAGATCGCTGTATTCATCACGCTCGGATGAACTGGTGAAGAAACCGCCTATCCCGACCCAGGCAGAAGAATAACTGGCGCTCATATTGGGGGCGTCCGTCACCGCAGGCACCACCCAGGAAGCGGAGGCCGAAGTTGTAAGAATTGCCGCCGGTCTCGTAACCGGCCGCCACGTACCCGGACCAGTTGGAGGACTCCAACTGGCTGCGGAGGTTCCGTATGGTGTGACCGTGAGGATCACGCAAAGGCGTAAACGGTCCCGATACCGGGCCGGAAGCACCTGCCTTCCCCAATGGAATGACGGCTGTTGCAAGCGCCAAGGCAAGCAATACCGCCAGACACATGCGCAGCCATCCCATACTTCGGAAGCTGATTTTCATTATAATATAATTCCTCCTCCCACTTTTTTACAACAAATCGTTCTCACCGAAATGCATAGGAAGCGGCAGGCTCTGTTCCCCCGGGAGGTGCCCCTTGCACGAAACTCAGTTTGCGCAGGTAAGAGATGGCAAACCCGCTTTAAGAATATGTTATCAAAAGTTGAAAAACTTGTCAATAAACTTAATAAAAACAACCCGAAACGAGTATTTAGCGGCGTGAGAACGGGAAGATTGCAGGACAATCTGAAAAAATGCAGAAAAAGAGATCGGTTGACAAACTTGAATCACGGCATCCTACCATCTTCGGGGAGGAAACCAGGTAGGCGCCTGGGTGCCGGGCTTTGAAATTTAATTCCCAATAGGCCGAGCATCCTGTAGATCATCGCCACCGCCTGGTGCCCTGGTGGCGTTGGCCTGGGGAGCAAGCGTGCCGGCGGTCATGCTGTTAACGATACCGGCCTTGACGGCCACTTCCATGCCGGAGACCGCCCAGTTGCTGATGGATGAGCTGTCGCTGAAAGCGTTCAGTTCGGTTCCGTTAACCGCTGGAGCCTTGTCCCCCAGAGCCTTGGCAACTATCACAGCCATCTGCTCCTTGGTGATCAGGGTATTGGGGGCAAAAGTATTGTCGCCCATGCCAGAAACCAGGCGAGCCACAGCAGCATCATTGACATAGCCATAGCACCAGGAATTGGGAGTCACATCTGTAAACATGCCGGTGGTTTCGCTGCCCAAGGGAATAATCACGCCATTGATGATTCCGGTATTCAAACCGAGAGCCTTCACCATCATGGTAGCAAATTCTGCCCTGGTGATAGGAGCGTCCGGCTTGAAAGTACCGTCCGGGTAACCAGAGACGATGCCCTTGCCACTCAGACTGCTGATGGCGTTATATCCCCAATAAGTAGTGGGAACATCGGGAGAATACCGTTGCCGTACTCTGAGTCGTTGTCGTCTGAGGAGCACCAGTCGCTCCCTGCAAAGGCTGCGGACAGCAGGATAGTGAACAGTAAAAAGATTAGTCCCAGTGCTTTTCTCATCATAATAATTTCATCCTTTGAGGGTTTTGAATTTTTTATCCAACCCTTTTTGTTAGCGCAATAAGGGCATCCCCAGGGCGCCTTCTTCCTTTACTTCAATTCTTCTTCATGGGCAAAAAAGTCCTCGTCTTCTTCCAGGGTCTGCTCTTGAAACGCCTCGGCCTGGGGCGCCACTTCTTCTTGATAGATAAACTGCATATCCAGCGCTTCCAAAACCGCCCGGATATAGGTACGTACCGTTTGCGACCCCAACTGGCAGATCAGGGATGGAACATTTACCTCCGGGGACCACTGGTAGGCCTGGGCATGCAACTGGACAACCCTATTTAGCAATTGTGCCAGTCCTTCCTCTGTGGCCGGTTCGACAACCGGGCTTGACTCGCTGATGGCGCGTTCAAAAAAGGCCTCCATTTCCAACCTCGCCTCTATGCCAACCCGCGATTCTGCCAGGCGGGGCATGATTGTGCGGTCATCCTTCGTCCGTCCGTACCAGATATCGTCCTGAAGCCGGGTCGCTGCGGCTCCCACCGTATAGATCGGGTAAGACATCGTCCCCGACCAGTTCAATAGCCAGTTCAGATGACGATAAGCCTGGAGCCGTGCCACCACGCCCAACCTTCCCAGCAGTTCCACTTCATCGATCAGGATCACCCATCCCCGGTATCCACACCAGCAGATGGCGTCAGCCATCAGTCCGAAATATGCGGCTGCATGTTCACGCAATCTAAAATTAGTGGCAAATTTAGGCATTCTCTCCTGGCGGCTGGAATTGTGAATCTGCTTTAATTTTGTTTGCGGTAGACGGATCCCCAGCAGATCGCCATAGAGCAGATCCTGTTCTTCACCGGTCGTATAGTAATAATCTTCAAAAACAACAGCGGGCAGGGGATGCGGATAGCGATTGGGGTCGAGAATCGGACTCTCGGGCAAAGTTGCCTGGCTTTTTTTATTCATTGCCCGCCGCAGACCGGAAGCGCTCGTATCTGGGAGACGGAGCCTCGGGGCCACCCGCCCGTAAAACTGGAAAAGGTTATGACATGAGACTTCCCGGCTCAATGACACCATACTCACCGCAAAGCCCAGGTCGAGGGCGATGTGTTCGACGGCGGTCAGGGCGTGCGTCTTCCCCTGTCCATACTGGCCCCAAACCAACCTTCCTTTGGGAATGACCTGCATGGCGCCGTCAAAGCCTTGCAGGTCCAACCGGATCTGCTCCGTCATCGGCTGGCGCAGATCGGGCAATTCCCTGGTCGTGGCACGGGTTGGAACCCCGGCCCGCAGCGATTCGACCACTGCTACCGCACCCAGGCGGTCTGCTTCATACTTCTTCATGTGCGCCCTCGCTTTCTCGCCCCAGCGTGGCAATTCCTTCAGGATAGTCAGCCATACAGGCGTTTTCGATCACTGTCCGGCGCAAGCCTGAAGCCGCGATCAGGTTCGAAGGGATCCCCTGAAAGCGGCGCTCACAGCCCCACTCGGCAAACTGCCGGATCAGGTGCTGGGCCAGCCGCTCTGAAAAATCAGCGCCCATCACGGCCAGATAGGCGTCAACATCTACGATATCGGCGAACGGGTTGAATCGGGCGCCGGGCACCAGGCCAGTCTGAAGCCGCATCCACAGCGCTTCATAACTTTTGAAACCCCGTTTCTCATCATCCACGATTGACCGCCGGCCGGCCAACGCCAGTAAAAAACCGTTTAACAATTCCACATCATCGATCATCTGGCGAAATAATTCACAGGTATCTTTGATCGCCCCTGGCGTGTATAAAAACCGGTTATTGTCACCAGAGCGTTCCGTCAGCACCTCCAGATCGTCGATCAGCACCAGCAGCCCGGCCATTCCCGCCAGGTTCAAGAGCCGGATCAGAGAATTCAACCAGTACCGGGCATTCACTTTCTGGAGGATTTCAAAAAAACCGGTCTGCTGTCGTTCATGCCGCTCCAGTTTTTCTCCCCGCAGCCACTTCCAGGCCAACTGCAACGCCTCGTCATTCCCGTCAATCATTCTGGAGCGTGCCACGGTATAGGCAAAGCTGGTGAAGGAAACACCGAAATCTGCATCCTGAAAGGCGCGGCCGGCGGCATTGCGAATCTCCCGTTCGGCGTCGTAGCGGGACAGGCCTTCCTCCATTATCAACGGCAGCAACCGCTCCGTCCCCTGATAGCGCTCTGGCCCGTATCCCAGCAACTCGGCCACTCGCCGGCAAAGACCACTGAGTATCTGTTCCTGGTTTAGCCGTTCAGCGATGGTTCGATAGAAATTGGGCAGATCATTCAGGCGGCGCGCCAGGTCTCGCCCTGAAAAGTAGACGGTCATATAGCCCAAATCCCGGGCATCGCTCTCCAAACAGCGCAGCAGGTGTGTTTTTCCTGTGCCCTCACTGCCTACCAGGACTTTCACTTTACTGCCGCCATGAAAAATATAATTGAACAGGTAATGCTCCTGAAAGCGATCCAGCCAGATTTCCCGGCACAGTGTCATGTCTGCCAGAATTTCCGCGCTTCTAGGTGGTTGTCCGGCCCGTAGCGCCTGTAAGTCCTGCTCTGTCAGGCTCATTCTTCCGCTGCCTCCCCGGTCGCCATCTCCTGGGACGCTTTATGGTGGATCGTTAAGCTGCTCAAATGGCTTTCGCGGCCCTGGCTGTCCACAATGAGCAGCGCCTTGAACTGATCGCGGGCAAAGCCCAGCTCAAAACGATACTCTCCGACTTGCGGGTTAACCAACTCTTTCAATCTCCCCAACTCGAAAAGGTAGAGCGGTCTGGGGTATTCCACCCGCGCCGAGCGGCGCAGGGTCAGGAGCGTGTAAATCGTCTCGAGACCAACCGCCCGGCCCCAGAGCACCTTGTCTCCCCTGAAGTTCATCTGATTGGCAATCTTGTAGGCATCCAGGAGATCATTCATTAACCTGTCGGCATCAAATTTTCGTCCCACCACGTCCTGGTATTTTTTAGCCACCCACTTGCTCAATGCCCGCGGCTCCAGCACTCCGATCCTTTCCTGCCTACGCCCCATTTGCAGACGGGCCTCCCCTGCGCCGGCCGCAATCGCCAGCTTGAAGGGAGGAAATTCATACACCGGGAAACTGCCCTGCAGTGGAATTCCGGCCTCCCGAAGGGCGCCATCGACCAGGCGCCCGTACGCCTCACTCTCCAGGTACTGTCGCACCACGGCAATATCAGTGGTGATCTGCTCCTGGCACGGCGCCCATTTTTCCATCAGGGCGGTCACCGACTGGTGACACGCCGCCAGGGAGCGCTCCCGTTGCTTGACGTTCCACTCCCGGCCCGCCTTCTGCTCCGCTGACCAATTTTTCAGCAGCGCTTTGTTCAAGCCATCAACCACTTCCACCACCGGCTTATCCGCCGGTTCCTTCACTGCTTCTCCGGGATCCGCTCCTGCTTCAGACAGTTCATCCAGTTCAGGCGATCCCGATTTTTCCCTGATCCCATCCATGTGCCCCCTGCTCCCTTCCGAAATACTCATCGCTTCTTTTCAGACTCATCACTCAATCAGTTCCCCTGCCCAACAAGATTTCAGCATCCTGATGATCGCCAGCACGTCTGCAGCGGGTCCAACCGTCTCCGTCGGAGACAACTGCCGGATATACCGGGCATAACGCTCCTGCTGCTCTGGTGGCGCCAACTCGGCTAGGACGCTCAGACAATGATCGAACGCTCGCTTCATGCGGCCATCCAACAACAGGCATTCGGCCAGCCCGTTGCCGCCCGGAGTGGCATCGAGCACCCGCAGACAGCCCGGTATCCTGGAAAAATCGATCTGTAAATTGGCTGGATTGGCATCCACGGCATCGGCGATAAACCGGGACAGCACCATTTTGACCACATCCGCCGTCTCCGCTGCCCCCGCCTCCACAAGCCACCCTTGACCTGGCGCTGTCCCGGCCTCAAATCTCCACGACCAGCCGAATGTCCGGTAGGTCAGCGGAAATAAAAAGGGGAAGTCTTCGCCCTGATCGACCGCGTCTCTGAATCGTCCGGTTACCTCGGCCAGGGTGACATACTTCTCGCTGCGGGTCTGGATGTTGAGCTGGCGGTAACCCTTGAACTCTCTGCTATATTCAAAAATCCCATACTCCAACTGGCCGGAGCCCGGCCTATCCAGGTCCGCCGGGGGCGTCATGATCCGCACCGGGGAGAAAGAGTCCTGCCAGCAGCCGCGCGTCACAACGGGGGCTCTCTCTTCTTCGACATAAATCACCCCGATTCCTTTCAGGTATTTCATCAGCACATCCGTCCGGTCAGAGCTCTCCTCCGTCCGGAAGCGCTTCCGGCTTCCATAGGCGGCCACCCGCCAGCGAGCACCCTGGTCGTCCATGTAGACCGCCTCCGGGTGGGCATCCCGAAAAATATTGACATCTTCGATCCAGGCCACATCCGACCGTCTGTGACTGGAACGCAGCGGGATTTTCGCCTGGCCGGCGCTGGCGCGAAAGCCCTTGTAAGTCCAGCCCCTGTCCGTTTCGTCCACCAGCAGGCCGTAGCGGCTGATCAACTGCTGTTTTGCATCCGGGGATTTCAGGCGTTCGCCGAAGTACTTCTCCAACACCGCCTCATACTCGTGCCATTTTTGCGTATAGCGTCCGATTGGTTCTCCCCCGGCGAATGACCACATTTCATTTTCCAGGGTGATGATGCTCTTCAGGCGCAGGATGTCCAGGTTGCCGGGAATTGGCGTGGGCTGGATCTCCGCCGTCTCAAAGGCCGCTCCGGGGTTCACGGCGATATACCGGTCCTGAGGGGCGGCGGACAGGTTGAGCAACACCAGGCCCGGCCGGTCCGGGCGCCGGCCCACCCTCCCCATCCGCTGCAATAAAGCCGCCCGTTTCGGCGGCAGGGTATCCAAAACACAGAGATCCAGATTTTCAAGATCAACTCCCAGCTCCAAGGCGCTGGTGGCAATCAGGGTTACCCCCCGAATACGGCTCTGATTGAATTTCGCCTCGATTTCCCGTCGTCTGAGTGGCGGTAGATCGGCGTCATAGATCATGGTAATCCGCTTTTTGCCTACCACCCGGTCGATGTCCCTTTTTAGAAAGCGGCTGTGAAACTTGCTTTCGGAGAAATACAGGACATTCAGGTGGCTGCCGATCAGCCTTTCCTGGCTCAGAAAATCCACGCAGTCAAGCTGATCCGGCTAAAGAATCGTTGAAAACAGCGACCCGCAACAACCCCTGCGACCGGCCGCTATCCAGAATTTTTTGCGCATCGGGCAGGGAGACCACCTCGATCTCCGGGCTGGTAGCGTCTATTTCATGGTGAATAGCCCGTTCGGGGATGGATGTGAGTTTTGCAGCAAAAGACCGGGCGGCGGCAAGTGTTGCTGAGGCCATAAACACCTGCGGCGGGGTCAGGCCGATACTCTCCCTGGCCGCATACAGGCGTTTCAGCAACTGCATGACATTGGAACCGAAAATCCCATCATACTGGTGGGCTTCATCCAGTACCAGGCAGGTCAGGTTTTTGGTGAATTCGGGATAACCCTGAATCAAGCTGTAGTGGACCTTGTCCAGAGTTGCAATCCGGATCCGGGAGCGCAAGAAATCATATGTCTGCTCATGCTTCTTCATCTGGGTATCGACCGTTTCTCCCCAGCCCGTGCCTTTCCAAATCGTCCACCCGATTGATCTCGCTCCAAAGGATAGGGCGCCGCTATAGGCCAAACCCGCTTCATCGTAAATCCGCCGGCTTGATGGCGCGGAAATCTGCGCCAGCCTTTCCGCCTGCCCCCACATCAACGCCTGGGTAGGGAAACAGGCGAGCGCGGTTGCTCGCGGGTCGCGGAGTAATTGATCAATGATCCATGTCCAAAAACACAGGCTTTTACCCGATCCCGCCGCGCTGGTCATAATGAAATTGGCTGCTCCCAGCCGGTAGGCCTCCAGGATTCGCCACTGGTGAACAAACAGGCCGTTGATTGCGGCCCGGGGTTCATAGCGTTTGATGAATTCCACGGTTTGGCGGGGCATGTCCAACTGGTCCAGGGAAATATACCGGCTAAAAGGTGTGAATAGAGAAACGGCCTGGGGTAATAAGGATTGGGGGTAACTGCGCCTGCAGGATTCCCACTACCTCAGCCACGGTCTGAGGCCCGGCCACAGGCGGGGTTTTTCCTAAAGACATAGCTCAACCTACTCCGATGATGATGTAACGATGGCTCTAGCTTCGCTCTCTTTTGATTCTATCCGACTTTTTCGGACAAGTCTATAAGGTGCTTTGAATAATATCCTTGATCGAACCGATCATATAAAGCGGAATATTTATCAGCCAGTCGTCGATGCGGAAATCCGACATTGATGTGCGCACGGAAAATTCGGGAGCATATCTCTTGTAGTAGGATTTCAGGCTCTTTGCCTGCAAATTCTGCTCAGCCTTGACCTCGATGGGAATAACTTCGCCCTCCAATTGAATTAAAAAGTCCACCTCCGCCTCGCCGGTTTCCGCCGACCAGTAGAAAACGGGTGGGTCCCCGTTTGCCTTGAGCTGTTGCAGCACATATTGCTCAGTCAGCGCTCCCTTAAACTCCTGGAATATTTTGTTGCCGTCCAGCAGCGTCTTTTTGTCCAGCCCACCCATGGCGCCCAGGAGTCCGACGTCAAACACAAACAGCTTGAAGGCATGCAGGTCTTCATATGCCTTCAATGGCAGGGACGGCTTGTTAATTCTGCCGACTTTGTAGACAAGCCCGCAGTCGCAGAGCCAGGTAAGGGCAAGCTCGTACTCCTTGGCTCTTGCACCCTGACGGATCAGCCCATAGATAAATTTGCGATTTTCTTTCGCAAGCTGCGACGGGATGGAATTCCAGAGCATACGCAGTCTCGGTACCGTATTTACCGGCACGTGCTTGGAAAAATCCTGTTCATACGCCGCCAGGATCCTGTTTTGGATCTCCCTGACCCGCGAAAAATCCTGGTTCTGCAAAAAAGCAGACACCGCTTCCGGCATGCCGCCGACGAAATAATACTGACGCAACAGGTCGATATATCTATCTTTAAATGTCGTTACCAGTTCATAATCTTTACTATTGACGAGCTTGAGCAGATCATCCCGGCCCAGCGCCCGCAAATATTCGGGGAAGCTGAACGGGTACAGGTCGAAAAATTCCACCTTGCCGACAGGGAAAGATGTGCCGCTGTGAAGCGCCACGCCGAGCAGGCTGCCTGCCGCCACAACGTGATACTGAGGCGCATTCTCGCAGAAATACTTGAGGGCGGCCAGCGCTTTCGGGCATTCCTGCACCTCGTCAAAAATAACGAGGGTGTTTTCAGGTTCGATCACGCAATCGGCCTCAATCTGCAAGCCGGTGATGATGCGTGAAACATCCAGATCGCCGCCGAATAGCCTTTGCATTCTGTCATTGGAGTCGAAATTGATGTAGGCGCACTTCCGGTATTCTGTTTTTCCAAACTCCTTCATCAGCCACGTTTTCCCGACCTGCCTGGCGCCCCTGATCAGTAACGGCTTTCTATCGGAACGACGCTTCCAGTCGATCAATGTCTGTATTGCCTGTCTGTACATGCGCGTCACCTTCTTATTTGCTCTGCCCCTATTATACCCAGGTAATACAATATTATCAACGACTATTTGCATTTAATCACATTTTACAGTATGAGTTAGTGCAATATAATCGCCAGGCGCTGTATACCTATCGCCCGGCGTTGCAAGAACCCCCCGCTTCTCTACCTCTCCACCGGCCAGGACCGCTATGCAATAATTGCCGGGCTGCCGCCCGATGCGGGCGCTGGTAGCCACATCTTTGCCCGGAGCGGAATCGTCCGCGGCGGAAACAAAGCAGGAACTCGCCGATGTAAACCGAATCTATCTTATGGAAGCTTGGCTGGCTGCAGCCTGATTCGGTTGCGGGCGCTGACCAGGTGAGCCCATAAAGGGATGAGAATTTTGCCGTCAATCGAAGCGCCCCCAATCAAGGTGACTTTTGCCCCGGAGGCGGATAACGCCGTCCTCAACCTGGCCGCAAGCGCCACCGCCTCGCCATCCGCCGATCTCTTCCTGCACCGCCAGGCGCTCGGCTTGCTCCTGGCGCCCGGTTTCGACACGCTGCTGGCGCCGGGCGCCGCCCGCGACATCCAACTCCTGGACTACCAGTTGGCCACGGTGAGCCACGTTTTGAAGAACCTGCGCGGGCGCGCCCTGCTCTGTGACGAGGTCGGACTGGGCAAGACGATCGAGGCCGGCCTGATCACGATGGAATACATCCTGCGCGGCCTGGCGCGGCGCGTGCTGGTGTTGACGCCGCCGTCCCTGGTGGAGCAGTGGCGCCTGGAGTTGCAGACCAAGTTCAACCTGGACTTCATCACCTACGATGCTCCCCAGTTCAAGACTGCCGCCAATCCCTGGGTGTCTTTCCCGTATATCATCGCCTCCCTGGACACCGCCAAGAGGGAGCCCCACCAATCAATGGTGCTGGAACCGGTCTACGACCTGGTGATCGTCGACGAGGCGCACCACCTGAAGCAGCAAAAAACCCTGGCCTACCAACTGGTCAGCAAACTCAAGAAGAAATACATCCTCTTGCTGACGGCCACGCCGGTGGAAAATGAACTCTCAGAGCTGTTCAACCTGATCACCCTGCTGCAGCCCGGCCAACTGGAGACATCCACCTCCTTCAAGCGCAAGTACCTCACCCGGGGCGACCCGCTCAAGCCAAAAAACGCCGAGGACCTGAAAAAGCTGGTCAGGGAGGTGATGATCCGGAACAGGCGCAGCGATACCGGCGCCATTACAGCCAGGCGCCACGCCGAGGTGATCACAGTCACCCTGTCGCCGGACGAAGCGGCATTTTATCAAAGGTTGACCACTTTCGTGCGCGGCCACTATACTGCGGAGTCCGTTGGAAGATCCGGCGGGGTGACCCAGTTCGTGTTGAAAACGCTGCAGCGCGAGGTGGGCAGCAGCATTGAGGCGGTGCTGCCCACGCTGGAAAAGATCGCCGCAGAAGAGGCGCACCCCCACCCCCTGCGCCAAGTCTGTGGCGCTCTGGCCGGACAGGCCGGGGGAGTGGCATCAAGGGCCAAGGCCGTTGCCCTGGCACGCCTCCTGAAAACCATTCCGGACAAGGTCGTGGTGTTCACCTGCTTCCGGGCCACCCTGCGTTTCCTGGTCGGCCTCCTGCAGAGTGAGGGTATACAGGTAGCTCAGTTGCACGGCGGGATGCGGCGGGCGGAGAAGGAGGAACAGGTGCAGGCCTTTGCCGGCGACGCCCGGGTCCTGGTCTCCACGGAAACGGGGAGTGAGGGACGCAATTTGCAGTTTTGCCATTGTATAGTCAACTATGACCTGCCCTGGAACCCGATGCGCATCGAACAGCGGATCGGACGCCTGCACCGGATCGGCCAGACCAGGAACGTCTCCATCTACAACCTGTCGGCGGCCGGAACAGTCGAGGCCCACATCCTGGAACTGCTGGACGCCAAGATCAACATGTTCCAGTTGGTGGTGGGGGAACTGGACATGATCCTGGGCAACCTGCGCGAGAAGCGGGATTTCGAAGACATCATCATGGACATCTGGGCGAGCGCCCGCGACGAGAGCAGCCTGCAGTCGGAGCTGTCAGACCTTGGCGCCAGGCTGTTCAAGGCCAAGGAGCAGTACCTGGTGGTGAAGGCGCTCGACGATCAACTGCTGGGAGCGCTGCTGCCCGGCAGGGAGTAGGCCGGAAGTTGGTTATCACAGATGACTAACCCGCTCTAATCACCCGCTTCTTGCGGTTGAAAAGAGCGGCTACGCAACTGTATTAACTGGCTCTAACCTTCAGTGGAAAAACTCCGCTGAAACTAAGACCCAGTTGAAACAAAGGGGAGCAAGCGAATATGCCGAACGATCAGGCAATCAACCTGCGGTCTTTTGTCGCCTCTTACCTGGAACGGTCCGGGGCGGTTGTCGAGGAAGCCGGCTACGAACTGGTGGAGGCGTTGCTGGATGGCGAACTGTCCCCCATCTTCAAGGACCACCTGCTGCTGGCCTTCGATTCCGAAGTTGCCCGGGAGAACCCGTCAGCCGTCCTGGTCACCTACGGCAGCGCCTTCCTCGACGAGGTGGCCAGGAGAGCCGCCGAATACGGGCGCTATACGATCCTCTATGGCCCCGATCCGGGCAGTAAGCCGTCGGGCGCCTTCTGGGCGCGGCTGGAGCGGAAGATCCGGGACCAGGTGGAGTTCGTGCGCTGCCGCCCTCCGAAAGTGGCGCACCAATGGCTGGAGGAGCACTGTTACCGGGGCTTCTATTTTCGAGCAGTCTTTCGCTCTTACGAGAGGACGGAGGACCTGGTGGCGGTGGTCGTGGACAGCCATACCGGCCTGGTGGCGCCCGATTTTGCCGGTTGGTGGAATGGCGTGGCGCCCGCCGGGGAGCCCCAGGTTGACCTGCCGCCGGCAAAAGCCCTGGACTGGCCGGAGTTGTACCAGACCGCCTGCCGGGACGCCGAAAGACAGGCCAGAGAGCGCGCCGCCGTCCTCCAGGCCCAGACGGCAACCAAATTGTCCCGCGAACTGGCCAAGGTCACCGGTTACTATACGGGGCTTGCCGCAGAGACCGAGAGAAAACTGGCTGCCACCACCGATGAAACCAGGAGAGAGCGCCTGCAGAAGCAGTTGGAGGCGGTGCAGGCCGACCGCCGGCGCCGGGAGAGAGATACCCTGGAGCGCTATTCGCAGGAAGTGGACCTCCACCTCGATCACCTCGTGGAGTACCGCCTGCCGCGCCTGCACATCAGGCTGGAGGTGCAGCACCGGAACCAGGTGCTGAACACCACCCTGCTCTACAATCCCTTCGCCCACCGCCTGGAAACACCGGTCTGTCCCGTCTGCGGCCAGCCGACCACCCGCCTCGCCCCGGACGGGAAAAGCGGTTTCTCCTGCCCGAACCACGCCGGTTGACCAAAATGCTTCCGTCCTGCCGGCCTTGGCCGTCTGTGCCCTACTTCATGGCTTAATTATATGTGCCGGCAAATTTACCAAGGTGTGGATCGAAGGCGTAAACTTCGGCATGTCTGCTTCCAGAGCATGCGCGGCGATCAGCGCATCCGGCCAGGGAACGTTAATCGCTTCATCAGTTGTCCAGGCTGATTTTCGTTTGTTGGAACCGGTGTCATGGTTTCAAAACCCGGTTAACGAACCAGAAGGCGCAAGGCTTGACAGAGATCGGCGCGGTCGCTATTATAAACGCCGTAAAACGGGCCAGTCTCATAAAGCCTATCACCAGAATGGCTGAAAAGAACATGCCTTCGCGACAATTGAAATCGGACACGACGCCTTGTCGGCTTCATCTTCCGCCATGCCCGACTGATTTTGCGGTCATAATATTCGTATCGATAGTTCTGCGTAGCATCGCCGAGTCCACGATGTCGTTCACCAACCATATCATCCTGAGTTCATGGACATCTGCCGATTTATCGGGGTTTTGGGTTTCAGGATGCCAAACAACTCATCGACAGTAGGTACGGGCTCCATAATAACGGGGCCATCAAGTGCGAATCAAAAAATTGACCGTCCTTGACCGCTCGGCTTAACGCCCAGGTCTCCCGGACCTGTGGGAATTGTAACCCGACCTGTGAACTGACGGGGCTACCCGAAAATTCCACCTCGTGGTAAAGCGCTCTTAGACATTCATCATATTACACCTCACTGAAAATTGAATGATCCAAGGCGCCGACGATGGGATGAGGACACCGATATTGATTAAACAGCAGCAGCAACAGCCTGGGTGAAATAGTGTGCCATCGACTCCCCGCAGATAATCACTTTTCGTTCCCCTTATCCTTTATTGGTGGTATCCATAATTTTTCTATACATCTTTAGAAAATCGTCTACCAGTATATCGAACTCGAGCTCCCGTGGATAGCGGGGCACCCTGCCCAGCGCATCCTGTATCCCCTTGGCTAGCGATGTCGCATCATTGGGACGCACCAGGATACCGTCCACCCGGGGCACATCATCAATAAACGCCCCTACTGCCGTGGCCACTACCGGTACGCCAAAAGCAGCACTGATCAGGGGGACGCTGGATTGGGTAGCCTGCTTGTACGGCAGCACACAGACCGCCGCCCGTTGAAAAAGGGTAGCCACCTCATCATCATCCAGGTAACGATTGTGGAGTTCAAAGAGGCCGGGATGTTCCCGGAAACTGGCTTCCAGTTGCGGGGGCAGGCGTCCGGGGCCGGCGATCGCAAAGCGGATGCTTCCGTTCAGGAGAAGCGCCGCTTCAGCCAGGAGATCGAGGCCCTTGTAAGCCTCGAGCCGGCCAAAAAAGAGAGCGAGAGGTTGGCCCCCCGCTGCCTGTTCACAGCTCCTGGCGTTAGAACGGTGCTTCAAGAAACGCTGCGCCAGGCTGCCGTGCGGAATGACAAAAATATTATCCGCCCTGCACCCCTGGGCTGCGATCAATTCAGTGAAGCGCGGGCTGTGTACGTGCACTCCCGTAGCCTTGCCGAGCACGAAGCGCCGCAGCCGGGCATTGAGCATCTCCCATAAATTATAGCCGGGATGGCGTTCAGGATCGTGAACGGTCACGATGAAGGGTATCTCCTGCCTGTTTGCCCAGGCCGCCCAGGCAACGCCCAGGGATAACCGTCGCCGGTCAGCAGGTGGACCACATCCGGCCGGATTCTACAGATGTCTCCCCATACCCGCCGCGCCAAGAAAGGGTTGAGCAGGCTGAGGAGCGCCCGGGAATGGGTTGATTCCTTTGGAAAAACACAAATACTGATAAAATTTATGTTAAATAGACTAATCACACCTCAGTGTTTGCTGGAATCAATCGCAAGAATTGCCAACGCTGCTCTGGCAGCCTGAAATATTGCATAATATGTTTTAGACACGACATCCAGATAATGATTGTTAGCATACAACTCTTCGGCAACAGCAAGTCTCTACCTTGGCCGCCTCGATCCTGTGTATCCCCAAGTCAAGCCCGGCTAACTCGTCCAAAGAGTTTCACCGTCCCTAATCACGTTCATGACAAAGGGAGCTTTGGGAGATGCCAGGACGCGGCGCTTTTTCTTGTTGCGCTCTCAAACCGGGAGCCACATCTATTGGTTAGCCAAAAAATAGAAAATAGCTGATGGAGCGGTCAAAAAGTGGTATGTTTTTATCACCACAACAAAAACAACAGTTCAACCAAACCAGTCTGCGACATGATTTTAACATTAAAAACGCCATCCTTCAATTTGAATAAGCGGCCTGCCCAAAGAATCCTGACGTTCAGTGGATATTACGGTGTTATTTTGCAAATCATTCCAGTTGTGAGCGAGCCACATCTCCGTAAAAATTGAGCCATGGTTCCGGCAATGGAGCCACCCGAACACGCCGTGTATT
>CAVYEE010000021.1:0-25157 GCA_963767365.1 uncultured Peptococcaceae bacterium
TTTTAATATCATAACCGTATCTGCCCCCCTCTTGTCTCCTTCTTGAGGTTGAGTTCTTTGGCTACAGCAATTTCATCACATTCTCCGTGGTTGCTGCCTCGATCTCGCCCACAGAGACTTTTTTCAATAAGGCGACTGCTTGACACACTTCTATCACCTGTGCAGGCTCATGGGAGTCTGTTTCCAGCACTATATCGTCAAGAGTCAGTGCCTCCACCACCGGATTAATCGCGGGAAGGTTGCGTTTGTTGATGGAAATCAAAAATCCCCTCTGTCGGTATTGGCGGGCCTCGTCAATCGTACCGTTGAAACCGTGGGCAATGCCTTTTGGCATCTGATCCTGAAAAGTATCGAGTACTCTCAAAATTTCTCCGGTGGAGTTGCGATCATGCAAAATAAGCAATAAATTGTTGGCGACCGCTAATTTTACCTGTGACTGAAATGCTTTTGCCTGCACTTCCAAGGGAAGGGGCGGGAGTTCACTGCGTAAATCATCGGACCTTCTATGAACCATGTCAATGCCTGTCTCGCTGATAGCCGCGACATTTCCCTCGCCGATCAAATTGCCTAAAGCGTTTTCAGCCTCTGGGGTAAAAAGATCGGCGTGCCAGGGGTGAATGCCAACACAGGCTTTTACCTTGCTGAATTTTTCAGCCAGGTAAACATTTCTCCGTGAAGAAGCCACGTCAGTGGCGGCTGCAAACACGAGGCCCACTCCGGCGCTTTGCGCTCTGGACAGGGAGGCCGTCGGGTCCTGGCCCAGGTGGGTGTGGGTATCCACCAGCATGATCATCCCTCCATGGCCTTTTTTAACGCAAAGGTCGAGCTGCTATTTGGCCAGATCCAATCCAATCTGGTAGGCTTTCTGCATCAGGTCATTATTGTCGGCAGCGTTAGGGATACCGGCAGCATGCAGAGTATTCGTCAACTCGATCCCGGTCCTGCTCAAATAACTTGGCAAGAATTCGATGTACTGGCTGAATGCCTTGACATCCGGATTGCCCTGGGAAAAAACCAGGACGGCCTTCTTACCAGGAGGTATTTTGCTTGGAGAATTGGGGCCTGTAGAGAAGACGTACAAGCGATCCAGAAATGTTTTGGTCTGACCGTTCAGAGACCACATGTAGATCGGTGACCCGATGATGATGCGGTCCGCTTTTTTGATCTCTTCCGTCAGCCGGATCATATCATCCTCTTGCTGGCACCCGTCGTGCGATTTGCAGTACATGCATGCCTGGCATCCCCTGATTTTCAAATTATTGAGGTAGAAGACCTCCGAATCGGCGCCCGCATCGGCTGCTCCCTTGAGAATCTGACGCACCAAGACGGCGGTATTTCCGTTCTCCCTCGGGCTTCCCACAAAACCAATGACACGCATTGTCATCCTCCATTCTCTGATTTAATGGCTGTTAATTTTTGTCGTCTCCGCGGATCCCTCCGGATCCAGTTCCCATGCCAAAGGTCCAGGGCTACCATAGCCAACCCGGCTGCCATACTACCACGGCAGGGGACCATTTTCATCGAAGAAACCGCTGTTGGGGCTATCATCGCCCATCAGGGCGAGCCGGACAATAATAACAGCTCCCTGAGCCGGTGTCCGGGGACCGGTAAAGTTATTGAGTTCGGTGGCACAAAATCCTGGAGCAGCCGAATTGATCGTGATAGAACTACCTTGGAACTCGCAGGCAAAGTGTCTTGTCACCGCATTCAAAGCTGTTTTTGAAGAAGAATAGGCCATATTGAAAAACTCTCTATCAGAGTTCAAGATGCCAAGGCCGCTCGAAACATTGACGATGCGTCCCGCAGGAGCTTGGCGCAGCAAGGGAAGAAAAGCCTGAATAGTGCCAATAACCCCGAACACATTTGTCTCATATATGGTTTTGACCTCAGAGATCGGCACCTGACTTGGAGGGCGTCTTTCACGAGTACCAGGAGGGCCATCGCTGGCGATTCCGGCATTGTTGATTAGAATGTCCAGCTTGCCAAATTCCCGTTCGACAAATTTGGCTCCCTGATAACATGAGGTTTGATCGGTCACATCAAAGGAATGAAACAAAACAGTTCCCTCAGAAGATAATTCTGAGGCAGCCCGCTCTCCAACTTCTTTGTTTCTAGCTCCGATAATTACAACAACTCCTTTGTGGGCCAGGCCGCGAACTACCTCTTTCCCAATGCCCTTGCTACCCCCGGTTACAAAAGCAATGCGCCTTTCTGGTCTGTTCATGGTTAGGTCTCCTCACTTTTTTATCATTAAACTAAGAGGTTGAGTCTGCTTAGCACTAGATACTGGGGCTATTCAGTTAAATTCCACAAATAGCCCCGTCCCTGCCGTACAATGAGGGATGGCTTCAATTATCGAGTAATCTCTTCCGTCACTATCAGCTTTATCTGCTGTAATCGTACTATTTGACGATATGGGTCGTGTTCGGTTTGCGTGTCGGCGGTGTAGATGCTTTGCCTATGGTTCCGATTGCGGCCGCCGAGCAGATAGTGTGCTCTTTGGGAATACCCAGTTCAAAGAGGAAATCCCGCACGCCGGGGTCGTCCCGCAACCAGTGCAGCTGATTGAGATAGCAACTGCCCAGCCCCATTGACTGCGCCGCGAGGAAAATGTTCTCTAAGCCAAGCGCACAGTCGGCCATCGCGTTTTCATAGTTTGGCTTATTGGAAGCAATGATGACTGTGGGCGCATGGTAGTAGAAATTGTAGCTTTCTTTCTGTGAGGCGTCTTTTGCCCCAAGCTTGCCGGGGTAATCATCGTCCGGCACCCAATGCTGAAAGCCTTCGCGCACCAGCTTGTTGAGTTTCAAAAGGGCTTCTTTGTTCTGGATGGCGGTGAACAGCCAGCTTTGGTTGTTACCTCCGCTCGGCGCCCAGATGGCGGCGTCGAGCAGCGTTTCAAGCTGTTCCGGTTCAACCTGCTGTTCAGTAAAGTTGCGGGTGCTCCGGCGCGGCATGGATCGCGTCCAGAACTTCGTTTCGGATCATTGCGGTTCCTCCTGTCCCGCGCCCGGCCTTGTTCACGGCTGGGCGGTTGTTTTTCCCGGCGAGCACTTTTACGCCAGGGCATTTGGTATGGTCGGGAAGCCGGCAAAATAATTTCCTCAAAAAAAGTGTCCAAGCTTTTCTTTATCCTGGAATAATTCATTAATATCCGAATAACTGGATAGACTTTAGCAAACAATAATGGTTTTTTGTCAGGAATGACATCTGTTACTGATTTTACAACAATCGCAGGGACTGACTTTTCTGAGGCTTTTTGAAGAACTGCAAAGGCTTCCATATCCACGCAGTAGATACCATCCGAGACTTTATTTTTATCGAGTACAGGTTGGTTAAAAGTTTGCATACTAAAAGTATGATATTTTAGTGATTTATCATCCAGTCTTGTGCGGATAAGCTTCAACAGACTTGAATCAACCTTGATTTTCATATTATCATAATGGACTTCATCCGGAATGCAAAGATCTCCAATGTCCAAAGCAGGACCTACGCCGCCGCAAAATCCAAGAAGTATCAGGAGATCGGGTTTAAAATCCAGACACATCTTTTCAACAGTTTTTGATGCATTGTTAAAGCCTATTCCACTTACTTGGGTCTTAAACTGGTAACCTGAGAACTGGAATATGTTAGACCCCTTTTTTGAGTATCGAATTGAACTGGGAAGTTCCACTATCATCGCAGCGATAAGACCGATTTTATTCATGGTTATAGCCATTCCTTTCGCTGCGCTCAGGCTCGTCAGAAGTTGTTTATAGCTGAGTGCAGATTTTGAACACTAATTCTAACTTCCCATTATAGTAAGAGAATTATCCGAAGTTGGAGTAAAAAGACTCGACCACCAATGATGGATGCCTGGCAGATAGCAGAAACAGTCCCATGTAATCTTAAGAACCAACTTTGAGATAATTCCTATAGCACGAAAACGCGGTGGGCTATGGGGAAAGTAACATTCTCATCCAGTTCATTTTAAAGCATTTCAAAGAAGAGTAACAGGTAATTTCCGCCGAAGCAGGTGTGAAGATTTGCATCAGGATATAATTTCCCCCTCCCCATAAAACACGCCGGCCAATATGCAATTAGACGCCTACCGGTGGCGGGAGATTCGTATAAAATTCAATTCTGCCCAGACCGCAGGCTGGACATAGCCACGGATCACGGCCAAAGATTTTGAGGAATAAAGCATCTGCAGATAGAACCGACTTTTCGGTAATCATGGTACCCGTGAGCAGCTTGCAGAACTTAAGGCGCTTGTTCTTATCGCGGTTGCCAAGAAAACCGTAGTGGCGAATCTTCATGAAGCCCTTGGGCAGAACATGCAACAGAAAACGGCGGATAAATTCCGGAGCAGAAAGCGTCATGATCTTCCACTTGCCGCCGTCTTTGTAGTCTCGCCATTTGAACGAGACTTTGCCATCCGAGATGGAGAGAATCCGACTGTTGGAGATGGCGATCCGGTGCGTGTAGCGGCCGAGGTATTCCACCACGCAGGCGGCATCTTTAAAGGGCGGCTTGCAGTACACCACCCATTCTTTGCGGTAACAGGAGTCCACGACGTTCTGATTCATATTGTCGGCCAGATCCGGAGCCTGCCGCAGCAGTGCCAGCAACTTTCCCCGAAACTTCCGTGACAGGACTTTTACCGGGATAAAGAACTTTTTTCGGGAATTCCGCCACTGCATCGCTCGTGTCAGGCCGCCGGCCGGAACGATACAGTGAATATGGGGGTGGAAGCCGAGATTCTGGCCCCAGGTATGCAAAACAGCAGTAAACCCAATCCGCGCTCCCAGGTATTTGCGATCGGATGCGAGCTGGGACAGGGTTTCGGCGACTGCCTGAAACAGCAGGTTGTACAGCACTCGGTCGCGGTAGAAAAACAGGGAGTTTAATTCGGCCGGAACGGTGAACACCACGTGAAAATAGGCTACGTCCAGCAGGTCGTACTTCTGGTTGTCAACCCAGCGCTCTCTGGCAAACGCCTGACACTTGGGACAGTGGCGGTTGCGGCAGGAGTTGTAAGACGGCCTGGTGTAGCCGCAGGCGGGGCAAACGTCAAGATGACCGCCCAGCTTGGCCGTCCGGCAATTGGTAATGGCGCTCATCACCTTGCCCTGTTCCGGAGAGAGGGTATGGCTGCGGCAGTGCTCTGCCCCATACTTTTCAAAGATCTCCTGGACTTCTGGCATGAGCGTCCCTCAGCTCACGCTGTCCAGCGGGCTTTTAACGTGCATCTCGCTGATCTTCACCAGGTGCAGATAGAAACAGGTGGTGCTGACATTGGCGTGACCCAGCAGCTGCTTGATGTGGAAGAGGTCCACGCCGTCCTCCAGCAGGTGAGTGGCAAAGGAGTGGCGGAGCGTATGCGGTGTGACCTGCTTGGTGATTCCTGCCGTAGCAGCGGCTTCATGAAAGATATTCAACGCTCCGCGCTTTGTCAGGTGGGATCCGGTTTTGTTACGGCTGACGCTTGTGAAAAGCCAGCCAGTTGGCCGGCGCTCTTTCCAGTAAGCCCTGAGCAGAACCAGGCTGGCGTCGGAGAGAATGGCGAACCGGTCTTTACCGCCCTTGCCATTGCGGATCAAGAGCTGCATGTTAGCGCTGTCGATGTCTTGGACTTTTAGAGAAACTGCTTCGCTGATCCTGATGCCGGAGCCGTAAATAGTAGCCAGGAGCGCTTTGTCTCGCAGACTTTTCGTAGCTTGCAGCAATTTGCCTACTTCTTCTTTGGTCAGAATATCCGGTATCGGGCGATTATTTTTATGGCTGGGGATTTTCGTGGTCTCAAGTGGCCTGTCCAGTACGATCTGGTAGAGAAACCGCAGACCGCTATTGTAGGTGTTGATGGACCCAGCGCACAGCTTGCGCTCTGTCAGCAAATAGTAAAGATAGTTCTGGATATCTGCCAGGCCCAACTCTGTGGCCGGCTTACCGAAGTACTTCTGGAATGCCCGAGCTTTGGTGACGTATTCTTCCTCGGTGTTCTTGCTTAGTCCCCGTATTCTGGCGTAGAAGCGGACTTTCTCGGCGACTTCTTCCTGCGTCATGATTCCATCTCCTCATACTGAATTAGGTGTTGCCACCTTCAGTATAGAGGAAACGCCACGGGAAGAGAGCACAGCAGCCGGGTAACGAAAAAACCACCGCGAAGCGGTTTAGTGCTATAGACATAATTACTCGTTTCCCTTGTTTAAAAAACTACACCAGCGAATACCGGTAGAACCTCGGGTAGACCAATGACAAGTGTAGCATGAGTGGTAGACGTGGCTCGTTCTCATTTTGTTTTCGATGAAATCCGCTAGATCATCAAAAGTCATAGTATATGCCCCTTAACGATTCTGCATATAAACATAAACCGCCTACAATGGCGGTGCTGAAGTGTGCTGTGCTACAATTGCTTGGTTTAAACATATGCGAAGAGTACTGCTACATATATTTCCCTAATAGTGACCGTCTATGGTTCTTTCGCCATTAAATAACATATTCCTGCAAGAAAAAATATGGACAATAGAAAACCGGGCTCATTCCCTACCCTATTGCTAGTCTGGGTCCGGTCAGCTTTTCGCGGACAGTCTAATATGGTGTCTGAGCTTAGATTGACAATATCCCTATAGCGCATGTACGTTTTATATTCCAAGTTTGGCTTGGTATCGATCAGCCATTTGTCCAAGTACTCCGAGAGAGTCACTCCAGAGGCTCAAAATAGCAGATCTGCTCCATCTCTAGTTAAATCCGTCTCATGTACAGTCCGGCTTTGGCCATGCAATCTTTTTATATTGCCATCCCAATCCCGTCTGGATCAAGAAGCCTGAACCTGTTTTTGTGAAACCCGATCAGTCCATCATCCCGCATGCGGCACAATTCACGCGACATCGCGCTCCGGTCGACATTGAGGAAGTCAGCGAGTTCGTTGCGGGTGAAGGGGATCTCAATCTCCGGCTTGCCCGTGGACATGTATTGTTCCCAAATGTAGGTCGCAAGTTTTTGCCTCATGCCTTTTATCATCAGGTAGGATATTTTATTGTTCATCACAAGGTTTTTCTGCGCCAGTATTTTCAGCATATTCTGGATAAGTTGCGAGTGGAAAGCGCAGGCGTTGGTGCATGTGTGCACAACCTGCGAATAGTTTAAAAACAAAACATCGGCTTCCGTTGCCGCCAGCACGTTAACATCACTTTTTTGAATACCAGCGCATACAAGAGTCTCCGCGAAGGTCTCTCCTTGTCCAAAAACGGATAAAATTGTCTGTCTGCCGGTTGCATCATCTTTTATCACCTGCACGGAACCGGATATGACAACGCCAAGACTCTCTATTTTGTCTCCGCAGACGATGATAAGCTCGTTCTTTTGATAGTGCGTTTTTTTAGCCTTCAGGCATTGCAGGATGGCGGATATTTCTTCCGCAAGGATACAATCAAAGAGACTACTTTCGAGTAACACTGCAAGCTCCCGTTCTATAATGTCAACCCTCCCATGATATTGCAAACTTTTATATTAATGTTGCTGTGGCAACTGATGTTTCAATTGAAACATACTATACTGGGCTTGTGCGGTCAAGAGACACGCCTCTAAATCAATCAAAGGGGGATTACAAATGTCGGAGATGTTTTGTTTTCAGTGCGAGCAGACAGCGAAGGGCACAGGCTGCACCATTGCTGGAGTATGCGGTAAAACTGCCGCCACCGCGAGGGCAATGGATGAACTCACATGCGCGCTGATAGCGTTGGCAAGAGCCGCACGTGATGGATTAAGGACGGAGAAATCAGACAAGCTGATTATGGAAGGTCTTTTCATAACCCTGACGAATGTGGACTTTGACATCGACAGGATAGAAAAGATGAAAGCCGAGGTAGAGGCTGAAAAAAACAAAATTAACGCCAGCGAGCCGGTTATGGATGCTTCCGAGCTGTTCCATGGCGACACGGACATTATTTCGCTGCGTTCAACGCTCCTTTTTGGGCTTCGTGGCATGGCGGCCTATGCCTACCACGCGCGTGTGCTGGGCAAGGCAAACGACGAGGTTACCGGCTGGTTATACAAAGGCTTAGCTGCGATCCCCGAGAACCACACGGTTGATGAGTGGCTCGGCCTGCTGATGGAGTTTGGACAGGCGAACCTCAAGTGTATGGCGCTGCTTGATGAGGCAAACACTGGAACCTACGGCACCCCGGCGCCGACTAAGGTGACCTGCAATATCGAAAAGGGTCCGTTCATCGTTGTGACCGGCCATGACCTGCATGATCTTTACCAGTTGTTGGAGCAGACAAAGGGAACTGGTGTCAGCATCTACACACACGGTGAGATGTTGCCTGCACACGCTTATCCTGCGCTGCACAAATATCCACAGTTAAAAGGCAATTTCGGCACAGCGTGGCAGAATCAACACAAGGAGTTCGACGAGATTCCTGCCCCGATACTGTTTACAACGAACTGTCTCATGCCACCGAAGGCGAGTTATGCAGACAGGGCATTCACGACATCTGTCGTAGGCTACCCGGGAATCAAACATATTCCTGAAGCGGCAGACGGCACGAAGGACTTTTCACAGCTCATTAAAAAGGCAATCGAACTCGGTGGATACCCGCAGGAAAAAAAGATGACTGGAATCAACGGCGGCGAAACGCTTCAGACAGGTTTCGGCAGGGGCGCGGTGCTTTCGGCGGCTGACACGGTGATTGGTGCCATAAAGTCGGGCGCGATCAGGCATATTATCCTCGTCGGTGGCTGCGACGGAGCGAAGCCCGGCAGGAACTATTACGCCGAATTTGTAAAGCAGGCTCCCAGGGACACTGTAATCCTCACGCTGGGCTGCGGCAAATACCGTTTCAACGATATTGACGCTGGTGAAATCGGTGGGCTGCCCCGCATCATGGACATGGGCCAGTGCAACGATGCCTATAGTGCCATCGAAGTCGCTGTCGCACTTTCCAAGGCGTTCGGCTGCGGCGTTAACGATCTCCCTCTGACAATAGTGCTTTCCTGGTATGAGCAGAAGGCTGTCTGCATCCTGCTCACGTTACTCTCGCTCGGCATTAAAAACATTTATCTTGGACCATCGCTGCCGGCCTTTCTCTCAAAGAATGTGCTGGACGTGTTGATAAGCAAGTTTGATCTCAAGCCTACCACAACACCGGAAGCAGATCTTAAAGCTATCCTCGGTTGAAGGTGCAGTGGCCATGGAAGATATGATTAACAAGGTGGTTTGTGATGAGAGAAAAACTTGTCGGTAACTGCCAGACTACGACGATGGGGATCATGCTGCACAGCGATGTGGATCGGGCTTTAACTGGCCATGTGCTTCGACATTCCCTTTTGGCCGCAGTTGCCCCGGGTGAGCATCTACGAGGATATGTACGTCCAACTCTCGGAGCACATGCCGGGGCTCAGTGTCGATGAAGCCGCCAAGCAGGTGAATTTTTCCCGAGCAGCCTGTGGTGGATAGTCTCGATCTTTCGGCCATCTACAATAGTTACAGCGAAGGGAAGGGGCAGCCTCCGTACAATCCCAACATTGATTTAATACGTTAGGGATGCTCCATAGAAGTAAACAATAATGGTGTCTCGGAATGTACTGGATAACAAGAAAAAATCGAAGGGGGATTTAAATGTCAACTAAAGGCCAACTGTTACATACCCAGGAAATGGAGTGGGTGCCAGCAACCGCTTTGTACGGTGAAAGTGTCTTCCATGAAGAACAGCCATTGGTTTGGTATAAATTATTAACTGACCGCAGGGCTGAAGGTAAGGGCATGGCATACCTTTCCAAGTTTTGCCCTCCGGAAGGTAAACTTCTAAAGATCATAGCTAAGGCTTGTTCTGATGAACACGTTTACATTTTAGAAGGAGGGTTCTGTGACGCTACAGGAAAACAGCGTGTCTTTGCCGGGGATTATGCTTTCAATCCAGAAGAACACCCGCACGGTTCGTTTCTTGGCGTGGAGACGATAACTATTCAGTTTTATGGCGGCGAACCAGATGAGATAGCAGCATTATCTGTCGTAGAGCCAAGGACAACCCAGTAAGAAGGACATATGCCTCATCCCTCAGAAGTGCCCCGGAACCGGCTGACGCAAATGGTTCCGCCGATGGTGGTGGTGATCGTCGTATTGTTAATGCTTCAGCTTGGGAACATGCCTCAGATGATCCGGCCGACTGGGAAGACGTCTATGGCCACACCATCCTGGTGGTGGAAACATTCGTCGATCCCAGCCGTTTTAAAGGCACCTGCTACCGGGCCGCCGGCTGGGTTCCCCTGGGCAGCACCAGCGGTTACGGCCGCAGACACGGCGTCTATTACTACCACGGACAACCGAAAACTGTTCTGGTAAAGCCGCTCTCCAAAAAGGCTCCCGCCATCCTATCCGCTCCGTTTCTGCCTCCGGAACTGATGGGAGGGGAACGGGCGATGGTCGATCTGAACACGGTTTCCATCGAGAGCAGGGGCGGTTTACTGTATTACCTGTCGTTGCTGCAAGACTCCCGGAAAAAGCGCGGTATCCGGCATCCGCAAGTTTCCGTCCTGGCGGTGGCTATCTGCGCCCTCCTTTCCGGGGCGAGGTGCTTTATCGCCGTCGGCGAGTGGGCGGCCGACTTGAACCAGGAGATGCTGAAGCGCCTGGGATGCCGCTACAACGAGAGACTGGAGAAATTCGCCCCTCCCAGCGAGAAAACCCTGCGCCTGACGCTGCAGAGGGTGGACGGCGACGAGGTCGACGACATCGTTGGCCAGTGGCTGTACTCCCAGTCACAGGACCGGGTGGTGGCCGTTGACGGCAAGACACTGCGCGGCTCCGCCGGAGCAGACGGAAAACAGGTTCACCTGGTGTCGGCCTTCCTGCAACACGAGAGGATGGTCATCGGTCAGCGGCTGACAAGGACTGTCGAGAACTGGCACGAAGAGATATTTGCATACTTCGATTTGTTGCCTACTCCAATCACCAATGCCTACACCGAACAGCTTAACGGTATTATCAAACTCATCAATAAAAACGGCAGGGGTTACAAATTTGAGGTGCTAAGGGCCAAAATACTATTCAGCGAAGGTGTCCATAAAATTATCACGCCTAAATTCAACCGACATATTGATCAAGGCATGGCTAACGTGATGCTCCTCTCTGAATCTGGCGAGGAGTACCAGATCAGGGATCTCGGTGTTGACATGTACACACTTATCCAGATGATGGAAGAAGGTTCGTTCTTCTCTGATCAACAATAAATCTCGGATAGCCAATAAAAATAGCCTTTTCAGGCGCGATAACTAGAAGGGCGGGGAAATCGTAATACGAGAAGCACAGAATGAACCGGCCTGGCTCTCTTTGTATCTCCGGCGAATTGACCAGACGCTCCAGACACCTAAGGATATATCTCTCGATAAGCGCTTTTTCCCGGGAGGCAAAGATTCCTTACGAGCGACGAGATTTCCGGTCCCAGTTCTGGTTCAAGCGCCTGCAGCGCTGGAGGGCCAGGCCGCGCTTAACCTGGAGAAATAATAGATTCCTATAACGCTTGAGAATAACGAGATAATGGCTATACTGGAAACATAATTCAATAACGCAAGGAAATTATATATTAACAATAAAAGTGAAATTTCAGTCAAATACGTTATCGCTCTCAAAGAAGCTTTCTTGCAAAGGAGGTATTGAATTGCACAAAAGTTTTGGCCTTCCCTTGAGCAGCATCGACGGCTTTTCCGGTGAGATCCGGGAAAAACTGCAGGCGCTGCACTTCACCACAGCCGAGGAATTGGTTGCCTTGGTGGTGATCGACGGTGCCAAGCAAGGATTGAGCGCTCATCTGGGGATCTCGGAGGATCAACTGGCTGTTCACGTCGGTACGGCCAAGCAGAACTTGAGCAGCCACGTAATCTCGGTCATGGAGGAGCCGTATAACAGACAGCGCAGTTTGGGGGCGGCACAACCCCCGGCCGGGCACGATGCCGCCGTCAAACCAGGGCCCTATGAATCGACCATGGGGCCGGCCCCCATGCCAGCCAGCGTCAACCTTGTTTCCAGGTTCCGGCCGGTGGAAAACCAGGGCGGACGAGGTACCTGCGTGGCCTTTTCCTGCACAGCCCTCAATGAGGATTGGCACAGATACCTGACAGGTGGATGTCCCGACCTGTCCGAGCAGGACCTGTACTATGAATGCAAGCAAAACGACGGCAATCCAAACGACGCAGGCACCTTCGTCAAGTGGGCGATATGCTGCCTGGTGCGGTTCGGTCAATGTACCGCAGCCTGTTGGCCTTACAATCCCAACCCCCCCACCAATGAGCCGGGGCCTCCCCCATCCTGCGCTGACCCTGAAAGGCCGAAGTATATGTTGCCGGACAGCCAGCAGCTCAATGCAAACTCAGTCAACGACATCAAGGGCGCCCTAGCTGACGGAAAACCGGTGCCGTTCTCGATTCCGGTCTACAATAGCTGGTATCAATCGGCAGCGGTGGAGATGACAGGCAACATCACCATGCCACTGCCGGGTGAGGCGCAGGCCGGCGGTCATTCCATGCTGTTTGTGGGTTACCAGGATGACTCCTCCACCCCCGGCGGAGGCTACTTTATTCTGCGCAACAGCTGGAGTGCGACATGGGGATCGGAGAGCAGCTACGGACAAGGCTATGGCGCCATCCCTTTTCAATACATGACCGACAATGGCTGGGAGGCGTACACATATCAAACCCTGCCAGTCCCGCCCAGCCCGGCGTCAAAATCGCGGCACTATATCTTATCACTTGGATAGCCTGGCCGGTTGTCATTGCCGTTCTTGTAATACTGATTATGTGCGCATTGCGCCGCCACCTGGAGTTCACAATCCGGCATCCGGCAGGCAACAGAGCCTGCAATCCGATGCAGCAACACAGGCGTCGGTATTGCAAACAGGTTTTTCGGCATCCTGATTCTGGTGCCTGGTATCTCAATCCAACAACAAAGGAATGGTGAAAATACAATGATGCATAAGCCAGGAGTTCCCCTGGATCGGATCGAGGGCTTTCCGAAAGAGCACGCTCTCAAGTTGGCGACGCTGTCCATCGATACCGCCGAAGAGTTTCTGTCTGTGACCAACACCCCGGACAAGCGGAAACGGATCGCTGTTTATCTGGAGATCGACGGGCAGGAACTTGATCGGTTGATCGGCGTGGTGGAACGCTCTTTACCGGAGAGCGTGGCTAAAAATATGAAAACCCCGGTGGACACCGGCGGCAAGTATGGTCTGGGCGCACTAGGGCCAGAGACAGCGCAAGAGGACGAGCAATAAGATCATCCAGAACCGGGCTTTTTTTGTCCTTGAACTTCAATAGACTGTATGAGAAAACTCGATGATGACGTAAACTTTGCGGGGCTGAGATTTCTTTGTTATTCTGTGGTGGCATCGTGATTGCCTTTTGGCCTTTGTCAATAAAAAGCTTTTCACCTTTGTCCCGTAAAGCTTCCACCTGGCGATCCTCGTTCTGGTCCTTCGTAATAATTCTGATGTAACCGATTTTCAGGGCGATCCCCCCTGCTTCATAATCTCCTATTCACTTTTGGCATGTCCTACAAATACAAAAGGACTTTCTGGCACACTTTGAAAGTCCTTCGGCGAGAGCGGCGTTGGCTTTGCGTGGTTGCCGCATATTTTAAAAGGATAAACGTCCTTTTGAATTATGTTGCCTGGGCTAACATATATAAAAAACGCGGCTCTGCCGCGCTTGATTTTACCGATGGCTACCCGCTCTAATGCCCCCGCTTCTGAAGCGCTGGGATAAGAGCGGATACGCCCCTAATTAACTGGCTCTAAGCTTCAGTGGGGGAAAGCAATCTCCTCTGAAGCCAAGACCCAGTTGAATACTCATTCTTGCTAACCGTTTGCTAACCGACTGCTAACGGCCTCTTGTGGAACCCTTGATATCACTGGGTTCCTTCTGGACCGTTTTGGACAGTCATTTTAGTGCAAAATCCCCGCCCGGCCTTGGTATTATTGGATTTCTTGGACTTTCTCCTTAGTATCCTGTATACTTAGTCGATCTCGACGATCTGACCCGTAGGATACCATTGAACATTTTTATTGAGCAATTGGCTGATCGCCCTGAGCGGAACCATCATCCTTCCGTTGATAATCTGAGCCGGCGTGTCAAGACTATAAGGGTTGCCGTTAAGAGAGACTTGCTGGGCATTATTGGTAAACACGATCGTATTCGACCCATTGATTATGGTAACAGTACCGTCAGAATTATAGGTAACGCTACCGTCAGGCAGGCCCAGGGCGCTGGCTATATTTCTGATCGGAACCAACACATGGTCGTTCACAATTACCGGATGCACATCAAAATTGGTCTCGTCGCCATTGACGAAGACGCTGATCTTGCTGATGCCCTGCTGCTGGTAAATCTGCCCCAGTTGTGCATAGGCCCAGCTAGGATTTCCCAGGCTGATGATTGTCTTCAGGATCGTCTCCGCGCTGCTCCACCTGCCGTTATTGATCGCGTTAGTCAATTGAACTTCCAGGTTAGTAAAAGTATCGTTGGCTTGATCAAGCTGCTCGATTTGCTGCAGGATCTGCGATGCCTGCGCAACCTGATTGTAGCTTAACGCCGTTGCAAATTCCTGCTGCAACTGGTCGTACTCAGCGCTACTACTACTGCTGCTGTTATTGCTGCTGCCTGGCTGCGCGGTTTGGCTGCCAATCGTGAAGCTGGCTACAGTCACGCTGCTCCAGCCTGTTACCGGGTCACGAATAGCGGCCTGCACCGTCTCGGACTGGCTCACGGTAAAGGCCCCGTTGTACGTGACGGCAGTGCTGCTTGTTTCCGGATTGGACCCGTCGGTGGTGTAGTAGGCGACGTCCCCGCCGGGGGTGTTGCTGATGGTCACGCTCTGGGCGCTGCTGTAGGTGCCGCCGTCCGGATTGATCACAGGCCCACCGGTCTGTGACGACTGGGTGGACGTGGTAAAACTGAGTACATTGCCATAGGCGGTACCTTCCGGGTTGGTGGCATAGGCTTTGAAATAATAGGTGATATTTACCGTAAGACCCGTCAGGTTGTAATTAAAAGACCCAAAATGGTTGTCTGTGCCCGCGGTTATTTCCGTCCATTGATTCTGATCGGTGCTGTAATAGAATCCGTATCCAGTGATGGTATCACTACCGTTACTAGTGATGCTTCCATTGAGAGTGGCATCGTTGTCTGCAATAGCGGTAGCACTGCCGGTTGACACCGTAGGAATTGAAAGGATCGTTACGCCCGTACTTCCGCTGCCAATTGTAAAAGAGGCTACGCCCACGTTGCTCCAGCCGACGGAGCTGGAGTTGACGGCCTGGATCGTCTCGGACTGGCTGACGGTTAACGGCTCGGTGTAGGTGGTGCGGGTGCTGCTGGTCTCCGGGTTCGACCCGTCGGTAGTGTAGTAGGCGGTGCCGTAAATGTTGCCGATGGTCACGGTCTGGGCGGTGGTGTAGCTGCCGCCGTCCGGAGAGATGATCGGCGTCCCAAGCGTCGAGGAACTTCCGATGTTAAAGTAGGCCGAGGTCACGTTACTATATCCGGATCCGACGGAGCTGTAGGCGACGACCTGGATCGTCTCGGACTGGCTGACGGTGAACGGCCCGGCGTAGGCGGTGCGGGTGCTGCTGGTCTCCGGGTTCGACCCGTCGGTAGTGTAGTAGGCGGTGCCGTCAAAGTCGCCGATGGTCACGGTCTGGGCGGTGGCGAAGCTGCCGCCGTCCGGAGAGATGACCGGCGTCCCAAGCGTCGAGGAACCTCCGATGTTAAAGTAGGCCGAGGTCACGCCTGTCCAGCCGGCGGAGCTGTAGTTGACGACCTGGATTGTCTCGGACTGGCTGACGGTGAACGGCCCGGCGTAGGCGGTACGGGTGCTGCTGGTCTCCGGGTTCGACCCGTCGGTGGTGTAGTAGGCGGTGCCGTAAGTGTCGCCGATGGTCACGGTCTGGGCGGTGGCGAAGGTGCCGCCGTCCGGAGAGATGACCGGCGTCCCAAGTGTCAGAGGAGCCTCCGATGTAGAACACGGCCGAGGTCACGCTGCTCCAGCCGGCGGAGGGGCTGTAGTTGACGGCCTGGATCGTCTCGGACTGGCCCACGGTTAAGACCCCGGCATAGGCGGTCCGTGTTATGCTGTTCATCGGGCTGGACCCGTCAAAGGTATAGTAGGCGGTATCTCCGGCGGGGATGTTGCCGATGGTCACGTTCTGGGCGCTGGTGAAGCTGCCGCCGTCAGGGTAGAGGATCGGCGCCTGGTTAGAGCCTGAGCCATTGATGTTAAAGTAGGCCGAGGTCACGCTGCTCCAGCCGGCGGAGCTGTAGGAGACGGCCTGGATTGTCTCGGATTGGTACACGGTGAACGGCCCGGTGTAGGCGATGCGGGTGCTGCTGGTCTCCGGGTTCGACCCGTCGGTAGTGTAGTAGGCGGTGCCGTAAATGTCGCCGATGGTCACGGTCTGGTCGGTGGCGAAGGTGCCGCCGTCCGGCGAGATGACCGGCGTCTCAAGTGTCGAGGAGCCTCCGATGGTAAAGTAGGCCGAGGTCATACCGCCCCAGCCTTCGGATTGGTTGTAGTTGACGGCCTGGATCGTCTCGGATTGGTACACGGTGAACGGCCCGGTGTAGGAGGTGCGGGTGCTGCTGGTCTCCGGATTCGACCCGTCGGTGGTGTAGTAGGCGGAATCTCCGCTGGGGATGTTGCTGATGGTCACGCTCTGGGCGCTGGTGAAGGTACCGCCGTCAGGGTAGAGGATCGGCGCCTGGTTAGAGCCTGAGCCATTGATGTTAAAGTAGGCCGAGGCCGCGTTGCTCCAGCCGGCGGAGCTGGAGGAGACGGCCTGGATTGTCTCGGATTGGTACACGGTGAACGGCCCGGTGTAGGTGATACGCGTGCTGCTGGTCTCCGGGTTCGACCCGTCGGTGGTGTAGTAGGCGGTGCCGTAAATGTCGCCGATGGTCACGGTCTGGGCGGTGGTGTAGGTGCCGCCGTCCGGAGAGATGACCGGCGTCTCAAGTGTCGAGGAGCCTTCGATGGTAAAGTAGGCCGAAGCCACACTGCCCCAGCCTTCGGATTGGTCGTAATCGACGGCCTGGATTGTCTCCGACTGGTACACGGTGAAGGCCTCAGTGTAGGCGGTGCGCGTGCTGCTCGTCTCCGGGTTCGACCCGTCGGTAGTGTAGTAGACGATATCTCCGCTGGGGATGTTGCTGATGGTCACGCTCTGGGCGCTGGTGAAGGTACCGCCGTCAGGGTAGATGACCGGCACCGGAGGTTGTGCAAGCGCAGGCCCAGCTTGCATCAGCAGTATGACCACGAAAACCGCTACCAAAACAGGCAGGAAAATGCCTCGAGATCTGCTAGGCAATTCATCCCCCTCCCACTGGTGCCACAAAATCCCCAATTCCAACTGCTGTTTCAATTTTATTCCTAAACTTTATTATAAACCTTAAAAGAAAATAAGAAAAGACTTCCTTTTTAAGAGCGCTTATCGCATCTTTTTGTAAGGGTTTAGGAGATCAGGTGCGGAGTTCCAGGGGGTGAGGCAAGCTCCACAAATCACGCCAGGCAATGGCAGAGCATAGAATATCTCAGCAAGCGGGTTTCAGCAACGGCGCTGTGAATGCTCCAAGAGGCATAGCGCCTTCGTTTTGCAGTGCTCAAACTTGAACAATGTGGTGCGAAACATGGCACTTTTCTCATTGAGTGCCGGGATCACTTCACGATTGATCAAAGCTCATAAGGAGATGAAAATTTGGATGTGTGGAATTGCAGGCTGGATTGACTGGGAACGAGACCTCACCAGGGAGCAGGCGACGCTGGAATCGATGCAGAAGACCCTGGAGAACCGCGGCCCCGACGCCGGAGGGATGTGGGTCTCTCCCACCGCAGCCCTGGTGAGCCGGCGCCTGATCGTGGTCGACCCCGAGGGCGGCAAGCAGCCGATGGTCAGGCGGCGCGGCGGGAGGTGCTGCATCCTGACCTACAACGGTGAACTCTACAACACCGCTGAACTGCGGCGGGAACTGCAGGCCAAGGGGCACACATTCGAGGGTTATTCGGATACGGAGGTACTGCTGGTCTCCTACATCGAGTGGGGGCGGGAGTGCATCAAGCGCTTCAACGGGATCTTCGCCTTCGGGATCTGGGACGAGGCGGAGCAGAGCCTGTTCCTGGGGCGCGACCGCCTGGGGGTGAAGCCGCTGTTCTATACAGTCAAGGGAAGCGCCTTGATCTTCGGGTCGGAGATCAAGGCCCTGCTGGCCAACCCCCTGGTCAAGCCGGAACTGGATGAACAGGGCCTGGCGGAGGTCTTCGTCATGGGCCCCGCCCGGACACCGGGCCAGGGCGTGTTTCGGGACATCAAGGAGGTCAGGCCAGGCTGGAGCCTGGTCTATGACCGGAACGGGGTCCACCGGCAGCAGTACTGGAGGCTGGAGAGCCGACCGCACCTGGATGACCTGGACACCACCGCCGAGAACATCCGAAACCTGCTGGAGGACACGGTGGAGCGGCAACTCGTCTCCGATGTGCCGGTCTGCGTCCTGCTCTCCGGCGGCCTGGACTCCAGCACCATCACCGCCTTTGCTGCCCTGGCCTACCAGCGGGCCGGGCTGGGCCGGCTGCACACCTTCTCGGTGGATTACGTCGACAACCAGCGCTACTTCCAGGCCAACCCTTTCGAGACGGACGCCGACGCCCCCTGGGTGCAGCGGATGGCCGCACACTGCGGCACCGAGCACCACACCATCCTGATCGATACGCCGGAACTGGTGGAGGCGCTGAGAACAGCCGTGCACGCCCGGGACCTGCCCGGCATGGCCGACATCGACGCCTCCCTGTACCTGTTCTGCCGGGAGATCAAGAAGCAGGCCACCGTGGCCGTCTCCGGGGAGTCGGCGGATGAGATCTTCGGCGGCTACCCGTGGTTTCACCGTCCGGAGGATGTCCATTCGGGCACCTTCCCCTGGATCCGCATGGTGCGGGAGCGGATGCGGCTCTTGTCGCCGGACCTGGCCGCCCAACTGCACCCTGTCGAGTACGTGGCCGACCGCTTTCAGGAAGCGATCTCCGACGTGCCCAAACTGGCCGGGGAGGATCCCTCCGAGGCCTTGATGCGCCAGATGACGCACCTGAACATGTGGCACTTCATGCAGATCCTGCTGGACCGCAAGGACCGCATGAGCAGCGCCGTCGGGCTGGAGGTGCGGGTGCCGTACTGCGACCACCGGCTGGCGGAGTATGTCTGGAACATCCCCTGGGCATTCAAGACCGACGGCGGAACGGCCAAGGGGATCCTGCGCCGGGCGCTCCGGGGGGTGCTGCCCGATGACGTCCTGAGCCGCCGCAAGACCCCCTACCCGAAGACCCACAACCCATCCTACCTGAAGGCGGTCTGCGGGCAACTGGCCTCCATCCTCGACGACCCGAACTCGCCCCTGCTGCCCTTCGTGGACACCGCCGCCCTGCGCCGGGTCGTCCAGACCTCCGCCGGCGATTTCGCGGCCGCCTGGTTCAGCCAACTGATGCGCGGGCCGCAGCTCCTGGCCTACTTCATCCAGGTGGACGCCTGGCTCCGGGACTACCATGTCACTGTGGTTTGAGCCGGACGGTTCCCTGACTCACGATCAGGCGCCACCCTTGTTGACACGATAGTGTGGCGCATTCAACTAGAGGCGCAGCCGCTCTTATCCCCCGCTTCAAAGAACGGGGCATTAGAGCGGTAGCCCTCGGTTAATGAGGTGTTGGGGCAGTTATGACGCTGTACAGTTTCCGTGAGAAAAGTATTATGTATACTTTTTAGCACTCATGTTTTGACGTTGACAAATAATACCCGGTAGATATAATATAAAATGGAAAACCTAAACACTGAATATCTCGTGGGCAGCGTCGTCCACCAATTTTTCAAGCGGGTAATGAAGCCCTTCTTGAAAAGGAAGGGCTTTTTTCATTTTTTGGGCACCCCGAAAGCAGGAGGTGAAACCGGTAGGCAGAAGGAGTGGGGACACACCTACTTCGTAAGGATGTCTCCATGGGAATGTCCCCGATGCGAGTTTGCGCTTCCCAGTTCCCCGAAAGGTTGGGAGGGCAAGCTAAAATATGAGAGACAAAAGGAGGAATCAGGATGACGCCCACAGAGGTACTGGCCTTTGCCAAACAAAAAGGAATTGCCATGGTCGATCTGAAGTTCATCGACCTCCCGGGTCTGTGGCAACACTTCACCATCCCCATCAGCGAATTGGACGAAAGTGTTTTTACCGAGGGGGTTGGCTTCGACGGCTCCAGCATCCGTGGCTTCCGGGAGATTCATGAGAGCGACATGATGTTGATCCCGGACGCCGGCCACCGCCGTGCTCGACCCGATCTGCAAGGCTCCGACCCTATCCATGATCTGCCTGGTCTCTGACCCGGTCACCAAGCAGTTCTTCTCCCGTGACCCCCGGTACGTGTCCAAGAAGGCCGAGGAATACTTAAAGAGCACCGGCATCGCCGACACCAGCTACTGGGGCCCGGAGATGGAATTCTTCATCTTTGACGACATCCGCTTCGATCAGAGCGTCAACTTCGGCTACTACTTCATCGACTCGGTGGAGGGCGTGTGGAACTCCGGCCGCGACGAGGAACCGAACCTGGGTTACAAGCCCCGCTACAAGGAGGGCTACTTCCCGGTGCCGCCCACCGACTCCCAGCAGGACCTGCGCAGCGAGATGGTGATGAACCTGATCGACCTGGGGATCGGCATCGAGGCCCACCACCACGAGGTGGCCACCGGCGGCCAGGCGGAGATCGACATGAAATTTGGCACCCTGACCAAGATGGCCGACAACTGCATGCTCTACAAGTACATCATCAAGAACGTCGCCCGGCGCCACAACAAGGTGGTCACCTTCATGCCCAAGCCGCTCTTCCAGGACAACGGCACCGGCATGCACACCCACCAGTCCCTATGGAAGGGTGACACCAACCTGTTCTTCGATGCCAACGGCTACGGCCTGGTCAGCAAGCTGTGCAAGCACTACATCGCCGGGCTGCTGAAGCACGCCCCGGCCCTGCTGGCGTTCTGCGCCCCGACCACCAACTCCTACAAGCGGCTGGTGCCTGGCTTCGAGGCCCCGGTCAACCTGGTCTACTCCCAGCGCAACCGCAGCGCCGCCATCCGCATCCCGATGTACTCCGAGCAACCCCAAGACCAAGCGCATCGAGTTCCGTCCGCCGGACTGCACCTGCAACCCCTACCTGTCCTTTGCCGCCATGCTGATGGCCGGCCTGGACGGTATTAAAAAGGGACTCGACCCGGGCGACCCGGTGGACAAGAACATCTACGAACTGCCCGCCGAAGAAGCGGCAAAAATCAAGACTGTTCCGGGCTCCCTCGATGCATCCATCGCCGCCCTGGAGGCTGACCACGACTTCCTGCTGGAGGGCGGAGTATTCACCGAAGACCTGCTGGAGATGTGGATCGGCTACAAGAAGGAGCGGGAGATCGACGCCATCAGGCTGCGCCCGCACCCGTACGAGTATCACCTCTACTTCGACCTGTAGGAAACAGAGGTCAGAGGCAAGAGGCGGGGGTCAGAAAAAGAGGGGACAGGACTGACAAGGAAAACAGGTGGAAAATAGGGAAATGGCTCCGATTCAAGAGGATTTGTTAAAGACTGTGTCGAATACGGTGATCGTTCGACACTCTAAACCCCCGTGCGTTGTCTTGCACGGCCCAGAAGGGGAATGACCCGTGCGCCTGGCCATAGCCCAACTGAACACGACGGTAGGTGATTTCAAGGGAAACGCCGCCAAGATCTGCAGCTATATCAGGCAGGCGGAACAGTCCGGGGCAGACCTGGTCTGCTTTCCGGAGTTGACGATCACCGGCTACCCGCCGGAGGACCTGCTGCTGAAGCCGGGCTTCATCGAAGCCAACCTGCGCAGCCTGGAGTCAGTGGCGGACTTTACGAAAGAACTGCAGATCACTGCTGTCGTGGGGTTTGTCGACCTCAAGGACGGCGAGACCTATGATGCCGCCGCGGTGATCCACCGCGGCGCTCTTGTCGCCACTTATCACAAGGTCTATCTGCCCAACTACGGGGTATTCGACGAGAAGCGCTACTTCAAGAGCGGCGCCGGCGGCCTGGTGATAGGCTGCGCCGGAGTCAACGTCGGCGTCACCATCTGCGAGGACATCTGGCACCCGGTCGGCCCCGCCGTGCTGGAAGCGAGGGCCGGGGGCGCCCAGGTGATCCTGAACCTGAGCGCCTCGCCTTACCACAAAGGCAAGCAGCAGTTTCGGGAGAAGATGCTGTCCGTCAGGGCCTCGGACAACGTGACGCACATCGCCTACACCAACCTGGTGGGCGGACAGGACGAGCTGGTCTTCGACGGCAACAGCACCGTCTTCGACGAGGAGGGGAATCTGCTGGGGCGGGCGGCCGCCTTTCGGGAGGACCTGTTGGTGGTGGATTTACATACGGAGAATATGCTGCGCGCCAGGCTCCACGACATCCGCCACCGGGAGGTAAGTACTCCTGAGATGCCCGGGCCGGTGTGCCGGGTCGATCTGCCCACGTCCGCACACCCGACGGGTGCGGTATACCCGCCGCTGCCGGTACGGCAGCCTCAGGCAGAGCCTGTCGCCGGAATGGACGAAGAGGCGGAAGTCTATACTGCAGTGGTGCTGGGTGTCCATGATTATGTAAACAAGAACGGCTTCCAAAGAGCCTTCATCGGTCTGAGCGGCGGCATCGACTCCTCCCTGACCGCCGCCATCGCCGTGGACGCCCTGGGGGCCGACCGGGTCACCGGGGTGCTGCTGCCCTCCCCCTACACCTCCCGGGACAGCATCGAGGATGCGGAGTCACTGGCGGCCAACCTGGGCTGTCACTACCCTGACCGTGCCGATCGCCCCGCTCTACGAGGCCTACCTGGAAGCCATCGCCCCGGCCTGTGACGGCCAGCCCGGCGACCTCACGGTTCAGAACATCCAGGCCCGCATCCGGGGCAACATCCTGATGGCCCTGACTAACCAGTACGGCGGCCTGGTGCTCACCACCGGCAACAAGAGCGAGTTGAGCGTCGGCTACGCCACTCTCTACGGGGACATGGCGGGTGGATTCGCCGTGCTCAAGGACATCCCCAAGACCCTGGTCTACCGGCTCTGCCACTACCGCAACCGGCTGGGCGGGCGGATGGTGATCCCCCAGCGGGTGTTCGACAAGGCCCCCACCGCTGAACTGCGCCCGAACCAGCGGGACGAGGACGACCTGCCGCCCTACGCCGTCCTCGACCAGATCATCGAGGCCTACGTGGAAGATGACCGCAGCCTGCAGGAGATCATCGCCCGGGGCTTCGACCCGGCGGTGGTCGCCCGGGTGATCCGCATGGTCGATCATAACGAGTACAAACGCCGTCAGGCGCCCCCCGGCGTCAAGATCACCCACCGGGCCTTCGGCAAGGACCGGCGCATGCCGATCACCGGCAAGTTCGACGCCAGCTAAAAGCCAGGCTTAGGCAACAGGCGTTACCCATCTTTGCTCACCTTAATGTTGATATCATGATCAGGGCAGAGATATTTGCTCACCCTAATGTTGATGGCATAATCAGGGCAGAGACGTTCGCAAATGTTACAGGCAATGCAACGATCCGGCGCCACCACGGTCACCTTTCCCAACTCATCAGCAGCCAACACTTGCTTTGGGCAAAATGCGATGCAGAGGCCGCATTTTTTACACCATTCCTGGTTCACTATGACCCGAGTGTCTTGCAAAACTGTCGCCAAACCCGATCACCTCCTCCTAACGCTGGTAGCATCTTGCTCCAACCCCAGCCTGTCTTGGGGGGCTGGTTCGCTTAATAGATCCCCTGGGCCAGCATTGAGGCCGCCACCTTCTGGAATCCGGAAATATTGGCGCCCGCCACGTAATTGCCGTCCATGCCGTATTCTCTGGCCGATTCTTTGGCCATCCGGTAGATATTGACCATGATGCCGTGCAGTTTCTGGTCGACTTCTTCGAAAGACCAGGCCAGCCTCATGCTGTTCTGGCACATTTCCAGGGCGGACGTGGCCACCCCGCCGGCATTGGCGGCCTTGGCAGGGCCAAACAAGACCTTGTGCTCCAGGAAGAGTCTGACCGCCTCGTTGGTCGAGGGCATGTTGGCGCCTTCGGCGACGGCAATGACGCCGCCTTCGATCAGGGTCCCGGCTTCCTGTTCGTTGATCTCGTTTTGAGTGGCGCAGGGCAGGGCGATGTCGCATTTAATGTTCCAGATGCCCCGGTAGTTTTCGTTGTACTCGGCTTCCGGATGGAAGTTTTTATATTCCTTGATCCTCTTTCTTTCCACTTCTTTTAACTGTTTAATTAACTTGAGGTCAATCCCTTTCTGATCATGGATGTAACCGTCGGAGTCGGACATGGCGACAACCTTGGCGCCATACTGCTGGGCTTTTTCGCAGGCATAGATGGCCACGTTGCCTGATCCGGAGATGACAGCGGTTTGGCCGGCCAGGTCCAGGCCGTGGTCTGACAGCATCTCTTTCAGGAAGTAGATCAGTCCGTATCCGGTCGCCTCGGTGCGCCCCAGGGAACCGCCGTAAGGAATGCCCTTCCCTGTCAGGACACCGGCTTCGGTGGCGTTTTTAATTCTCTTGTACTGGCCGTACAGGAAACCGATCTCTCTGCCACCCACACCGATATCGCCGGCAGGCACGTCGAGGTCCGGGCCGATATGCTGGGCCAATCCCAGCATGAAGCTCTGGCAGAACCGCATCACTTCCCGGTCTGATTTTCCCTTGGGATCGAAATCGGAGCCGCCCTTGCCGCCTCCGATCGGCAGTCCGGTCAGCGAGTTTTTGAATGTCTGTTCAAAGCCCAGGAACTTGATAATGCCTAGATTTACCGAGGGATGGAACCGCAGCCCGCCTTTATAGGGGCCGATGGCGCTGTTAAACTGCACTCTGAATCCCCGGTTGACGTGGACATTACCCTGATCGTCCTCCCAGGGAACCCGGAACATGACCTGTCTTTCCGGCTCGACCAGGCGGTCCAATAACCTGGTGGCGGCATACTCGGGGTGCCTCTCGATGACAGGCGCCAGGGACGTCAAAACTTCCTCCACCGTTTGGTGAAACTCCGGCTGGCCGGGATCCCTTTTTTTGACGGCTGCAATTACTTCCTGAACGTACGACACTTAGCTCAAC
>CAVYEE010000022.1:0-30093 GCA_963767365.1 uncultured Peptococcaceae bacterium
TCTGCGTTCAGTTACCGGTAGTGCATTGATGTAAACCTAACCGGTTAGGTTTCATAGCCGTACATTATATCAAGAAAGACACGGAAGTGATGATGGAATGAACAAGGACACTTATATGAAAATTTTTAATATCTTCAAGCAGAACGACGGCTATGCCCACACCCGCGATATCACAGGCGCCGGTATCCATAATGTTTACCTCAATGATCTGCTGCAAGAAGGCAAGATCGAACGGATCAAGAGGGGGCTGTACCGCTGGGCAGAGTCAAATACCGGCGCCGATACTACCCTGGTCGATGTCGCCCTGGCTATTCCGGGCGGAGTGATCTGCCTGCAGTATGCCCTGGCCTATTATAACCTGACCACAGCAAAGCCATGGGAGATCTCCGTGGCCATCGGCAAGAAAGCCAGGGTAAAGCTGCCGGACTACCCACCGATCAGGCTCTATTATTTTACGCCCGTAATTTACAATGCCGGTATCGAAAAAATATCAATCGGCAGACACGAGGTGAAGATCTACGGCAGAGAAAAAACTCTCTGTGATTGCATGAGGTACCGTAAGCAGATCGGAAAGGACATTATCAAAGAAATGATGGTCAGTTATCTCAAGGAACACAACCGCAACCTGGATCTGCTTCTGAAGTACGCCAAGATCTGTGGTGTGACCAAGGAAATCCAAACCTACTTAGAGGTACTCATGTGAGCGAGATCAACATCGAGCCAAACCAGGTTGGCAATAATCTCAGGATGAAATGACAGATCGTCCATCGGCGCTATGAGCAGCAGGAGAGATACATCGCGAAGCGCTTATTTTCCGATCAGCAAATAAGCAATTATGTTATTTTATAAAATACCGTTTTTAGAAAATAACCTCTATACAAGCCCTGACCATTTTCTTGCCATTTACTTGATTTTTTACCATAATAGATTTGTACGAAGCTCATTTATTTTCAAATTAGATAATAAGACGTTTGTTATTTTACAAAATGCCGATTTTATAAAATAACAAATGGCAATATGATTTTGTTAAAGTTTACTTGAGGGGGGAACACGATGCGGTCAGGAAGATATATCAATCAGCCCGAGGGATACAAGGCTTTCATACCAAATCCTCTCCCGCCCGAGCCTTTGAGCATGGACTGGGAGATGCAGGATTTGCTGTCCAAGGCGGACCGGGCGCTCGGCAGGCTCGACGGCATAACGGAAATACTTCCCAACCCCGATCTGTTTGTAGCCATGTACATCAAACAGGAGGCCGTCCTGTCCAGCCAGATCGAGGGGACCCAGGCATCGCTGATCGATGTTCTGGAATTCGAGAGCGAGCTTGCGAAAAGCGCTTCTTCTGACAAGAGAGATGTATACGAGGTGATCAACTACATCAGTGCCTTTAATTATGGCCTGGAAAGGCTGAAGACGCTTCCCATGTCACTAAGGCTGCTGAAAGAGATCCATGCCCGCCTGCTACAGAATGTGCGTGGGGCAGAGAGAGACCCGGGCGAGTTCCGAAGATCACAGAACTGGATCGGCTATGCGGGAGGCCTGTTGACAGATGCCGCATTCGTGCCGCCAACAGTGGATGAAATGAAAAGGTCAATGGGTGACCTGGAGCTTTTCCTATACAACGAGGAGTTGCATCTGCCGGTTCTTATCAAGGTTGGCCTGGTGCACGCCCAATTTGAAACCATTCACCCCTTCCTGGATGGCAATGGCCGAATGGGCCGGCTGTTGATCACATTTCTTCTGTGCAACTGGGGTATCCTGCAGCGTCCGTTGCTCTACCTATCCTATTACTTTAAAAAGAACCGGCAGCAATATTACGAGCGACTGCAGGCCGTCAGGGATCGTGATCAGTGGGAAGAATGGCTGAAATTTTTTCTCACCGGCGTTTATACGGTATCGCAGGAGGCCACTAAGAAGGCCAGGGAGATCGTCAGGATGCGGGAACAGCACCGGGAAATGGTTGGCGCTATGGGACAACGCGCCCTGCCTTTACTGGAATACTTGTACCAGAGTCCGGTGATCAATGTTCGCCGGCTGGCCCAGGAATTAGGTATTCCATACTCGACCCTCAACAAGACCGTTGCGGCCTTCGAGGATGCAGGCCTGCTGGTCAACACCAGCAAGACACAGAGAAACCGCATCTATACTTACAAACAGTACCTGGATCTGTTCCAAGAGATGTGATTGCCATATTTTAGCCCCATACGGCAACACAAAGATGATGGCAATAAAACATAAGACCCGCCACGTAGCTTTTATGTCTTATTCAAACCATGCTGTCACCGACCAGCACTACCGGAAAAACGCCCAGAAGTCTTGCAGCGTTTTGGCTTATGGCTGCATTTGCCGATAAGACACAATATCATCCTGTCGTATTCAGGGGATTGCTCGTCGTAGGGATCGCACTGGAAGGCGTCGGTGATTTTATCGTTGCTGTCGGCTGGAGCAACCTATCGGAGATAGACTGCCAGCAGGTAGAGGGAGGACAAGACAATGGAGAATATCATCAGGGGAAAGGCGATCTTCATGTAGTCGAGGTAGGCGATCGGGTAGCCGTTTCTTCTGGCAAACCCGGCGACGATGATATTGGCGGTCGCTCCGATAATCGTGCCATTCCCGCCCAGCACCCCGCCCAGGGCCAGTGCCCACCAGAGCGGCCCGAGCGAGACGCCGGTCAGGGCGCCGATTCCCTTGATGACCGGGACCATGGCCGTGACAAAGGGAATGTTATTGACAAAAGCGGAGGCGATGGCCGAAAACCACAGAACCATCATGGTCAGTACAGTGACGTTATGGCCCAACAGGCGGACCGACCATTGGGCAAACAGGTGGATGGCGCCGGTGCTGTCCAGGGCGCCCACCATGACGAAGAAGCCGAGAATGAAAAGAATCGTCGGCCAGTCCACGTTGAGCAGCGTCTCTTCCACGCTCTCCTGCCCAGCTATGATGACGAGGATGACGGCGCCGGCCAGAGCGATGGTGGCGGTCTCCAGGTGGATCTGGGAGCTAAAGAAAAAACAGGCCATCATCAGGCCGAAAACAACCAGGCTCTTATTCAGCAGCCCCCGGTCCGAGATCCGATCCGCCAACTCGAGCGCCAGCAGCCTGATCCTACCCTCCTCGCTCACCTTGAAGCTGTTCCGCCAGATGAGCCGGAACAGCCCCAGGGTGGCGGCCAGGATGAGCAGGACGACCGGCCCCAGGTTCCTGATAAAATCGGTGAAGGAAAGGCCCGTGGCCGTACCGATGATCAAGTGGGAGGGGTCTCCGATCAGGGTTGCCGCCCCGCCGATATTGGCGGAGATGATCACCGCGAACATGAAGGGAACCGGGTTGATCTCCAGGGCCTCGGCCAGGTAGAGGCCGACCGGGGCCAGCAGCAGCACCGCGGCGATGCTGTTTAAAAAAGCCGACAGCAGGGCCATCACCACGGACAGGACGAGCAGGATCCGGATCGGTTCCGCCCGGGTAATGCGGGCCGACCACACGCCGAGGTATTCGAACAGCCCGCTGTGCCTGGCAATATCGACCACAATCATCATGCCCAACAGGAAGCCCAGCGTGTTGAAGTCGATACTGGCGATCGCGGCCGGTTGTCTGACCACACCCAGCAGGATCAGAACCAGGGCGCCGGCCATGGCGACGACGGCCTCGCTCTGTTTCCGGGTAATAATGAAACAGTAGGCAATCAGAAAGACAAAAACCGCGATTGCGATGTTGGCCTGGATGTGCATTTTTAACCCTCAGAATTTTTTAACAGATCTTCTACAGTGAAGCCCATGCAGATCAATCCACCAGCATTACCGTCCAGGCAACGCTTTTTCATTATTGGTGATCAAGCGAAGCGTGTTCTTCTGGTCACCGCCCTTTTCCACAAAAGCAAAGGAGCGGACGATATCCTCAATGCCATCGACCAATTCCGACTCTCTTGCCATCCGCTCAGGATCGAGCCCACGCACAATAATATTGTACACCTGTCCATGGCGAATGAAGTATTTTTGAATTTGAAAATCGTGTCCTTGAGAACTGGTCATGGTCAGCATTAATGTTACGACCTGAAAAATCTCGTCCAGATGATATACAACTTCTATCTCATTCCTGTTGAGGGCATTTAGACGAAGATGGAAATAGGCCATAAAATTGACGTCCCCCATGTTCTCCACCACCAGATCTATTTCAGGCCGAAAATTGGCATTTCTATCCGTCAGAATGGAGATGGCGCCTGAGACGTTAGCAAGATAATCGAACTGTTCACCGGCAGTTTGCCCTGTCCCCGGGTCAACAATCCAGCCTGCAGGGCAGAAAATTTTAAAGCCTAGTTTCTCATCATAATAAATATTGGGATTCTCGCTGTAACGACGGAGCACATCCTCGATGCGAGGAATCACCACCGTGGTAGCGGAAACTCGGATTAACTCATTGTAGAGCTTTGCAATTACTTCTGGGGTATTCATGACAGCCATCCCTCTCCGGATCTTTTGAACCTGCCCGAAACGAGTCTTATTCTGTTCTGCCCGATAAAAAAGATTATAAAAGACGGTAGCCTACTCCGGATTCTGTGATGATATGTCCCGGCCGTAACGGATCCGCTTCGATTTTATGGCGCAATTGGCCAATGTACACGCGCAGGTAACCCACATCCTCCTCGTGCGATGGCCCCCAGACAGTTCTCATAAGTTGCTGGTGCGTGAGAATACATCCGGCATTGATTGCCAACGCTTTTAACAGCTCGTATTGTGTAGGTGTCAGTCTGACTTCCGACCCCCGACAGTGACCATCCGGCGGGAGAAGTCGATAGCCAGCTTGCCAATTGTCAGGTTTGGATCGTCCTGAGGGCTGGCAATATGGCGGAAGGCGATCCTGATGCGCGCCAGCAGTTCTTCCATACTGAAGGGCTTGGTGATGTAGTCGTCAGCCCCGGCATCCAGAGCAGCGATCTTGTCGGTGTCATGGTCCCTCACAGAAAGTACGATAATGGGTGCATGCAACCACTCCCGGAGGATTCTGATCACGTCCAGTCCGTCCATGTCAGGGAGAGCCATGTCAAGCAATACTACGTCCGGCTTGAATTCAGCAGCCTTCTCTATCCCATCCTGCCCGTTGGCAGCCTCTCTGATCTCGTAACCATGGGCAGTCAGGGCAACCCTTAACAGTCGCCGCATCTGGGGTTCGTCATCGATAATCAGAATTCTGATCTTGTTTTCCAATGCCATCACCACCGCTCGCTTTAGTAACTACTTCTTTGCAGCATAACCAAAGGCAAGGAGTAGATTTTTCCCGATACCTGCCGACCTACAAGAGCAAAAATTGCTTATCGAAGGCAGGCAACCCACTAGCCGGGACACCCTGAATACGGTCAGGGCACCCCGGCTATCCTCTCTGATGCCGGCCAGGATCGCATCCGGGCCGGCATGCTTCTCCTCTAGCTCAAAACGATCGTCATTCCCCGCCCTTCAACATACAGTGTATATTGCAGGCATGACAGCGCCTCCAGGTTTTTCTCCCAACTTCATTGCCGATATTCCTCAGTTAAATGTTAAGCTCCCAGCTGATCCAGCGCCAGGTTGAGCTCCAGCACATTGACCCGCGGCTCGCCCAGGAAGCCCCACTGCCGGCCCTCCACGTGGCTGGCCACCAGCGCCTGCACCTCGGCAACCGGCAGGTTCCGGGCCTTGGCCACCCGCGGTACCTGCAGGAAGGCGGAGTCCGGGGAGATATCCGGATCCAGGCCGCTGGCGGACATGGTGACAAGATCTGAGGGCACCGGCGCATCGGCGGGCAGGCCGTTCTCCTTGCGCACCTGTGCGGCAAAGGTAGCAATCTGAGTCATCAGGGCCTTGCTGGTCGGACCAAGGTTGGAACCGGACGAGTTCGAGGCGTCATAGCCGTTGTTGCCGGCCGCCGAGGGCCGCCCGTTGAAGTAGCGGGGGCTGGCAAAGCTCTGTCCGATCAGCTCCGAACCAACTATCTTGCCGTTCTGGGAGATCAGCGACCCGTTGGCCTGGTCTGGGAAGCAAAGCTGGGCAAGGCCTGTGATGACCAGGGGATAGATAAGGCCACCCAGCACCGTGAACATGATCAACATGACCAGGCTGATCACTGCTTGTTTTTTAATCATGGGACACACTTCCTCTCTAAACTTTTTCCAACCACCGACCACCAACAACCAACCACCATTATGCCAGGTGCAGCAGCACCAGGATCATGTCAATCAGCTTGATCCCGATGAAGGGGACGATCAGCCCACCCACGCCGTAGATCAGCATGTTGCGTTTCAGAATGGCGTCGGCGCCCAGCGGCCGGTAGGCCACTCCCTTCAATGCTAGTGGCACCAATGCTACGATGATCAGGGCGTTGAAGATCACCGCCGACAGGATGGCGCTCTGGGGCGTGGCCAGGTGCATGATGTTCAACTGGTTCAGCACCGGGTAGGCGACCACGAACATCGCCGGGATGATGGCGAAGTACTTGGCCACGTCGTTGGCAATGCTGAAGGTGGTCAGGGAGCCGCGGGTGATCAGAAGTTGCTTGCCGATCTCGACCACATCCGATCAGTTTGGTGGGGTTGCTGTCCAGATCGACCATGTTGCCGGCTTCCTTGGCCGCCTGCGTGCCGGTGTTCATGGCCACGCCGACGTCTGCCTGGGCGAGGGCCGGGGCATCGTTGGTGCCATCCCCGGTCATGGCCACCAGGTGTCCCTTGGCCTGGTATTCTCGGATCAGCTTGAGCTTGGTCTCCGGGGTGGCCTCGGCCAGGAAGTCGTCCACGCCGGCCTCGGCGGCGATGGCTGCTGCCGTGACCGGGTTGTCCCCGGTGATCATGATCGTCTTGATCCCCATGCGGCGCAGGTCATTGAAGCGCTCTTTGATACCGCCCTTGACGATGTCTTTCAGGTGGATCACGCCCAGGGCTTGGTTGTTCTCCGCCACTACCAGGGGAGTGCTGCCCTGTTTGGCGATTGCCACGGTGGCCGCCCTGACCTCAGGGGGCAGAGCGCTCCCCTTCTCCTTCAGGTAGGTCTCGATGGCGTCGACCGCTCCCTTGCGGATCTCTCTGTCTTCAATGTCCACCCCGCTCATCCGGGTGGTAGCGGAGAAAGGAATGAAGGTGGCGTTCAGGTTAGCTGAGATCGCGCTGGCGCAGCTTGTATTCGTTCTTGGCAAGCACCACGATGCTGCGCCCCTCCGGGGTCTCGTCCGCCAGGGAGGAGAGTTGGGCGGCATCGGCCAGTTTTTCTACCGTAACGCCCGGGGCGGGTACGAATTCGGTGGCCATGCGGTTGCCCAGGGTGATGGTGCCGGTCTTGTCCAGCAGCAGGACGTCCACGTCGCCCGCCGCCTCCACCGCCCGTCCGGACATGGCCAGCATGTTCCGTTTGAGCATGCGGTCCATCCCGGCGATGCCGATGGCGCTGAGGAGCCCGCCGATGGTCGTGGGAATCAGGCAGACTAAAAGGGCGATCAGCACGGGGATCGAGGCGAAACTGCCGGAGTAGATGGCGAAAGGCTCCAACGTGGCACAGGCCAGCAGGAAGATCATGGTGAGACCGACCAGCAGGATGATCAGGGCGATCTCGTTCGGTGTCTTCTGTCGCTTGGCTCCCTCCACCAACTGGATCATGCGGTCAAGGAAGGTCTCACCCGGATTGGCTGTGATCTTCACCTTGATCCAGTCGGACAGCACCTTGGTGCCGCCGGTGACGGCGCTGCGGTCGCCGCCGGATTCCCGGATCACCGGGGCGGATTCGCCGGTGATGGCGCTCTCGTCCACCGAGGCGATCCCCTCGATGATCTCGCCGTCACCCGGAATGAACTCGCCGGCCTCTACGTAGACCACGTCTCCCTTGCGCAGGGAGGATGCAGGCACACTTTCCTTCTTGTCACCGGCCAGCTTGGTGGCGATTGTATCGCTGCGGGTGCGCCGCAGGGCATCAGCCTGGGCCTTGCCGCGGCCCTCGGCCACCGCCTCCGCGAAGTTAGCGAACAGCACCGTGATCCACAGCCAGACGGCGATCTGGACATTGAGCCAGATGCTGGCATAGTTGCCGATGTACAGATCGCGGCAGATGAAGACGGTGATCAGGGCGGCTCCCACCTCCACCACGAACATCACCGGGTTGCGCCACAGGGTGGCGGGGTTCAGCTTGGGGAAGGAGGCCAGGATCGCCTGCCACAGCATCTGTCCGCTGAATCCCTTGGGCTGCTGTTTTGCTAGTTCATGAAGCTCGGTCATTTTTTATATCCTCCTAAAATACTTTTCCCGACCACATCAGCAGGTGCTCGACAATAGGCCCGAGTGCCAGGGCCGGAAAGAAGGTCAGGGCGCCCACGATAAGGACTACACATACCAGCACGACGGCAAAGAAGAGCCCGATGGTCTGGAAGGTGCCCGGACCCGGTGGAACGCTCTTCTTTTGCACCATAGAACCGGCGATCGCCAGCACCGGGATCGCCACCCCGAAGCGGCCAATGAACATGTTGAAAGCAAGACCGAGGTTATAGAAGACCGTGTTTGCGTTCAGCCCGGCAAAGGCGCTGCCGTTGTTGCCCACCGCCGAGGCAGAAGCATAGAGGATCTCGGAGAGCCCGTGCGGCCCCGGATTCAGGATCGACGAGGTGCCTGCTTTGGTCACACAGGCAATGGCGGCGAAGATCAGGATGCAGGCCGAGGGCATCAGGATCGCCAGGATCCCCATCTTCATCTCGAAGGACTCGATCTTCTTGCCCAGGTATTCGGGTGTGCGCCCGACCATCAGCCCGAGGATGAACACGGTTATCAGCACTAAGACCAGCAACCCGTACAGGCCGCAGCCGAGGCCACCGAAGACGACCTCGCCCAGCTTCATCTGGAGCATGGGAATAAAACCGCCCAGCGGAGTAAAGCTGTCATGCATGGCGTTTACCGACCCGTTGGAGATGGCGGTGGTGGTGGTGGCGAAGAGGGCGGAGTCGGTGATCCCGAAGCGCACCTCCTTGCCCTCCATGGCCGTCGGGCTGCTGACATGGAGGGCGCTGACCAGCGGATTCCCGGCGGCCTCACTGGAGTAGCAGACACCCAGGAAGATCACGAACATGATCATCATCGCCATTAATATGGCGTGCCCCTGGCGCCGGTCTTCGACCATGTGACCGTAGGTGAAGACCAGGCCGGCCGGGATCAGGATGAGGGCCAACATGGTCAGGAGATTGGTCACGGGCGAGGGGTTCTCAAAGGGGTGGGCGGAATTGACGTTAAAGAAGCCGCCGCCGTTGGAGCCCAGATCCTTGATCGCCTCCTGGGAGGCCACGGGACCTAGGGCGATGGTCTGCTGCGCCCCCTCCAGCGTATGGGCGGTCACGTAGGGGTGCAGGTTCTGGATCACGCCCTGAGAGGCAAAGGCCAGGGCAAGCACGATGGACAGTGGAAGCAGGATCCACAGCACGCTACGGGTCGTGTCAACCCAGAAGTTGCCGATGGAACTGGCCTGACGCCGGACCAGGCCGCGGACCAGGGCGATCAGCACCGCCATGGCTACAGCCGGCGAGAGGAAGTTCCACACTGCCAGGCCGGACATCTGGGTCAGGTAGCTCATGGTGGTCTCCCCGCCATAGGCCTGCCAGTTGGTGTTGGTGATGAAGCTCACCGCCGTGTTCAAGGAGAGGTCCCACTTCAGCCCCGGGAAGTGCTGGGGGTTGAGGGGCAGGTGTCCCTGCACGATCTGGATCAGGAACAGTACTACAATGCCCAGGATGTTGAAGACCATAAAGGCTACAGCGTACTCCCGCCAGCCCATCTCATGGTTGGGGTCGACCCCGGAGACGCGGTAGAAGAACCTTTCCAGCGGCTTCAGCACCGGGTCCAGGAAGGTGCGCTTGCCGTCGAAGACCTTAGCCATATAGCGGCCTAAAGGCCACGCCAGCAGCAGGAACAGGATGATGAAAAAAACTAACTGAAGCAGATCCATACTTTTCATCTACAAAACCTCCGCTTTAATCAGACAGTAGACGAGGTACACCATCAAGCCGACCGAGACGATCCCTCCCATAACCAGATCGAATGCATTCATTACATCCATACCTCCTCCTCGGACAAAAATAAGCTTGCTAATAACTATCCCGGTGGGCCGCCTCTATTCAGCTAGCCACAACTAGATGTTAGTGCGCTTGGGCATTAAATTTCTATACCAAAAAGCCGGCAAAAAAGTAAAATAATCATTAAAATTTCTTAGCAAAAATTTACCCGATAAAAATAAAACCCCCTGATAACAATGGCTGGAGCATTCTCAGGAGGCATCGCTATAGTATTAAAATTTTATTAGTCCTACGGTTCGCCCAGAAAATATTTGGAGACTCCATCGTCTCAAGTGATCTCGTCTTGCCCAGAATCGTCAATTAGCCTGCGCACCGTTAGCCAGCTTGGCGGACAAAAGAGCTTTTAGGGGCGTTGTGCGTAGTCTGGATACGCGGGCGCACATCAGATGCTAAGCAAGAGGCTCTTGGAGCACTTACCTGCCTGAGTCAGGCACAGCAATCATTGCTTGGCTTAGCATAACCTCTGATGCACATAGCCGTGGTGATCATCAAGCTGGCGATCCTGTTTCATATCACCGGCATCGCCGTTGCCAGCACCATGGACATGGAGAACTATCGGCTCACCCTGATCCCCATTGCCCTGATCACGATCTTCCTCAGCCGGGTGCAATTCGGCACCTATCCGAAGCTGTCAAATTACCTGTTCCATATCTTGCCGATCGCTATCCTGATCACGGGTCTGGTCATCCCCGCACTCGTTTTGCTGATCGCCATGATCAGAAAAAAGACAGGTCCGGAAGCTGCCGGTAACGGCACCCCTGGTGGGTACCCGGAGCGCACCGGCATTGATAGGAGGCGATCCGATATCCTCTCTGGATGATAAGTAATATATCAAAAGTGATTTAGGTGGTCTATCTCTACCCCTCCCTTGACCAAAGGGCTTCTCCAATTCTCATACCACTTTCCCGCAGCAGTTGAATCAGGAATTTGTCTCTCATATTCGAGCAGGCATAGAGATATTTTAATCAATCAGACAGAATGCGCTTGTGTTTAGCTGGGGTGCACGACAAATTTGTGAGTAAATAAATGGCAAGTCATCTCAGGGCCATATGAGAACCAATGTAATTATTCTTTTTGTGGCGGGCCCAGAAATCATCGAAAGCATTGCTGAACAAACTGCAGCGCAGAGCGATAATAGCATTGGCGCCGTTGATGCCCCAGAACATGCCCGATCTTTTAAGCCGCTGGGCGATGACCACTCTGCAACCGGCTTCCACCACACCGGAGCCAACGCAAAGGCCAACGGAACGAAAGTGGGCGTAATTCATGCGTTGGCGGTTGTTGCTGAAGTACTCGAGCTCCCTGGAAGCCATGGGGCCAATGTATCCGTTAGATGGTATCTGACAGCGGATTGACTGTAATAGAGTGTCAATGTCGCCCGACTCCAGCTCGTGATGGCGATCAAACGCCCACTGCTTGGAGAGATCGGCGCCGACGCCGAAGATGGCGTTGGCAAGTTGGCTGAGATGCTCCTTGGCGTGGTACAGATCGACGATCTGGATGGCCTCCGGGGCGATCATGGAGGCAAGGTTCCAGATCCACAGGGCGCCATCGCCGATGAAGACCTGGCGCTGAGCAAGGAAGAAGCCGCGTCTGGTTAACTCCCGTTCCACACGGCGGGCAAAGGGTGGAGTATCCTTGCAGGTTGTGTTCCAGGCGCAGCTCTCTATGGCGGCGGAATAGGTCACGGAACCGATGTCGCGTACCGGATTGCCATCCTCGTCCCGGGAGTCGGCGGTCCAGACGACGCACTGCTTGACCTCCCTGGTCTTTGACGAACCGTCCGGCTGCTTGCCGGACCTGCCGGCCACCTCGTCCGGGCGCATGGGGATGCCGGTTCCGTCCACCCCGGCGTACATGGTGTGGCTCGGGTTGGGCTTTTCTTCAACGCAGGCGATCTCATCGACAGCGATAGCAGCCCCGAGTTTTTTGGCCGTACGCTCGACACACTTGGCTCCCACAAAGATCCCCGCCAATTCGGACAAGAGCTTGGAGCCATCCAGGAACGATCCCGCCGAAGCCACCAGGCCGGCCATGCGGGTAACCCCTGGGGATAATGAGGAATCGCCGAAGCCAAGAGATTGATCTCTCGGGCACCAACCGTCGCCGCAGGATGAGCAGTAATAATAGGCACGCACAAGAGTGATATCCCCCAGGGTGGTGGTGAAGGTCTTGGGGCGCCGGTCCACGTAGTGGGCGTCCTGGCCACAAAAAATACAGGCGACCTTTCCGCCTGCATAGTCCGATAAATCATTGTTGAGCGCATTTTCTAAGAATCTGGCCGCTATATGGAGCGCTGTTTTTCTAAGGTTGGCCTCCAGCTTTTCCAGGTCGAGGCCGTCAGCTACTGACGGAGAAAGAAGAAAGCTGAGTTCATTCAGGATTTCCGTTTCGAGCCTGTTTTGGATGCCCCTTTTTTAGCCGTCGCTTCTGTCTCGGATGCTGGTCGGATGTTACAGATGATCTCGTTGATCTCTATGAGTTGGTGAGTTAGTTCTTGGAAATGACTGTGGTTGTTAATCTCTTGTTCCGTTTTAAGGAGTTCGGGGCCAGGCCTGATGACTTTAGTTTGAGTTTTTCCTGAAACTTTTGTGGTTAACAAATATTGAGGACCATGGCCGGGGTGTTCTGGATTCATGCAGGCGCAGTTGGGTTTTCCACACCGGCGATAACTCGTAACAATGGAGCCGCGTCGGAAATCACCAATGTCGGACAGTGCGTGGAACAATTTTTCCCGCTCGGTTTCTAGGCCTTCGAGATCTGACGACACTGTATCCAGCCCCCAATCTGAAAGTACTTAACACTCTGTAAGTATATATTACTTTCAGATTAACACGGAAAAACTAACTTGTCAAGCATTGATTATATTTTTGTCGTGCACCCGTTTAGCTGGGGGCATTTGCAATTCATTCTTTGGAATGCCGGCATTAGTAAAACCAGACGCAGCAAGTCATTGAGGGTGTTTTAACCCCCTTTTCCCCGGTGTGTTTTGAGTGGGTGAAATAAAGCCAGCAAGTGCATCGCAAAAAACCACCTCAACGCCTTGGCATCCGTGGCGTTAGGCTTGCCGGGGAGATTTCCCGAAGGCAGGATCTTCATGAGGCGGGTTGTGATCATGGGCGCCAGGTTGTGAAGCTCAAAAAAATAGTCTGGGAGTCCCGTTGACAACCCATTGAATTCATTATAGGCTCAGGTAAGAATCTTATGGCAGATGTTGACATTAATCCACAGAATTGCTCAAATAGTTGTCACGCCTGGTCTCAGAGGCTTTATAGCTGGGACAACCAAAACGTCTGTCCATTGAGAATCCCAATTCTCAGTGCGGGTGGAAGCCCCGGAGACTGCATGAAATGTGCGAAGAGCGATTGCAGCCTGGCAGATAGGGCCACAGGAAAAACCCGATGGCGATGAGCGAGGTGTAATCCTGTGACGGGCGCTGATGGCGAAGAGCGAGGCGCTTGACCGGAGGGATGTTGCATAGCTGAGAGCGAAGAGCGAGGCGGCAACATTCTGATGGCAAACTCAGTGGTGCGATGAGCGGGGCTGAGTCGGCCGGCCAGTACGTCACTGGCAAATGGGTTGCGGGGCAGAGAGCGATGAGCGATGCGGCAACCTCGTAGTGGACAGTACTACAACCTGTCCGGCGGAGATCCGGAAGACTGAATGGTGAGGGAGTCTTCCACCCGGTTTGGGAACCGGCGCTCCGTTTGCAATCTTTTCTCACCGATGGACCCCAGTCGATGCTAAAGGCTGACCACTCTCCGGAGTATGGGGTCCGGCCCCCGGGCTTAAGCCCACCCCTTAAGGGCATGGGGCCACTGAGTGCTCAACAACCGCAAGTAAGGCGTGCGAGAGGGACAGTGGCCGCTCGTCGGGAGCACGCAGACAACCGAATAAAACGGGCCAAGCCCGTCTCAGGCATCCCGGAGGGGGCGCTGAGACGGGCGGTCGCCGGCAAGCGGCAACCGTGTAAATAAAGGCCCGGCAGGCAACAAGCAGGGATGCTTGTTGCAACAAACCCCCTGAGACGGCGCCAAAAGAGGTGCATCCGCTTAGTGGGTTTTTTCGTTTTTACTGTACACTGGAAAAGCGCGATAGCGAATAGGGCATTAAACCAAAAAAGAACAGTTTTCGGCAGAGGCAAATAACCGCCGGCAAAAAAGGACTTCTGAGTGCGTCAGAAAGTCCTTTTCTTTTTGTGAGGTCTGTCAGATTTTTATAAGAAGCTTCTGAAATCTGGAGGTGATGTCAATGGCACTCCGTGTCTCCTGGGAGCCAACTGGTGATCCGGTGCTTGACCGCCTGGGTCAGCAGTTTGTGGAAAGGGTGGCTTGCTCTGCGAGGGGTGGATCATACGCCCGCCGCCAGGTCAAATACAACACTTATCTTAACTTTCTGGAATTCCTGGCGGAGCAATTCGGTCCGGAGGATATCCGCAATATTCAGCCCCGCCATGTGGCGGCATTTATCAAGTATTTACGGAACAAGGGAAGATCGAGAGATCGGATACTGGCTTATCTTTCCGATCATCCGCTGGTGGCACGAGCAGATCTACTGGCGGAAGTACGAACTGCCCGAAAACAAGATCATCTTTGAACTGGAGGCGAGACTGGATGACAAAGAATACTGCGAGGAGATCAAGAACAGATGCCGGCGAAAAAAGCTGCGAAGGGGCGTACAAAAACCTTGACGCCCAACTGAAAAGGGTCTGGCGGGAGGCGGTGAAAACAAAATCTATGACGATGTCCAAGGGATCGCATTTCCGGTACCGGGACAGCATGCCGATGTTTCTCCGATTCTGCGCAGAAAAATTTCACCTGCAGAAGCTGGCAAACGTCGGGTCAAAACACCTGCAAGCCTATGTTGATTACCGCCGTCAGGCCGGGATAACCGAGAAGACGTTAAAGAATGACCTGACGGCTATTCGTTTTTTTCACCAGTTTACCGGATCGCGCAATCTGCTTCCCGATAACCGGTCACTGGGAATCAAAAAGACACCCCAGGGCGGCAAGGACCGGGCCTGGACGGCCGAGGAATATCAACGCATGATGGATAAGGCCGGCAAATTGGGCCGGCAGGATGTGGTCGCAGCCCTGAAGCTCGCCCGCCTGGACGGGTTGCGCATTCACGAATGCACCAGGATGACGGTCGGCCAGATCGAGGATGCCCTGATGGAAGGCGAGTTGGAGACGATAGGCAAAGGTGGCCGGGTGCGCCGTATACCGGTCAGCCCGGAATTGCGGCTGGAGCTTGAACGGATCTTGAAGGGGCACGGAGGCGACCGGGAGAGCAAAATCTTAGTCGAACCGGGGCAGAAAACCCACCAGGAGATCAAGAGCATTCAGAGATTCATCCGGGATCACCGGGAGGAATTTACCGACCGGAAGATCACGTTGCACGGACTGCGGCACGCATTCGCCAGAGAGGAATTTGAGCGGGAGGTCGGCGATTCAACAAATAAGCGGGAGATACGGGCGGCGAAGGAGCGGGTAGCCAAGGAGTTGGGCCATGGCAGGCCGGAGGTGACGAACATTTACCTGCATGGTGGCAAGTAATAACATGGTCCTGCTGCAATAGGACTTTGTTCCTCATTTATTACCAAGCTCTTGAATATTTCCCTGATTCATGGTATCGTGACATCATTCCATGATGCACGTGGCGTGCTCATGTGTGGCATGGAATGCTTTAAGAAAGCCGTCCTTGCGCGGTCCTGAGGTCCTTGCACCTCGGGTTTGTGGGTCAAAGGGAGTTTTCTGCCCATTTTTAGGTTTTGATCTTGATGCAAGGACTACGATTAGCATGAGCATCAAGGTTGAAATGCTGAAATACAAGTGTGATTTCGAAAAGCCGGTGTGAATCCGGCTTTTTCTATTTATTGATACCAGGCATTCGGCCCGGTCTCTTTCCGAGACCGGGTTTTTTATTTTTCGGAGGTGATTGCCGTGAGCGATGATGCCAAGAAATCTTCTAAGAAAGCGGTATCGGAAAGGATGCGCCCGGAAATGACGGAACGGATCGCCTACAGCGTCGAGGAATTTGCGCGGGCAATCGGCGCTGCGCCGGGAACTGTCCGGAAAGCGATCAGGAACAAGGAGATCGAGGTTGAAAAGATTGGCCGGCGGCAGTTTATTCCGGTATCGGTTGTCAAAAAATTCACGGACGGCGATAATAGGAACTAAGCCCGTCAGGAGTGCGAAGGAGGGAATATTGAGTTGCCACGGGCTAAAAAATCAAAGTTAAGGGTTCCGCGCAAAAGAGGCGAGGGATCTGTCGATGTGATCGTTGAAAACCAGTTATATCTGCTGCGCTGGCGTGAGCCAGACCCAGAAAACCCGGTTAAAACCCACCGGCGTTCTAAGCGGTTCCACGGAACGGAAACCGAAGCCTATCGGGAGCAGCGCCACTTACAGTCAATGGCCGACACCGGCAAATGCCAGCCAATAAGCATGACGCTGCAGCAGCTTGCCGACGAATTCCTGGCGGATCGGGAGTTGGCCGGGCGAAGGCTGCGGTCACTCGAATTTCACGATGACAACATCCGGGTGCAGATCATTCCCGGTCTGGGAGCCAAAAGCCGGATTGACCAGATTACCTCTGCCATGTGCTGGAAACTCCTGATGTCGCTGCGGTCAAAAAACAGCAGGTACGGCAGACCATACTCCAAAAATTCTGTAGACGCCTTCCGCCGGACGATGAATGCTTTATTCAATTTTGCCCGGAGGAAGAAGTACATCGAAACCAATCCGGTCGCTGACATCAGGCTCCCCGATGGGGACCCCAATGCGCCGCCAGACATCAGACAGATCCAAGAAGATCTAATGGTACCGGTTTTAACGGCTGCGCAAAGGCAAAAGCTGGTCGTTGCTGCGGTTGGGGATGAATTTTACGTGGCCATTTGTCTGGCGATTGTGACCGGCAAGCGGCGCGGTGAGATCCTGGGCATCAAGTGGGCCGATATAGACTTCAAGACCGGGCAAATTCTGATTTACAAATCGGTCCAGAGACAACGAGGCAAAGGCATTGTGCCTGGCCCGATCAAGGGCAAGCACCACGGCCAGAAGAAAGTCAGCTTTGTCGTCGTCGGACCCCGGATGCTGGAGCTTTTGAGGCAGCATCGTGAGCGGCAGCAAAGAATCAAAGATTCATTGGGCGCTGTTTATCACGATGAAGATTGGGTGTTCTGCCGGCATGACGGAAAAATGTGGGACCCGAAGACATTCACTGCGCATGTCAAAAAGCTCTACGCTGCAATCGGTCTCCCCGAAAGTCTCACGCTGCATAATCTTCGTGACGACTACACTACAGCCCGGATCGACCGTGGCGCCAGCATCGAAGAGGTTTCAGAGGACCTTGACCATGAAAGCGTGGCCACAACCCGGGGGTACGATCACGAGACAGTCGAGAGAAAGAAAAAAGCGGCTCTGGAAATTGAGAATGAACTCCATTTTCCTGCGCCGCCGATTACTGACCAATATGCTAATGTTCATTTCGCCGGTGAACAAGTGACTTTGGGATCAGTTCGGGATCAACATGCATCTTTTACCATCTAAGTGTTATCACCAAACCCTGAAAGCCTTGTCGTACCTAGTAATTTTGGTGAGCCATCGGAGACTCGAACTCCGGACACCCTGATTAAAAGTCAGGTGCTCTGCCAACTGAGCTAATGGCTCACATCACACATGGGGACATTCCCCCAAAGAGGGTGTGTCCCCGTTCCTTACTATACAATATCACGAAGCCCGCTGTCAACTTTAATGCGCCCTGGAAGAAAGTTCCTGCAACATGATCGTCTGCTCCCGGTCAGGGCCGACGGAAATCGCCAGCACCGGCAGCCCAGACACCTCGCTGAGCCGCTCGATGAAGCGGCGGGCCGCCATGGGTAGGTCCTCGTAACGCCGGATACCGGATGTATCCTGCTGCCAACCATCCATGTCCTCATAGACCGGATCGCAGGCCTGCAGCACCTGCTGGCTGGAGGGGAATCCCTTAATCGTGCTGCCGTTGCAAGTGTAGGCATTGCAAAGCCTGATGACAGGGAAAGAGTCCAAGACATCGAGCTTGGTGATGAGCAATCCATCGAGACCGTTGACTCTTGCCGCATAGCGGAGCATCACCAGGTCAATCCACCCGCAGCGGCGTGCCCGGCCGGTGGTGGTCCCGAATTCCCGGCCGCGTTTGCGGATCTCCTCGCAAGCAGGGCCATCCAGCTCGGTGGGAAAGATCCCTTCTCCGACCCGTGTCAGGTAGGCCTTGCATACCCCCAGCACCTGGTTGATGGCAGTAGGTCCGACGCCCGCTCCGATGCAAGCCCCTCCGGCGGTGGGACTGGATGAGGTGACAAAGGGGTAGGTGCCGTGATCTATGTCCAGCATTGTCCCCTGGGCGCCCTCAAACAGAATGTGTTTGCCCTGGGCGGCCAATTCGGCCAGCACCAGGGAGGTATCCGTCAGGAAGGGCCGCAGCCGCAGGGCTAAGCGCCGCATCCAGTCGATGACCTGCTCCGGCTCACAGCCCTTGCTGTCATAAAACTGTTCCAGGATCCGGTTCTTCTCCAGCGCCTTGGCCTCCAGCCGCTTCTCCCAGCCCGGCTCCAGCAGTTCGCCGGTGCGGAAGCCCACCCGGGCGACCTTGTCGGTGTAAGCGGGACCGATGCCCCGCCTGGTAGTGCCGATGCGCTCTGCGCCCCGGCAATTCTCCTCTGCCTCGTCCAGCCGCAGGTGGTAGGGCAACAATAAATGCGCCCGGTCGCTGATATAGAGGCGCGCCAGCTTCGGCCCCTGGTTCAGCAGTTCGTCCAGTTCCTGGAACAGGGCCTCCGGGTCGATGACCATCCCGTTTCCGATCACACAGACTTTCTCCGCATAGAAGATTCCGGACGGGATCAGGTGCAGGCGGAACTCATGCCCTCCGATGACCACGGTATGGCCGGCGTTGTTGCCGCCCTGGTAACGGACGACACAGTCGGCCTGGCACGCCAGGTAATCGGTCATCTTACCCTTGCCCTCGTCTCCAAACTGCGCCCCCACGATCACAACACCCGGCATGATCAATCCCCTCCTGTAGCCTTTCAAATCAGAAGCCGGAAGTCAGGCGTCAGAAAAAGACTTGTATGTATTCTTGGCTGCTTTGAAATCTTCTTCTGACCACGACCGCTATCCTGCCGCGCCCACCTCTTGCTTCAGACTTCTATTCAATCATTTTGCTTCCGACCTCGGTGTCCGTTCAACTGGGTCTTGGCTTCAGAGGGGGATTGCTTCCCCCGCTGAAGCTTAGAGCCAGTTAATTAGGGGCGTAGCCGCTCTTATCCCACCGCTTTAGAAGCGGGGGCATTAGAGCGGGTAGCCATCGCTAAAATTCGGAGGTCGAATGCACGACAATTTTTGCGATTTCTCTTTTTAACTCTGACCTCTGGCTTCTTGCTTCTGACATCTGTTCCCGATAGCCCGGGCCACCACCACCCCGCTCAGGGAGGCCTGGGCAAGTCCCCGGGTAATCCCGGCGCCGTCCCCGGCCACGAACAGGTTGCGTATCTCCGTCTCCAGCTCGTCAGAGACATCCAGCCGGGAGGAGTAGAACTTTACCTCCACCCCGTAGAGCAGGGTGTGCCTGGAGTAGACCCCTGGGGCCACCTGATCGAGGGCCTTCAGCGTTTCCAGGATTGCAATAAAATGACGATATGGCAATACCAGCGACAGGTCGCCCGGAGTCGCCTCCCGCAGGGTGGGAACCACCAGGCCCTTGGCAATCCGGTCTTTGGTCGAGCGGTGTCCGGATATTAAATCCCCCAGCCTCTGGACAATGACTCCGCCCCCCAACATGTTGGCCAGGCTGGCGATGTATTTGCCGTATGCGATCGGCTCCTTGAACGGCTCCGTGAAGCCCTTGCTCACCAGCAAGGCAAAGTTGGTGTTCTCGGTCTTGGCCTCTGCATGGCTGTGGCCGTTCACGGTGATGATACCGTCAGTGTTCTCCATCACCACTTCCCCATAGGGGTTCATGCAGAAGGTGCGTACCGTGTCCTCAAAGGTCGGGGTGCTGTGGATGAACTTTGCCTCGTAGGTCAGGTTGGTGATCGTCTCCATGACCACTGCCGGCAGCTCGATCCGCAGGCCGATATCTACCGGGTTGATTCGCATCATCAGTCCGAGCCTGCCGGCCTCCCGGGACATCCACTCGGAGCCCTGGCGCCCCGGAGCGCAGATCACGAACTTCGCCCGGATCTCCTCGCCGTCCTCGGTGACCACTCCTGCTGCCGCCCCCTCCCTGGTGAGCAGGGAGGCAACAGGGCTCTTCGTCCTGATCTCCACCCCCTGCTTCAGCAAGTAGTCCTGCATCTGCTGCAAGACCTGCTGCGTCCTGCCGGTGCCCAGGTGGCGGATCGGAGCGGGAACCAGCCTCAAACCGGCCAGGGCCGCCCGCCGCTGCAAGGCTGCGATCTCGTCCTGGTGCTCAAGGCCGTAGACTTTTTCCGGAGCCCCGAATTTGATGTAGACATGGTGCACGTACTCAATGCCGGAGGCAAACTGTTTCTGCTCCAGGTGTTGTCCGAGCAGTCCCCCCACTTCGGTGGAGAGAGCCAGCTTCCCGTCGCTGAATGCCCCCGCCCCGCCCCAACCGGAGACGATGGCACAGGAGGGACAGTTGAGGCAGGGGGTATGGTTCTCCTGGGAGGGACAGTGGCGCTCCTTGATGTCGCGCCCCTTCTCCAGCATCAGCAGCCTCAGACCGGGATGCTGCCAGGTTAACTCCAGGGCACAGAAAATCGCCGCCGGCCCGGCTCCCACAAGCACAACATCGTAACCGGTCACGAGGCCGTCCTCCCTTCGTACCGGGCGTGAAAATCACAAAAAACTTGACATTGGCGGGGCCAATGCCATCAGGTAGATCCTAACAATATTTGTATTCAATTGTCAAGCAAATGGCTGTTGCTTGTCCATATCTTCCCCAAAATCCGGGGGCTCGGATTCCTCAAAGTTTAAAAACTTGGTGTACGGTTCCAGAAAGGCCAGCTTCTCTTCACCGGTGGGGCCATTCCGGTGCTTGGCCACGATGATGTCCGCTACCCGCTTCATTTTCGGGTCTTCAAAATAGATGAACATCACCAGGTCCGCGTCTTGCTCCAGGCTGCCGCTCTCCCTCAGGTCCGATAACTGCGGTTTTCTGTCGCTGCGCTGCTCCACCGCCCGGCTGAGCTGCGACAGGGCCAGCACGGGGATGTCCAACTCCCGGGCCAGGGACTTCAGGAAGCGGGAGATTTCGGAGATCTCCTGAACCCGGTTCTCCACCCGTTTGCCCAATTGCATGAGCTGCAGGTAGTCGACCACGATCAGCCCCACGTTGTGCTCCGCCCGCAACCGGCGGGCCTTGCTGCGCATCTCGAAGGGTGAGATACCCGGGGTGTCGTCCACGAAGACCGGAGCCTCCGCCAGGTCTGCAGCCGCCTTGGCCAGGCGCGGCCACTCGTCATCCCTGATAAAACCTTTTCTGAGATTCGACTGGCTGACCCGGGCCTCTGAGCACAGCAGACGCTGGGCCACCTGATCGCTGGCCATCTCCAGGCTGAAGACCAGCACCGGCGCCAGCACCGTTTTGTCCAGGGATACGTTCCGGGCGATGTTCAGGGCCAGAGATGTCTTGCCCATAGATGGCCGGGCTGCCAGCAGGATCAGGTCGCTCGGCTGCAGGCCGCCGGTCAACTCGTCTATGTCCTTAAACCCGGTGGGCAGGCCGGTCACTCCGCCGCCCCGGTTCTGGTACAGCTTCTCGATCTTCTCCAGGGCTTCGTGCAGCAACTCTCTCAGGGAACGGAAACTGCGGCCCTGGCGGCGGATGGAGAGCTCCAGGACCATCCGCTCCGTCTCGTCCAACAACTGTTCGCCTTCGACTCCCTCGTCGTAGCCCTTGGCAGCCAGTTGGGAGCAGGTGCTGATAATGGAGCGCAGCAGTCCCTTCTCAGCCACGATCCGGGCATAATAGCCGATGTTAACCGCTGTAGGCACCGCACCGGCCAGGGATGCCAGATAACCGGCGCCCCCAACCTTGTCCAGCAGGCCCTGCTGCAGCAAGGCTTCCGTTACCGTAACCAGGTCGATGGGGCAGCCGGCCTCGGCCAGCCCGTACAGGACGCGGTAGAGTTCCCTGTGGCCCTCGACGTAGAAGTCCTCGGGCCTGATGATCTCGTTGGCTGTGGCAAAGCTGTCCGGGGCAAGCAACAGGGCGCCCAAAACAGCCTGCTCCGCCGCCTGGTTGTACGGTGGCAATCGATCCTGAAGTTCCACGGGATGTATCCTTTCAGGCAGGTATTCAGAATTCAGTAGTCAGAATACCCCGAAAATATGCTCCAACGTTACTATGTGATGAGTAATGAGTTATGAGAAATCCTCATCACTCATTACCGATGCTACCCGCTCTAATGCCCCCGCTTCTCTGGAGCGGTGGGATAAGAGCGGCTACGCCTCTAGTTAACTATTTCTAAGCTTCAGCGGGGGTAAAACAATCCCTCACTGAAGCCAAGAACTAGTTGAATCCAATACGTTCTCTCATTCTGACTCCCGGCTACTGAAGACAGGGGTGTCCATCAGAATGTGCGGGAGGGCATCAACAATCTCCCTGATGCTGACGATCTCCACGCCCCAGAGTTCACCGGGCAACTCCCTGGCGTTCTCCTCGGGAATCAGCACCTTCCGCACACCGATGCTGCGCGCCCCGTAAATCTTCTCCGGAATGCTGCCCACCGCCCGGACGCGCCCCTGGATGGTCAGTTCTCCGGTGATGGCCACATCCTGGCGCAACGGTATTCCTTCAATGGCACTGTAAAGGGCGATCATGATCGCTGCCCCGGCGGAGGGCCCCTCCACCTTGCCCCCACCGATCAGGTTCACGTGCAGATCGAAATCCGAGGCGTCCTTGCCGGTCACTTTCCGCAGCACTGCCAGAGCGTTGAAGACCGAGTCCTTAGCCATCGTGCCGGCAGCATCATTGAAGCGCACCGTCCCTTGGTGGGCCTCCCGGGCAGGGAAGGCGATCGCCTCGATCTCCAGGACGGTGCCCAGGAAACCGGAAACGGCCAGTCCGAATACCTTGCCGATCTCGCCCCGGGACTCGGCCCGCTGGGTGATGAAGGGTACCAGCCGGCTTACCTGGAGCACCTCTTTCATGTCATCCATGGTAACCCGGCGGTTGCTGCGGCGTCCCCCGGGTAGAGCGCCGCCGTGCCGGTAAAGCATCATGGCGTAGGCGTCCACCAGGATGTTGGTGGCCTTCCGGGCCTCCACCGTATAGTCGCTGATGGACTCGGCCACGCCGGCGACCAGCTTCACCCCCAGCTTGCGGGCGGCCTGGCGCACAACCTGCTGGATGTCCCAGGGTGTCAGGCAGTCGAAATAGATCTCGGCGCAGCGGGACCTGAAGGCCGGGTTGATCTGCTCCGGGTCACGGGTGGTCGCCCCGATCAGGACAAAGTCCGCCGGCGCTCCTCCCTCGAAGAGTTCCTTGATGTACCGGGGTATTTGTGGGTCGTGGGCATCGTAGTATGATGAATCAAAGGTAACCTTCTTGTCCTCGAGCACCTTGAGCAGCTTGTTCTGCATGATCGGGTCCAGGTCGCCGATCTCGTCGATGAACAGGATTCCGCCGTGGGCGGCAGTCACCAGGCCGAGCTTCGGCTCTGGAACGCCGCTCTCCGCCAAGTCGCGTCGCGCTCCCTGGTAGATCGGGTCGTGCACAGAGCCCAGCAGCGGATTGGTGGCCTCCCGGGGGTCCCGGCGCAGGGTCGACCCGTCCACCTCGATGAAGGGGGCATCAGGACGGAAGGTGCTGGTCCCCAGGGCCTGCACGCTCTTCAGGGCGATGCGGGCCGCCGATGTCTTGCCGACCCCGGGCGGTCCATAGAGCAGTATATGTTGCGGGTATGGGGCTGCCAACCGCGCCATCAACACCCGGACCGCCCGCTCCTGGCCGATAATCTCCTCCGGGCTGCCGGGCCGCAGCACCTCCGCCACCGAAGCGTTGAGCGACACCTGCTTCATCTTCTCTAAAACCGCCAGCTTTTTCAAAGTGGTGGCGTTTTCAGGCCCCCCTTTCTCCTTGAGCACCTGGGCCTTCATGTCTTTTATATACTGGTCCTGGCGCTCCTGGATCTTCTGGGAGATCTTCTTCTCTAATTCGTCCTCCACCACCCGCCGGGCAACTATCTGGGCCAGGGCGTCTTCTATGTTCTTGAGCACACTCGGAATCTGCCGGGCCGACGGCTTTTTTTCCAGGGTAGGGTCGCCGTTAACCAGCTTTTGCAGCGTCAGCACCTGCTCCGGCAGGTCGGATGACTGCATCGTCTCCAGCACGCCCAGCTTGCTTGCTCTCAGCACCAGCCTCTCGGATCCGTAAATCTCTCCCAGGATCGAGTAGAGAGTGGCTACCCGTTCCTTGAGTTTTAAGTTTGTGGCCGGGCTTTCTTTGGGACATTCTTTAACCTTGCATGCCAGCAGGCCTTTCCGGTTTGCGCCCGCCATCCTCCAGTCCCCCTCTATCAGAAGTCGGATGCCGGAAGTCAGATGCCGGATTAAAAACTTGCATGCTTTCAAGGGCTGTTTTTAATCTTTATTCTGACTTCTGACTTCTTGTTTCTGACCTCTGTCTGATACCACCGTCACCGTGATCACTACCTTCAGACCCGGGTGAAGCCACACCGTCACCGGAAAGACACCCAGGGTCTTGATCGGCTCCGGCAGTTCAAGCTTGCGTTTGTCGAAGGGCTTGCCCAGCACCCGCTCCAGTTCCTGGGCAATATCCTTGCCGGTGACCGATCCGTACAACTTGCCCGAATCTCCGGTGCGGGTAGCAATAGTCAGGGCGAGCCCCTGCAGACGGTCAGCCAGGCTCTCCGCCTCCTGATGGAGCCGGGCCTCCTTTTTCAGTCGCCCATCCCGGATCAGGGTGGCCTCCCTCAGCTTGCCTTCAGTGACAGGAACCGCCAACTCCTTGGGGAACAGGAAGTTACGGGCGTAGCCCTCGGCCACGTTTACGGTTTCCCCTTTTTTCCCCAGGCTCTTGACGTCCTCCCGCAGGATCAACTTGATCGACTTCATGTCTCTCCCTCCTGCTCGGCTGCCAGGATGTCCAGCAACCGCCGGCGCACCTCCTGTAAGTCAGCCCCTGTCAGCCGCGCTCCGGCCACAGTGGTATGGCCGCCGCCACCGAACTGCTCCATGACTCGCTGGGCATTAACCAGCCCCCGGGACCGGGCGCTGATGCCCGCCCCTTCTCCGGTCGGATACAGGGCGAAGGATGCTTCCACTCCTTCCACGTCCAGGAGCGTATCCGCCGCTCGGGAGGCGGCTGTCCGGGCATCCGGGAACTCCTGTTCATTCATGGCCAGGGCAAACCGGCCGTTGACGATCTCCACGTTCTGCAGCAATCGCGCCCGGTAGAGCATGACCTCCAGGCTGTCGGTGAACAGGTTCCGGATCACCGCCGGATCGGCCCCGGCATCCCGCAGCCAGGCCGCGTTCCGGAAGGTGCCGGCGCTGGTGGCGACGCTGAACTTCTTGGTATCGACGATCAGGCCGGCCAGCAGCGCTGTTGCCGCCAGCGGAGAGATGGTGATCTGGTCAGGCAGGTAGCGGATCAGCTCGACAGCCAACTCCGAAGCGGAGGATGCCGACGGCACCAGGTAGCTGATGTTGGCCCGCTCCAGGAACTCTTCGCTGCGCCGGTGATGGTCGATCACCCCGATATAGCCGGCCCGGCTGAGCAGTGACGGATAGGGCATGAGGCTCGGGCGGTGCACATCCACCACCAACAGCAGGGTCTGGGATGAAACACTGCCGGCGACCTCTCCACCCGCCAGCAGGCCGGGCTCACGCCGGGTGATCACGTCTAACAGCCGCTCCACGGTGCCACCCGGATGGTCCACGGCGACCTGCACTTTCCTGCCATAGTACCTGGCCGCTTCCGCCAGGGCGAAAGCCGCTCCCAGCACATCAAAATCGATACCCTTGTGACCCATGATCACGACGTTGTTGCACATCTCAAACAGCCGGTGAAGCTCGGTGGCGGTAAGCCGTGACTGCACCTGGCTCCGCTTGCCCACGGATTTGGCACGCCCGCCGTAAAACCAGGTATGATCCGGGCTCTTGACCACTGCCTGGTCACCACCCCGTTCCAGGGCCAGGTCGAGGGCCTCCTGGGCGAGCCGTCCCAGCAAGGCCGGCTCCCTTTCACCACCGCGCCCTGCCACGCCCGCCGGGTGCGTCACCCGGACGGCGCCGATGCTCAGGGTAACGGGTAGGTGGTGACCGACACTCACCTCGCGGATCTGGTCGATGATCGGAAAACTGGTATCCTCAAGTTTATCCTGCTCCTCCGCGGGGATCAGCGCCAGGTAGCGGTCCCTGTCGTCCTTGCGCAGGTACGCCTTCAACCCGGCCGCCCACTCCCGGAGGTACTTGTCCACGGCTGCCACCAGCAGCGGCCGCTGTTCATCGGTCAGGTCCTGAAAAACCTCATCGTAGTCGTCAACCTGCAGCAGGGCCAAGGTAAGCAAGCCTTTGGCCAGTACCAACGCCCTGTCTGGGGGTGGGATCATAGTGTCAATGTCAGCCCTGGCTTCCCTGACCAGGGCCTCTCCCTCCTTCTGGTCCAAGTAGGCCAGACCGCTCATCCCCAACAGGGCGATGCAGAGGGCAAACACGCTCATGTCCAGGTGCCTGTTCAGCCCCAACGCCAAGGAATTCAGGATGATCAGGACGCCCAGTCCGACGAATAAGATTCGCTTATACTTCCGGTAGAAGGCTGTTCCCACACCATTCCCCGCTTTCATCGGCCACTTTTTCCACAGATGACTACCCGCTCTTATCCCCCCGCTTCTTTGAAGCGGTGGGATAAGAGCGGCTACGCCTCGAGGTTATTAACCAGCATTCCTTAGCACCTGAAATTTCAGCGTCATGAGCGATTGGATTTCACTTTTAGATTCTATATTGGTTAGACAATTATTGATGGCTGTTTTGAAAGACGAAACCGTTTCGTAATACCTGGAGTAGAGACATTGATTTTTTACGAATTTCCAAAGCCTTTCAATAAGGTTAAGATTTGGTGAATAGGATGGAAGAAATAGAAGTTCGATTCCTTTTTCTTCTGCATGATCCATAACCGGCTTACATCTTTGATACCGGGCATTATCCAGCACGACGGTAATGAGGTGGCCCCTATATTTATCAGCCAACTTGTCAAGAATTTCGATGACCGATCTGGCATTGATGTATGCATCGGTGGTTACTGTCACTAATTCATGAGTTATGGCGTTCAGCGCCCCAAGGACACTGTACCGCTGCCTGCCGGAAGGGGACTTGATGAAGATTCTGCTGAAACTCCAGAGGTATCCAACAAAAATGGCCAGAACAAAATGTGAGGCATCCAGAAAAAACAACTGTCTTTTTCCCTGCTTTGCTTCCTCGATTCTTGGCTTTAGTTTTTGCTCTAAAAACTCTGCCTGTTTTTGGATATCAGCTTTTGCAGGGATCTGGCCGACCTTCAGTCTTTTGAATCCGTTTTTTTTAAAAACTTCCTTACTTGGGTATCACTACGTTTAATGCCTGTAAGCTTTTCAATCATTGCAGCGGCTTGTTTTATGGTAGCCGGCGGATTCTTTTTAAGCTCTTCTTCGATGGTGTCTCTGTATTCTTCCATTTTACTTTGTGGTCTGTAGAAATCCAGTTTTTTGAGGCCTTCGATGCCGCCGCTTTGGTAGGTCCTGCAATAATCCGTCACCGTGCCGTGGCAGATACCCAGAATCTCACATATTTTCTTATGGTGTAGACTCTGGGCCTTTAGCAGCAAGGCAAACATTCTTTTCTGAACTCTCGGATGGGGGTGGCTCATCATCTCATTTCTGAGATTCACAACATCTTCTTCCGCAAAATCTATTTTTACCATGCGAACTCCCTCCATTTACTGGTATTACTGGGAAATTCGCGATATTTCTAGAAATTCCTCCTTTTGAATGTTAAGATTTTGTAAATTTTTTAACTGGAAGGTGGTTGTGATTTATGGCTTTATGAATGCAACTTTATTAGCTTGCTGTAGTTAACTATTTCTTGGCTTCGGCGGGGGAAGACAAGCCCCCCCTGAAGCCAAGAACTAGTTGAACCGGCTAAAACTTCGGCAACTTTTAAGGTGAATCCTGCAAAGCGAGCATTTTTTTCGCTGGTATTTTGGTTCCGACCCAAGGAGAATATTCCTTGCGAAAAACAGGGGGGTCTTCCCCCCCAAAAGCTAATGTCTTTCTTAGCGCCGGCCTCCTGTCCTCTACCTGGCCTACTACTCGATCGTGAAAGGCAGCAGGGCGACATTACGCGATCTCTTGATGGCCACTGTCAACTGGCGCTGGTGAAAGGCACAGTTGCCAGAGATCCGCCGGGGCAGGATCTTACCCCGCTCGGTGACGTACTTGCGCAGCTTGTAGACGTCCTTGTAATCGATCGTGGCCCCTGGCCGGAACGGTCGATGCAGAAGCTGCAGACCTTCTTCTTCCGCTTGCCGCGTTCTCTTTTCAAGTTCCCGCCTGACTTAGCGAGCCCTCTCGATGTTGGAAAGAGAGATGCAGCCAGGCATGACACCTCCTATTTTGTTCAGGTATTCAGAATTGCAGTCAGATTCAGAATGCCCCGAGAATATGCTTACAACATTTTACCGAGGGCTACCCGCTCTAATGCCCCCGCTTCTTTGAAGCGGTGGGATAAGAGCGGCTATGCCTCTCAGTTAACTATTTCTAAGCCTCAGTGGGGGTAAGACAATCCCCCCCTAAAGCCAAGAACTAGTTGAATAACCTCTTGCAAAAGAAGTTTTGTTTCGGAAATATCACCGTATTCAAGAGCCATCGTAAGTATCATGTAATATCGGCATTCTTCAACAGAGCCTTGTACAATGTTTGACTCCTGAGTTGTTTTCGCCGGTTCTCTTATTCTGGCTCCTGGCTCCTGACTACTTACAGTGTTAGAATGGGGGTTCCTCGCTACCAAATCCATCATCGCCAATATCACCGGGCGGAAAGTCGCCGCCCATATCACCCGCCGGCCCCCCGGCACTGCTCCGGCGCCCTCCCGCGGCCGGTCTAGAAACCTGACGTTCTCGGCCACTACTTCCGCAGCGGTACGGTTCTGGCCGTCTTGCCCCTGGTAGGTGCGCACCTGCAGACGGCCATCCACCGCCACCAAGCGGCCTTTGCCCAGGTAGTTCGAACAGGTCTCGCCCTGCTTCCCCCAGACTACGACCCGGATGAAATCCGCCTCTCGCTCACCCTGGCTATTGGGGCGCTGCCGGTCAACGGCGAGGGTAAAATTAGCCACCGCGGTCCCGGTTGCCGTAAAGCGCAGTTCCGGCTCCCGGGTCAATCTTCCGATCAACACAATCCTGTTCAGCACGGTTTCTCCCCTCCAGTTCGTTCAGCACTCAAACGGAGGCTTATTCCATAATTCGGCATTTCAAAGAAGCGTAGCGCCGGAAGACTTCTTACCTTGCCCGCGCCGGAGTACCCGCTTCAGCGGCTCGGGCACCCGGCGGGCACCCGCCTCTGCTTTCAAGCAGCGTCCTTGCGTACAACCATGTGGCGCAGAACCTCGTCCGCCAGTCGCATCAACCGGTCCAGCTCCTTAATAGTAGCAGAGACGCCCTGGAACTGGATCAGGGTGTAATAGCCCTCCTTGAAGTCCCGAATCTCGTAAGCCAACCGCTTCTTACCCCAGCGGCTGACTTGCTCGACGGCGCCCTGGTTCTGCTGGATCAGATTGACATACTTGTCGATGACGGCTGTAGTTGCCTCCTCCTCAAGATCTGGCTTGAGGATGAACAGCAGCTCGTAGGCGTGCAAATCACGCACCTCCTCCCTATGGACTGACTGCCCCCTTTTTCAGAAGTCGGATGCAGGAAGAAATCTTTTTCCGGCCTCTTGCATCTTGCCTCTGACCTCTGTTGGGGGCAGGGATACACAGTAGGATTGTACCACATCCTGTCGCTGGAAAACAATCATAA
>CAVYEE010000023.1:0-41282 GCA_963767365.1 uncultured Peptococcaceae bacterium
TCGCCGCCGGCAGCAGGATCCGGCCCTGCTGGTCGGTTTCGACTTCAAAGGAGCCCGAGAAAAGGAACCGGGAGAAGGCCCTGGCGCGCTCGTCGGAGATGGGCAGCCTGGAAACCTTCTCGGCCAGCTCCTCGAATGAGGACCTGGGGAAGATGGCGGCGCAGCCGTCGACCCAGCGGGCCAGCATTGCGCCCTCGCCGAGAGGTGCGCGGAAACGGATCGGGATGGCTACCCGACCCTTGGCGTCCACCGAGTGCCTGTATTCGCCGGTGAACATCGATCCGTCGCCTGCTCGCCTGTCCGCGGAACGCCGCGGGTCCATGTGGCCGGTGGCTCGTGGGCTCAGGCCCCGTTCGGCGCTCCGATCGGTCCTGATCCCCACCCGTCGCGTTCTTCTCTAGGGCAATGACTTCACTCTTTACCACCTACCACCACAATTCGCCACTTGCCGGATCATACACCCGCTGTGCCACACGTGAACGTGCGTTCCCAGGGGGTCCAGGGGCGGCGCTACCACCGGCCCAGAGCAGGCGGAGCGGCGTTGGGCGCGCCACAATCCGGGCGTCGGTCGCCGCGGCGGCGATCGCACAAAGCGGAGGAGAGCGATGCGCATCCTGGCCATCGAGCGACCGGTCCCCGGCGTGGCCGACGATCGATTTACCCCAGAGCTGTCAGCCGCCGAGGCCCATCGGGGTGGGAACGCATCAGGCCGGATCGATCCGCGAGCTCTTCTTTCGGGCGGACGAACCCGCAGCCGTGCTGGCCCTGGAGTGCGGCGACGTGGACGAGGCTCGGCGTGTCCTGGCTTCCCTGCCGATGGTTGCGGCCGGGCTCATCGACTTCGAGTCTATCCCCCTGCGAGCCTATCCGGGCTTCGGCCGGCTTTCGCGGCTAGCGCGGGCTCGTAGCGCAGGGTCGGACCATGGTGGCGGGGCCGGGGATGTAGCGGGCGACCCAATCGGAAGCTCGCAGGAAAGGCTCTCGGCCAGGTCGGGTGTGGCTCCGCCCCGCTCGTAGGACTGGCGGAAGCCGGCCATGATCCTGATCGGCTCGGCCCTGGCGATCCCGTTCCACTCGAGCGCCGGGCAGCTTCCGCGCAGGGTGCAATCCTCGTCCATCGAGAAGTGGCGGACGGAGTAGTTACCGAAGTCGCGCAGGGCCCGCTCGACGACGGGCCGCTCGCTGCCGCGCTCGATGGTGGCAACCAGCGCGTCCGCGAGTTCGACCAGCGATCGATGCTGGGCATCGAGAAGCAGGGCGCCCGTTTCCATGCTCGACTGCCAACCGATCGTCATCGCCTCGACTCCTGCCCTGGACCGGCAGACGAGCCGGACTCGCCGCTATCTTGCGCGTTCGAGGCGCGGTCGCCGCCAGTGCCATAGGGCCCGCCCGGCCCGGTACCCTGTCGCCTCCGAGAGCGCCGCGATCGCCCGCTCCCGCAGCGCCGCAGGCCTGTCCCCGGGCGGTGATGACGAGGTCGTGCGCCGTCCGGCGCGCCTCGGCGAGCTTGAGGGCAGCAGTACGGGCGGCCAGCCGGCGACCTTCGGCGTGGGCGTCGCCGAGGATTCGCTCCTGCTTCGGCACGGGCGTCCTCGAGCTCGGCGCGGGCGTCGCGCTGGTGCTCCACCAGCATCGCCTCGGCCCGGGCCGCGGCGGCGGCGAGCAAGGCGGTCACGACCGGTGCGAGCGCCGCCTCGACGAGGTCGCTCGAGGTCTCCGGGCGACCGGCGGCCACCGTCACGTCGGCATCACGACAACGAGCCGCCCGCCGGCGGCGCTGGCCGTGTCGCCGAGGGCGCCGGCCGCCGCCGCGGTGAGGAGGACGACCGCCGTCTCCTCGGGGAGCGCCGTCCACGCCGCCCGCACGGCCTCGGGACCGTCGGCCGGAACGACGACGGCGCCGCCGAGGCCGAAGTTAACGACACGGGCTTCCTCGCCGAGGACGGCGACTACCCCGGCAAAGTCTTTTCCGGCAAGGTGATCGAGCTGGGCGGGGCGACCCAGGCAACGGGCTCGATGTTTCCCATCGAGCAGGATGAATACGGGAACTTTAGCAAGGTGACGCAGCGATTGCCGGACAGCGCGATTAGATGATGAAAACAGGTTCTAACAGCAGAAGGGATCAGGAGAACCGTCCCTCTACATAACCTAAACAGATGCTGAAAGCAAGGCTGACATTTTTGCCGAGGAAAAGAATATGAACCTTGCAAGTACACGCAAAAAAATGGAACTAACTGAAGAAGTTCCCTGGTCTATCGTCCTTATCATCCTGATCGGGACTTTTATGGCGATCCTGGACGGCAGCATCGTCAACGTCGCCCTCCCCAAGATGATGGCGGTCTTTGGCGCCAACACCATCAGGATTGCCTGGGTTGTGACCGCTTACATGCTGACCCTGGGAGTGGTCATGCCGCTGTCCGGCTTTCTGGGGGATACCTTCGGCTACAAGCGCTGCTATTTCGTGGCGCTCGCCCTGTTCGTGACCGGCTCGGCTCTCTGTGGATTCGCCTGGAGCTTAGACAGCATGATCGCCGCCAGGGTCTTTCAGGCCTTCGGTGGCGGCATCCTGACGCCACTAGGCCTGGCTATCATTTATAAGACCTGCCCGCGCAACAAGATTGGGACGGTGATCGGGGTCTGGGGCATCTCTGCGATGGCCGCCCCGGCTATCGGACCGACCCTTGGCGGGTACCTGGTACAATACGTCGACTGGCGGATGATCTTCTACCTCAACGTGCCGGTCGGACTCATCAACCTCTTCCTGGTGTATACGACTCTCGGGGAATCAGACCTGATCAAGGGAAAGCAGTTTGACCTGCTGGGAATCATTTTTTCTTCCATCGGCTTCTTCTGCCTGTTGCTGGCCACAAGCGAGGCCTCCACGGACGGCTGGGGCTCTCCCTTAATCGTGCTGCTGCTCGTCATCTCCATTATCAGCCTGACTGGCTTTGTCATCAACGAACTCGGCCACCCTGAACCGATCCTGCAGTTGCGGCTGTTCCAGAATTTAGTCTTTACTGTGGCCAATATCCTCGCCTCCATCCTGGCCATCGGCATGTTCGGGATCATTTTCCTGCTGCCGATCATGATCCAGGATATATTCGGGCAGACAGCCCTGAAGTGCGGGCTGATCCTTTTCCCCGGGGCGATCACCTCAGGTCTGATGATGCCTTTCAGCGGGTGGTTCTTTGACCGGTACGGCGCCAGGTATATTGTCGTCGCAGGGATAGCTATCATCACCGTGACCACTTACATGATGCACACCTTCAGCGACCTGACCCCGTTTGGGTACATCACTCTGTTGATGATGATCCGCGGCATCGGCATGGGTCTTGCCATGATGCCAGTGACGAACGCAGCAATGAACGCCGTCCCGCCGCACCTCGTCGGGCGCGCCTCCGCCGCCATCAACCAGGTGCGCCAGGTCAGCGCCTCTTTTGGGATTGCCGTCCTCACCACGATCATGCAAGACCGCCAGGTATTTCACGTGACTAACCTGGGTGCAGCCGTGAACATGTCCGGTACCGCGGGCTTGGCCCTGAAGACGAGCCTGCCGGGACTGGCGTACCAGTGGGGGTTGAGCGCCAGCATTTCCCAGGCCCTGGGCCTTGGCCTGATCTACTACAGGCTGGAATTGCTTTCCACGATTCAGGCCATCGATGATGTCTTCATCATTGCCGCCGCCCTGTGCGTGCTGGGATTTGTTCTCAGCTTCTTCCTGCTGGACGACGTCAAAAAGCGTCGCTCTGCACCCGGTAAGGCGGTCGAACCAGCCCTTGAGGAGAGCATCACCCTTGAGGGGTAGCCTGCCCGTAAGTACTCAGGAGTCAGGAGTCGCGCCCATAAGGCATCCGGCTCTTATCCCACCGCTTCAGAGAAACGGGGGCATTAGAGCGGGTAGTCATCTGTGGTAAATTGTTGTAAGCATATTCTGGGGTATTCTGGATTCTGACTACTGAATTCTGAATGCCTTTCTTTTTTCCTGGCACACATCTTGCATATTTCTTAAGATGAAGGCTGGGACTGAAGGTGAACTTAATCCTGGCTCTCTGGAGGTTGTGGCTGATGATCGAGATCGGGACTGTTGGCGGCGAGGCGCCTGAGGTAGCTCTGGATGGGGAGAGCCTGACTGTCGAGTTGGTGGTGTCTGTTGCAGGGAGGGAGCCCGGGCAATCCTGAGCCTGTCGGGAAAATCGAAGCTGGCGCGGTCGCGACAGCTTGTCGAGCAGATCCTGGCGCAGGGGCGCCGGGTCTACGGAGTTAACACCGGTTTCGGCAAATTCAGCGATGTCCCCATTTCCCCAGAGGATACCGGCGCTCTGCAGCGCAATTTGATCATGAGCCACGCCGGCGGCCTGGGCGCCCCCCTGCCCCGGGAGGTGGTGCGGGGGATGATGCTGCTGCGGGCCAACTCTCTGGCCAAGGGTTACTCCGGGATCCGGGTAGAGGTAGTACAACTGTTGCTGAACATGCTCAACCAGGGCCTGCATCCGGTGGTCCCCTGCCAGGGTTCGGTAGGAGCCAGCGGCGACCTGGTGCCCCTCGCTCACATTGCCCTGGCGATGATCGGCCAGGGCCAGGCGGAGTACCACGGACGGGTGCTGCCGGCCGGTGAAGCCCTGGCCGCAGCCGGACTGCATCCGGTCAGCCTGACCGCCAAGGAGGGCCTTGCCCTGATCAACGGCACACAATACATGAGCGCCTTTGGCTGCCTGGCGCTGCACGACGCCTTGGAGTTGTACCAGGCGGCGAACATCGCGGCCGCCATGTCCTTCGAGGCGCTCGAGGGCATTCCCAACGCCTTTGACCGCCAGGTGCAGGCGGCCCGCCCGCACCGCGGCCAGGTGCAATGCGCCGCCGCCATGAGGCAACTCCTGGAAGGGAGCGAGCTTCTATCCTCCAAGCGCCACCAGCGGGTGCAGGATGCCTATACCCTGCGCTGCATCCCCCAGGTGCACGGGGCCTCCCTGGATGCATTTAACTATGTAGCCGGGGTGCTGCAGACCGAGATCAATTCGGCCACGGATAATCCCCTGCTCTTTCCGGATACCGGGGACGTGATCAGCGGTGGCAACTTCCACGGGCAGCCGCTGGCCCTTGCCCTGGATTTTTTGGCGATAGCCGTGTCCGAGTTGGGGAGCATCTCCGAGCGGCGCACCGAGAGGCTGATCAACCCCGCTCTGAACGGCGCCCTGCCACCGTTTCTTACAGAACATGGCGGCTTGAACTCTGGCCTGATGATTTTACAATACGCCTCTGCCGCCCTGGCCTCGGAGAACAAGGTACTGTCGCATCCGGCCAGTGTCGATTCCATCCCCACCTCCGGGAGCCAGGAGGATCACGTCAGCATGGGATCGATCGCCGCCCGCAAAGCCAGCCAGGTGGTGGAGAACGTGTCCTGGGTGATCGCCAACGAGATGCTCGCCGCCGCCCAGGCGCTCGACTTTGTCACCCACGAACTGGGCCGGGGCAGCCGGGCTGCCCTGCAGACAGTCCGGGAGGTGGTGCCCCACTGGAACGAGGACCGGGTCCTCTACCAGGACCTGAACCAAGTCCACGACCTGCTGCAAAGCGGTGCGATTAATGAGAGAGTGAGTGCGGTTATTTCGGATGTCGGAAGCCAGAATTCGGTGCCCGCTTCAACGGGCACAGAGGTCGGAGGTAAGAGCGCTTCTGACCTCTGTTAAAGAAAGGCAGGCCTTAAGATTGGAAAAGGTGACCGCGGACCTGATCGTGCGCCACGCCGCACAACTGGTGACTGTTGCCGGCGCGACAGGTAACCCGAAGCGCGGCCGGGACCTGGCGGAGATCGGTATGATCGAGGACGGAGCTGTAGCCGCCAGGGACGGCCTGATCGTGGCCGTGGGCACGAGTGACCAGGTGGCCGAACAGGTAGCCGTCCACGATGACGCCCTGGTGTTGGATGCGCATGGCCAGGTGGTGCTGCCGGGCCTGGTCGACCCCCATACTCACGCCGTGTTTGCAGGCTCGCGTGAGCACGAGCTGGAAATGAAGATTGGCGGTATGGGCTACCTGGAGATCCTCGCCCAGGGCGGCGGCATCCTGGATACCGTCAGGGCGACCAGGGCGGCCAGCCAGGAGCAACTGGCGGCGCTTGGCCAGGGATACCTGGCAGAGATGCTGGCCCAGGGAACGACCACTGCCGAGATCAAGAGCGGCTATGGGCTTTCCGTGGCGGACGAACTCAAGATGCTCCGGGTGATCCGTGACCTGGGACGGCAGCAGCCGGTTGAACTGGTGGCGACCTTTCTGGGCGCCCACGCCGTGCCGCAGGAATTCGCCGGCGACACGGAGGGCTACGTCCGGTTGGTCATCGACGAGATGCTGCCCGCCGTCGCCCGGGAGAGGTTGGCCTCGTACTGCGACGTGTTCTGCGAGGATGGTGTGTTCTCCCCGGAGCAGTCCCGTCGTATTTTAATACGAGCGCTCCAGTTGGGGATGCAGGTCAAACTGCACGCCGACGAGATCGTCTCCCTGGGTGGGGCGGAACTGGCTGTGGAACTCCGAGCCGTCTCCGCCGATCACCTGATGGCGGTCTCCGACCAGGGAATCAGGGAGTTGGCCGCTTCCGGCACGATCGCCGTGCTGCTCCCTGCGACCACCTTCTGCCTGATGCAGCAACGCTACGCCCCAGCGCGCCGGATGATCGAGGAGGGGGTGGCCGTGGCCATGGCCAGCGACTTCAATCCGGGCAGTTGTCCGGTCAGCTCCCTGCAGGTAGCGATGGGGATTGCCTGCCGCCAGATGCAACTGCTGCCCGCCGAGGTGATCTCGGCAGCCACCATCAATGCCGCCCACGCCATTGGACGGGCGCAGCGGGTGGGTAGCCTGGAGGTGGGCAAGCAGGCCGACCTCGTAGTCTTCGATGCTCCCAACTACCGGTACCTGATGTATCGTTTCGGCGCCAATCTCGTCCGGACTGTGATCAAGTCCGGACGGATTGTTATAGGAGGCTGAGGCATGAACAAGCTTGTGGAGTGTGTCCCCAATTTTAGCGAGGGGCGCCGCCCGGAGGTGGTAAGCCGGATACTTGATGCCATTACCAGTGTGCCAGGGGTCCGGCTGCTGGACCATTCCTCGGACGCCAGCCATAACCGGACGGTGGTGACCTTCCTGGGAGATCCTGCCAGCGCCAAGGAGTCTGCCTTGCGGGCTGCCGCCAGGGCGGTGGAACTGATCGACATGGAGCAGCACCAGGGGGCACATCCGCGCATCGGCGCCACCGACGTCATCCCCTTTGTCCCGGTGAGCGGTGTCTCCATGGAGGAATGCGTGGCGCTTGCCCGGGAGTTGGGGCAGGACCTGGGGGATAAACTCGGGATCCCGGTCTATCTCTATGAAGAAGCCGCTACCCGCCCGGAACGCAAAAACCTGGCCCGGGTGCGGGAAGGTGAATACGAAGGATTAAAACAGTCGATCTCCACTCCCGAGCGTAAGCCGGACTTCGGGCCGGCCAGGATGCACCCCACCGCCGGAGCTACGGCAGTGGGCGCCCGCTCGCCGCTGATTGCCTTCAACATCAACCTCGGCACTGCCGAGGTGGGGATCGCCAAGACGATCGCCAGGGCAATCCGGGGCAGCAGCGGGGGCTATCCCAGCATCAAGGCCATGGGCGTGCTGATTGAGGACCGGAACACTGCCCAGGTGACCATCAACGTCTGCAACTACCGGGAGGTGCCTCTTTCCCGGGTGTTCCAGGCGGTGAAGAGCGAGGCCGCCCGGTACGGGGTGCCTGTTATCTCCAGCGAGATCGTCGGCCTGCTGCCGATGGAGGCGCTCCTGGAGGCAGCATCCTTTTACCTGAGGCTCGAGGGCTTCAGCCCCCAGCAGGTGCTGGAACAGCGGCTGATCTCGGATGTCTGATGCAGGAAGCCGGATGCAGGATGAAAGACTTCATCTTGCTTCTGACTGCTGAAATGGGAGGATGTTAGAGACATGTCGTGGAGTGACCTGACCATCAAAGAGTTCCTTGCCGAGCTGGCCTCCGGATCGCCCGCTCCGGGAGGCGGCAGTGTCGCCGCCCTGTCCGGCTGCCTGGCGGCATCCCTGGTATCCATGGTGGCGCGGTTGACTGTCGGCCATGCCGGAATCGACATGGCGGCGCAGGACAAGATGAAAGGCGCCCTGGACGAAGCCACTGGATTGATGGATCGCCTGACCGCTCGCATCGACGAGGACACTGCCGCCTTCAACCGGGTAATGGAGGCGTACCGGATGCCCAAGGAAACACCGGAGCTGCAGCAGGTGCGCTCCCAGGCGATTCAGCAAGCCATGAAGGGGGCCGCCCTGACTCCCCTGGAGGTGGCCGGGGAATGCCTGGGCACCTTACAGTTGTGTGATGAGGCCGTCGCCCATGGAAACCCCACTGCTCTCAGCGACGCCGGCGTGGCTACCCTGTTGGCCTACAGCGGCCTGGTGGGGGCGCTGTTCAACGTAACCAGTAATCTGGCCGGCATCAAGGATACCGAATTTAGAGGGGGATTATCTGAGCGCAAAGAACGGGTGTTGGCTGAGGCATCCGCCCTCTACGAAAAAATCAGGCGGCGCCTTCAAGACCGGTTAAACTTCAAGAGCGAATGGTAGAAGCTAATAACTCCCATGAGACTCAACCAGAGGATTTTCCGGCTCTGAGTCGAACATTCATATTATAGTGACTACTCAGACATCTGGCTTCTTGCCTCTGACTTCTGAAAGAAGAGAGGTCTGGCGGATGATCGGACAAGCGCCCCATGACGGCTCCGGCAGCGCCGGTGAGTTGCTGGCCTTGCTGGAGAGCACTCTTGATGCCAGCACCGAGGGCATTCTGGTCACCGATGTCCAGGGCCGGATCGTTTACTATAACCAGGCCCTGGGCCGGATGGAGGGACTGCGGCAGGAGGACGTGCTCGGGCGCCATCTGACCGAGGTCTACCTGGTGACCCCTGAAAACAGCGAGCACCTGACTGTAGTCAAGACCGGGCAGCCGATCAGGGACCTTTCGAAGATGCACTTCACCGCCGGGGGTCGGGCAACCTGCCTGGTAACCAGCACCTACCCGGTGTTTCAAGGACAAGAGGGCGATCGGAGCCTGCTCGGTCTGTCGTGACGTCACTCAGATCAAGGACCTGGTTAACGAGAACATCCACCTGCAAAAGCAGATGCAGGGAGAAGGCCGGAACCAGAGCATGGTGAACGGCACTCGCTACACCTTCAAGAATTTTCTTTATGCCAGCCCGGTCATGGAACGGTTGGTGCGCCAGGCGGAGAAGGCGGCCAAGTCCGACTGCGCCGTGCTGGTCTATGGGGAGACCGGGACCGGCAAGGAGGTGCTGGCACAGAGCATCCACAACGCCAGCACCCGCTGTGAGGAACTTTTTGTAGGGCTCAACTGTGCTGCCATTCCGGATACCCTGCTGGAGAGCCTGCTGTTCGGCACCGTCAAGGGAGTTTTCACCGGCGCCCTGGATAACCCCGGCCTGTTCGCTCATGCCGGGCAGGGAATGCTGTTCCTCGACGAGATCAACTCGATGAGCCTCACACTGCAGGCCAAGCTGCTGCGAGTGCTGCAGGAAAGGACATACAACCGGCTGGGGGCCAACAAGGAACTGCCGCTCTCGTGCCGCATCGTCGGGTCCACCAACCTGGACCCGTGGGAATGCATCAGGATGGGCACGCTCAGGAAGGACCTCTACTACCGCTTTGCTGTCTTCACCATCGGTATACCCCCGCTGCGGGAGCGGCCGCAGGATATCGAGGTGCTCTTGCGGTCAGCAGGAAAGGGTGATGTCATGAAGGGTAATCGGGATATTGACCAGGCAATGAGCATCAAGCTCGATGATCACCTGCCCGACAAAGCGGAGTTCGTTCCGGAAGTGAGGCGTGCTCCCAACCGGGGCTTTCACTTGACCCCGGCTCAAACTAAAGTTGCCCTGAGGAACGCCCTGCGCTACGTGCCGGAAACGTCTCCACGCACAGTTGGCGCCGGAGTTCCTGGACGAGCTGCTGACCAGGGGCCGCATCTACGCCTACCGCTACCGCCCCGAGGGCAGGATCTTGGCCAGGCCGGTCGAGGAGTACAAGGGCCGGTGCCTGGCGGGCAAGGCGTTCCAGGTGATGATCGACAACAACCTGGACTTCGAGGTCGCCCTCTACCCCTACGAACTGGTCACCTACGGCGAGACCGGCCAGGTCTGCCAGAACTGGATGCAGTACCGTCTGATCAAGAAGTACCTGGAGGAGATGACCGAGCACCAGACGCTGGTGGTAGAGTCGGGCCACCCGCTGGGCCTGTTCCCGTCCAAACCGGACGCCCCCCGGGTGATCATCACCAACGCCCTGATGGTCGGCATGTTCGACAACCAGAAGGACTGGGAGATCGCCGAGGAGATGGGAGTGGCCAACTACGGCCAGATGACCGCCGGCGGCTGGATGTACATCGGCCCGCAGGGCATCGTCCACGGCACCTACAACACCCTCCTGAACGCCGGACGCTTGAAGCTGGGCATTCCCCACGACGAGGACCTGCAAGGGACGCCTGTTCATCTCCTCCGGCCTGGGAGGCATGAGCGGCGCCCAGGCCAAGGCGGCGGAGATCGCCGGCGGCGGTCGGCATCATCGCCGAGGTGGACTACTCCCGGATCAAGACCAGGCACGACCAGGGCTGGGTCAGACAAGCGTTTCCGCCGACCTGCCGGAGGTCTTCGCGACTGGCCGGCGACTACCTGAAGACGGGACAGCCGCTCTCCATCGCCTACCACGGCAACATGGTCGATCTGCTGGAGTACGTCGTCCGACACGACATCACGGTCGACCTGCTCTCCGACCAGACCTCGTGCCACGCCGCCTACGAGGGCGGCTACTGCCCCCAGGGAGTCTGCCTTCGAGGAGCGCACCCGGCTGTTGGCCGACGACCGGGCAGCAGTACCGGCAACTGGTGGATCGAGAGCCTGCGCCGCCACTTCGAGGTGATCAGGACGCTGGTCGACCGCGGCACCTACTTCTTCGACTACGGCAACTCCTTCATGAAGGCGGTCTTCGACGCCGGAGTGCAGGAGATCTCCAAAAACGGCGATCGACGAGAAGGACGGCTTTATTTTCCCGTCCTACGTGGAGGACATCATGGGGCCGGAACTGTTCGACTACGGCTACGGCCCGTTCCGCTGGGTCTGCCTGAGCGGCAGGCATGAGGACCTGGTCAAGACCGACCAGGCCGCCATGACCTGCATCGATCCCCAACCGGCGCGGCCAGGACCGGGACAACTACATCTGGATCCGGGACGCCGAGAAGAACAAGCTGGTGGTCGGCACCCAGGCCCGCATCCTCTACCAGGACGCCGAAGGCCGGATGAAGATCGCCCTGAAGTTCAACGAGATGGTGCAGGAGCGGCGAGATCGGCCCGGTCATGCTCGGGCGCGACCACCACGACGTCAGCGGCACCGACTCGCCCTTCCGGGAGACGGCCAACATCAAGGACGGCAGCAACGTCATGGCCGACATGGCCGTCCAGTGCTTCGCCGGCAACGCCGCCCGGGGCATGAGCCTGGTCGCCCTGCACAACGGCGGCGGGGTGGGCATCGGCAAGGCGATCAACGGCGGCTTCGGGCTGGTGCTGGACGGCAGCGAGCGGGTGGACGAGGTCATCAAGTCCGCCCTGCTGTGGGACGTCATGGGCGGGGTCGCCCGGCGCTCCTGGGCCCGCAACGAGCACTCCATCGAGACCGGCATCGAGTTCAACGGCAACTACCGGGGAGCGGGACAGATCACCCTGCCCTACCTGGTGGCTGAGCAAGTGGTCGATGGCCTGGTAGACCGTCGATTTGAGAAGTGAGATGCGGGAAGGCTCATGTTCCAATTGTACGGCACAGAATTTGCTATTACTTTAACTTGGCTGAAAAGTAACCCGCCAAACTTAGATGTGTGAGGTGGGATTCAATCTCCCTCTGATCAGCGAATTCAACTAGTTCTTGGCTTCGGTGGGGGATTTGGCCTCCGCCTGGTACCGGAGCGAGATTTGCGCTTCTTTGCTCTCCGAGGTGCTCGCCGAACTAACCGTGGGGAGAATCAGCCTGGGAGGCGAGCAATTCTGAGACCGTGACCAACCGGTAGCCGCGTTGCCTGATGGCTTTGATCAGGGTGGGCAAGACGGTAAGGGTGCAGGCCTTATCCTCGTGCAGGAGGATGATCGATCCCGGCTGCAAGTTGGTGAGCACATTATTGATGATCTTATCCGGACTTGCATACCAGTCCCCGGGGTCGATGCTCCAGAGGATGATTTTCATGCCCACCCCGTTGATCATCTTGATCAGCGGTTGGTTCAGATGCCCGCCGGGGGGCCTGAAGAGAAAAACCCGGGTATGTGCGTCCTGCTCGATCAACTGCTTGGCCGAGGTGATTTCCTCCATCGCCGCGGCCGGGTCCATCTGCTCGAGATTACGGTGGGTGAACGCATGGCACCCAAGCTCGTTGCCATTCTCGGCAATCATGGCAGCCAGTCCGGAGTTTTCCTGAACGTGGCGACCAACCAGGAAAAAGGTGGCATGCACGCCATATCTGTCAAGCACCTTGAGGTACAGCGGCGTGAACTGTTTGGAGGGGCCGTCGTCGAAAGTGATGGCCACCATTTTACCGGCGCCGGGCCAACTGCGGACAATTCCCTGCAGACGCGCTGCCGGCTCTGCCGGCGGTGCCGGTGTGGCCTGGTTCTGGCCCTGCTGAGACAGGCTGAGGCCGGAGTTAGCGGCGAACTTATTCAGCACCAGCCTGGCACCCTGGAGGCCGTTGCGGGAAATGGCGCAGTAACTCGCAAGAACTGCCAGGCAGGCAAGAATCAATATTAACAGGTATGGGGCGCGAACCCTGAGACGAATGTCTCTCCTGTGGATTTCGAGGCCGTTTTTTTGAGACCTTGTCTTTTGTAACCCGCACACATTTTTACACCTGTCTTTACTTCGCCGCCTCAGACCTGGTTGTCGGTTCAGGTTCCGGCGCTTCCGGCTCAGTTGTCTGGGGAGGATGAGCTATCTCCCGCGGTACCGGGATTTCAATTACCGGGATTTCAGGAAGTTCGTTCAAGGTTTTTGACATTTTACGCCCTCCACGCCTTTCTTTTTAGCCATTCCCCTGTTCCCTGCTTCCCATTCAGGAGACGAATGGAATAAGGCGCCTACCGTGTCAGCCCTCCCGAAGGAATCGTCCGCTTGGTCGCCGCTTGATCTCGAGTTCAAGACATGAAGGAAAAAACTTACTTGATCTAGAATAGATAGACGGTGTGTGACACCAACCCCTCTTACTTCACAAACAAGGAGGATAATCATGGAATTCAAGCTGACCAAGGAACAGGAACTGATCCAGAAAGCCGCCCGGGAATTCGCCGAAAAAAGGATTGAACCGATCGCTACCCAGGTAGACCGGGACAACGAGGTTCCGGCAGAGATCTTCCAGGAGATGGGAGAATTAGGGTTCTTCGGCACCCCCTTCCCCGAGGAGTACGGCGGGTCGGGGGCCGGTTACCTCTGCTACGCTCTGGCCGTAGAACAGATCGCCCGGATTTCCGGCGGTGTGGCCATGACTCTCTCTGTCAGCGTGTTAGGGCTGAGCGCCATCAACCTCTTCGGTACCCCGGATCAGAAAAAGCAGTGGCTGCCTCCTGCCTGCGCCGGCAAGCAGATAGCGTCCTTCGCTTTCACCGAGCCGTCCACGGGGTCGGACCCGAAAATGATCACCACGAAGGCCCGGCAAGACGGTGAGGGGTACGTCATCAACGGAACCAAGCGCTTTATCTCGGCAGCCGACCACAAGGGGCCGATGGTGGTTTTCGCCACTGACGACGAATCGGGATTCCCTTCTGCCTTCATCGTGGAAAAGTTCTGCTCCGGTTACTCGCTGTCAGAGCCGTGGGATAAGAGCGGGATGAGGGGCGGCCACCTCTACGACGTGTATTTCAAGGACGTGCACGTCCCGGCGTCCAGCCTCCTTGGCAAGAAGGGGATGGGATACCCCATCCTGCAGGCGGGGATATCCTACGGGAAGATCGGAGTGAGCACCGGAGCCCTGGGCGGCATTCAGGCAGCCCTGGAGGAATCCCTCAAGCACGCCAAGGGAAAAATGCACCGCGACCAGCCTATTGCCAAGTTCCCTTCCATTCAGAGGATGATCGCCGACCTGGCCATCAAGGCGGAGGCGGCCCGCTGGCTCTGCTACCGCCTGGCTTACCTGGCCGACACCATGCACGACCCGGTGTTGTTTGCCAAGGAGGCTGCCCTGACCAAGACCTTCGTCACCGAAACCGCCACAGAAGCTGCCCGCCTGGCGGTTCACGTTCACGGCTCCTATGGCGTGATGAAAGACTATAAGGTGGAGCGCATTTACCGGGATTCAATCATCGGCGAGGTCGTGGAAGGCGTCAACGACATGCAGCGGATGATCGTGGCCGGCATCCTGCTCAAATAAAAATTCAAACGAAGCGTAGCGAAGTTTGATTAGCCATGTGCCTGTTTGCGAAGCAAACATATGGCACGGCTCTTAAATCATTTAACTTCGCTGATCATAGGGGGATTGAACCCCCACTGATCCTATTAATCTGAACCCACCACCTAAGAGGCGGGGGACTTCTCAGCGAAGTTAAACGGATCAACGCTGGAGGCCGGAAGATGGAGAAATTTGAAGCGATCGTGGTGGGCGGGGGATTGGCCGGACTTTCAGCCGCCTATACCCTGGCCGGGGCGGGGATAGAAGCCCTGGTGATCGAGCGTGGGGATTACCCGGGAGCCAAGAATGTGACCGGGGGCCGGATTTACCTGAACCCGGTGCGCCGGTTTTTCCCTGAAGGCTTCTGGGAGCAGGCGCCGCTGGAACGGCCGGTGACCACGGAAATAGTTACCTTGATGTCGGAGACAAGTTCGACCTCACTGCGCTTCCGTTCCGGGCAGTGGGCGCGCTCGCCCGGCCAGAGCCACACTGTCCTGCGCGGCAAATTCGACCGCTGGCTGGGAGAACAGGCAACGGCAGCCGGCGCCATGCTGGTCACCAAGAACCGGGTTGACGAACTGATTTGGGACAAAGGAAAAGTGGCCGGTGTCATCGCCGGAGGCGAGGAACTCGGTGCTGAGATCGTGTTGGCCTGTGACGGCGCCCTCTCCCTGGTGGCGGAGAAGGCCCGCCTTCGCCTTCCCGGTCAGCCCGGAGAGTTCGCGGTAGGGTTCAAGGAAGTCATAGAACTGCCCCGCCAGAGAATAGAAGACCGCTTTGCCATCAAAGAGAATGAGGGGGCGGCGCAGCTCATTATGGGCAGCCTGACCGGGGGACGCTTTGGCGGGGGGTTTATCTACACCAACCAGGAGAGCCTGTCCCTGGGTATGGTCGTGGGAATCAAGGACCTGATGGATAAGCAGCCCCTTACGGAAGCTCCCCTGCTCTTAGAGGCATTGAAGCAGAGGCCGGAGATCGAGGCTCTGATCGCAGGCGGGGAACCGGTGGAATACTCCGCCCACGTGATTCCGGAAGCAGGTTTCCAGGGGCTGACCAGGCTCTTCGGCGATGGCATCCTCGTTGCCGGGGATGCGGCGGGTTTTGCCCTCAACATGGGGATCACCGTGCGGGGGATGGAGTTCGCCATCGCCTCCGGCGTCCTCGCAGCGCGGGCAGCCAGCCAGGCGTTGGCCGGCCATGACTGCTCGGCAGGAGCACTCTCGGTTTACCAGAAGCTTCTCAGGGAGAGTTTTGTCTTAAAAGACCTGGAGACGTTCAAGGCAGCGCCGCGTATCCTGGACAACCCACGCTTCTTCAATCATTATCCCGAGTTGATCGGAGTAATGCTGGAGGAACTGTTGACGATCGGAGACGGCCCCAAGGAAAGACTCTCGGCAACGGTACGCCGGCACTGCGGCTTCAGCGAGATCGCCGGTATTCTCAAGGATCTCTGGAGGGGGCGGGAGTTGTGAGCGTGGCCCTTGACATGAAGGCCAAGCTTGGACTGAACGTTTTTAAACCTGGCGGCCAGAGACACGTCAGGATCAAGCCGGGAGCGGAAAAAAGCGAAAAGCTGCGGCCGGCTTTATACGTTTGTCCGGCGGGACTCTATTCACTGAACAAGCAGGGCGAGGTGGAGGTGGACCCGGACGGTTGCCTGGAGTGCGGCGCCTGCCGTATTGCCTGCGGGCCCGAAGCCCTGGAATGGTGTTACCCCGAGGGGGGCACCGGGGTGCAGTACCGTTTTGGATAGAAGGGTAATAACGTTAAATACAAAAGATGGGAGAGGGAATGATGGCTAGTTATGTAAACTTCTTGCTGGAAAAGCAGGGGGCGGTTGCCGTAGTCACGATTAACCGGCCCCAATCAATGAACACCATGACCGATGAGGCCTGGAAGGAAATGGACGCCCTGTTGAGGGAACTGGAGGACGACCAGGAGACCCGCTGCGTGGTCCTGGCCGGGGCGGGCAAACACTTCTGCGCGGGCATCGACCTCAGCGTCCTGCGGCAGGTAGACTCCCAGCATGTGATGCGCAATCTCCCCTGGCTGCAGAGGCTTTACGACCGGTGGGAGAAGCTCGACCAACCCGTGATTGCCGCCATCAACGGCGTGTGTATCGGGAGCGGCATGGAGCTGGCCCTGGCCTGTGATATACGCCTGGCGGCAGACGACGCCTCGTTTTCCATCCCCAGGTCCAGTTCGGTCTCTCGCCAGATATGGGAGGAAGCCAGCGTCTAGCCCGGACGGTGGGACCCGGCCAGGCCAAGCGGCTATTGTTGGGGTGCGAGAGGATCGGCGCCGGGGAGGCGCTACGCATAGGATTGGTGGAAGAGGTCGTGGAGCCCGACAGGCTGCTGGAGCGCACCCTGGAACTCGCTAAGAAAATAGCCGGCAAACCCCCGGTGGCGGTCAGATTTGCCAAAAAAGCAATTAACTTGGCGGCAGAGAGCAGCATGTACGCCGGCCTGCTCTTTGAACAGGCGCAGTCTGTCTTCTGTTGCGGCACTGATGATAAAAACGAGGCCATCAACGCCTTCTTCGAGAAAAGGACTCCTAAATTTAGCGGTAAATAACAAGCATAGAGCGACTATTCAGGACTGGCCGATTCATGCCCAGTCCCCCAAGACGGGCCGAGTAATTTCCTAAAAATTAAAGAAGGATTTGCGAGTTAGGTATCAGTGCAAAACATTGAGGCAGGAGGGATATGATGGAAGCAGCGAGTAAATATTCCTTTGAGATCCCGTTTGTGCGGACGCTGTTCACCATGGCGGGCGCTTCCGGGGTGCGCGGTTTAATGTCGGTAGTGATAGCTCCCAGGATTTTTATTGGGATCCAGGCGCTGGGCGGCCTGGTGGACAATGCCAAGGCGATGGCCTCCAACAACCGCGCCATGATTATCACCGATAAGGTGGTGCGGTCTTCTGCCGACAGGGTCAAGGAAGCGATGACCAAAGCAGGATTCCAGGTGGAGGTGTGGGACGAGGTGCAACCAGAGGCGCCGCTGGAAAATGTTTTACAGGGCGTGGAGGCGGTGAAAGCCAGCGAGGCCTCTTTCATCGTCGCTGTCGGCGGCGGTTCGGCCATCGATTCGGCCAAGGTGATGTGGTGTCTCTATGAAAAACCGGAGATCGATTTTCATTTTATCTCACCTGTAAAGCCTCTGGGTCTCAGGAAAAAGGCCTTTTTCGCCGCTATCCCAACAACCGCCGGAACCGGCTCGGAGGCAACCGCGGCAGCAGTGATCACCGACGCCGGCCATAAAATGAGCATCAATCATCCCGAGTTTGTTCCCGACATCGCCGTCCTCGATCCCCGGTTTACTACCTCGCTGCCGCCGGTTCTGACCATGTGGACGGGGATGGATGCGCTGGCGCACGCTGTCGGGGGATACCTGAGCTGCAACTGGGGCAACGAGTACACCGAGGGCTATGCCCTGCAGGCGATCAAGTTGATTTTCAAGTATCTGCCTCGAGCCATAGCTGATGGTAGAGACATGGAAGCCCGGCAAAAAATGCTGGTGGCTTCCAACCTTGCCGGCCTTGCCTTTGGCAACGGCGCCCCGGGCATTGACCACGCCCTGGGGCATACGATCGGCCATAAATTTAACTTGCATCACGGCTTGAGCGTCGGCGTCTTTTTACCCTACGTATTTGAGTTTTACGCCAGGCACATAGATAAGGCCGACGAACTTGCCCAGGAGCTGCACTACAGGGATAGCGCCGAGTTCCTGGCCAACCTGGTCGCTTTTTACGACCAGGTTGGGTTTGCCTATAAACTCTCGGCCTATGAACAGGTAACCAGGGAGGCGTTTGAGGCGGCCTTTAAAGAGTTGGTTGAGTGGGCGCTGATGGACCCGTGCACCATTTTAAGCCCGGTTCCGATTACGCCTCATGATTACGAAGAAATAATCAGGGCCTCATTTAACGGACAGTTGCAGGGAGTGGTGAAATAATGCTGGGATACACAGGGAAGATCGCCTATATTGATTTAACTACCGGGGCAGTGGAAATAAAACAGACACCCCTTAAAGAGGCGGAAAAGTTTATCGGGGGCAGCGGCCTGGCGGCAAGGCTGCTCTATGACTCGCTGCAGCCTGAAGTGGAGCCGCTGGCCGACAGAGCTTGCGTGGCGGTAATGACAGGGCCGGTAACCGGCACTGCTCTTCCTTCGTCCTCCCGTTTCGCTGTTTGCGGCAGGTCGCCCCTTAGCGGCTATTGGGGTGAGTCTACCTCTGGAGGGAAATTCGGGGTCGTTCTCAAGAGGGCCGGTTTTGATGGCCTGATCATTACCGGCAAGGCTCAAGAGATGGCCTATCTCCTAGTGGCAGACGGAAACGTGGAAATAAAAACAGCTACTGGCTTAAAGGGTCTCGATAGTTACGAGGCGCAGAAACAACTCAAAGAAGTGTACGGAAATGATGTCAGCATCGCTTGCATTGGCGCCGCCGGCGAGAACCTGGTGCCAATGGCGGCGGTGATCAACGACAATGGCCGGGCGGCCGGCAGGATGGGATTCGGCGCGGTTTTTGGAAGCAAGAACCTGAAAGCGATCGTGGCTGCCGGCAAGGATGAGATCCAGGTCGGAGACAAGGAATCCCTGAGGGCCATGGCGCGGGAGCTTACCGCCCGCTACCAGCAATCGTTGCAACTTTCCAACCAGTTTGGCACTGTGGGCTATCTCGACATCGGTTATTATTTTGGAGATGTGCCGGTAAGATACTTTACCCGGGGGCTTTTCCCCATCGACCGTTTCAACGGGAGAAAGTTCAGGGAAGAATACTCGGTTCATGCCAGCGCCTGTTGGGGTTGCCCAATCGCTTGCGGGAGAGAGTTCCACTTTAAAGGTAGAATTGTCGACGGCCCCGAATACGAAACCGCAGTAGCTTATGGACCACTGATGCAGAACCTGGATCTGGATACCATCATCGAGGCCAACGACATTGCCAACCGCCATGGCTTTGACACCATCTCCTCCGGAGTTACCCTGGCATTGCTCATGTACCTAAAGGAGGAGAAGCTGTTGCCGCCCGCATTGATGGCGGAAGTACCCGACTTTGGCGATCGGTCAGGTATCTTGGAAGCCCTGAAGCTTACTGTTGAGAACCGCGGCATTGGGAGACTGATCGGCCAGGGTACGGTGAAAACACTCCAGGAGTTGGGTCTGCCTCAGGACTATGCTGCCGCAGTGCGTAAACTCGAGTTTCCCATGCACGAACCGAGGGCTTTTGCCGGGCAGGCTCTATCCTATGCTACCGGTCCACGGGGCGCCTGCCACCAGCGCGGCGATTTCTTCCAGGTAGACCTGGGGCTCGCCAAGGACAAGGACCTGGGCATCTCTGCCGGACCGCGAAACGACATCGAAGGCAGGGTGGCAATGGTTGCTAACCACCAATGCCTGCGTGAGTTGGACAACTGCCTCGTCAAGTGCAACTTTGCCTTTACCCCGCTGAAAGTGGTGACCGGCGTCCTGTCTCTTGTTACCGGAGTACCCTGGAGCGCCGAAAAGGTACTGGCAGCGGCTAAAAACTCCCTGACGATTAAGAGAGCCATCTCCTTTAACCTTGGCAGCAGTCCTGCCGATGACCGCCTGCCGGGCCACGTGAAAAAGCCCCTGACGGAAGGTGGAGCTTACGGCAACGTGCCGGAAGTAGAAAAGTACCTGCCGGAATTTTACCGGCTCCAGGGCTGGAACCAGGACGGCGGCATCCCGCAAGAATTTCTGGCGGAGTTGGCGGCAAATGATTAAGGTGAAGGTGGATTATGCCTCTGCCTTTGAACAGCCACGTGAAGAGATCGAATTGACCACCGGTAGTGTTGTTGAGTTAAAGGAGAAAGTTGCCCGGAAATTGGGGGAAAACTCCTTGTGCTTTGCCTCGGCGGGCAACCTGATTCTTGATGCGGAAGCAATGCTCGCCAATGATCAGGAGATATTTGTCTTCCCGCTTATGGCCGGAGGATAGTAATTTTGCTGGTTGTTAAGGCCGCCACCAAAGCGTAGCGGCCTTTTTTGATCAGCCTTTATAGGCTTGGGTGGTTTCCCATTCGGGAACCTGGTTTTTATAAAAAATTAAAACCCTCATGAAGGATTTTAAAATGTTACATCGAAAACTGTAAACAGGGAAAAGAACCATGGTTCAATATAATGAACAAAGTAATTGCGCCTGGAATCGGGGCAGATGAACCCGCTTGAGAGGGACAAGCGCCTGAAAGGGAGAGAAACGCTTGGCCTCACAAGGTCTGCGCTGCTAGCGCGCCAGTTTTTGACCTAGTAACTAAAATTGAGAAATGGAGCGAGGAAAATGGGCATTCTCAAAGAAAAGCTGCAGCAGGGTCAAACAGTGATCGGTCCCTTTATGAAAATAAGGGATCCGGCCATCATGGAGATTGCCGGATTGTCAGGTTTGGATTTTGCCATAATCGATGCCGAGCATGGCCCGATTTCCATGGAAAGTGCAGAAAATATGATCCGCGCCGCTAACCTTGCCGGCATATCCCCGATCATCAGAATTAGAGCAAATAGGCCCGAACTCTTTTCAAGAGCATTGGATATTGGAGCAGAGGGCGTGCAGATCCCCCAAATCTCCACGAAAAAAGATGCAATTGAAGCAGTTAAGGCAGCTAAATTTGCACCGGAAGGGGACCGTGGTGTCTGTAGATTTGTCCGGGCGGGAAGATACTCGGCAATGGATAGATTTACTTATTTCTCAACCGCAAACCGGGATACGACCGTTATTATTCATATTGAAGGACAGGCTGGCCTGCAAAACTTACAGGAAATATTAACGGTTGATGGCATCGATGTAATCTTTATCGGGCCTTATGATCTTTCTCAATCCATGGGGATAACGGGGCAAGTGGATCACCCCCTGGTTATCAAGGAGGCCGAAAGGATCGTGAGGTTGACACGAGCAGCCGGAAAAGTTGTCGGAATTTTTGTCGAAGATATCGAGGCTGCCAAAAAATGGGCGGCTATGGGCGTGCAATATATCTCTTACTCTGTGGATACAGGACTCATTTATGAGTTCTTTAAAAGCAGGGTGCAAGAATTCTAGGGGATAAAGAGAGGGAAGTGTCGGGTGGGAAATACAGGCGCATGACCTCATGGGGTTAGTGGAGGAGGGATGATTATGGGAAGGTATTTTGAAGACTGGACGGCAGGTGAAGAATTCGAGACTGCCGGCAGAACCGTCACGGAGACCGATGTCGTCATGTTTGCCGCCATGACCGGTGATTATAATCCGTTGCACACCAGCATCGAAGACACGAAAAACAACCTTTTCGGGCAGCGGGTGGCGCACGGCCTGCTGGGATTGTCGATCGCCCACGGTTTATTATTCAGAACGGGTTGGCTCGAACCGACCGCGATGGCATTCCTGGGGATGGAGTCCTGGCAGTTTAAGGCCCCCATTTTCTTCGGCGATACAATAAAAGTTAAAGCGAGAGTGGTGGAGGCGAGACCCACTCATAAGCCTGACAGGGGTATTGTAAAAATGTTCCTGCAGGTAGTCAAGCAGGATGGTACCGTAGCGCAGGAAGGCTTTAAGTCGATCATGTTCAAGGGGAAAGAAAATTGAACCAAAAAATTTGATAATTTTTTAAACGTAGAAGGAATACTTTTTCTGTTGAAGAATATTAATGAGTAGAATGATGAACAAAGGTTCAGCAAGATGAACTAGGGGGACGAGGAACTTGAAAGGATACCTGATGGGAAATGAGGCAATCGCAGCCGGAGCCGCAGAAGCTGGTGTGAAAGTTGTCGTTGGATACCCGGGCACACCGGCGACGGAGATTGTTGAGGAATTAGCCAAAAAGCCAAAGACGTACACGGAATGGTGTACTAACGAACTGGTAGCCACGGAAGTGGCCCTGGGGGCATCCTTATGCAATGTGAGGTCCCTGGCGGTGATGAAACACAATGGGACAAACGTTGCCACAGACTTTATCATGCACATGAATTTTACCGGAGTCCGCGGGGGGATGGTGCTGGTCTCGGCCGATGACCCCGGCGGGAACTCCTCGCAGAATGAAGAGGATACCAGGATCCTGCTCCATACTTACGGGCATCTCCCGGTTCTGGATCCATGCTCACCGCAAGAGGCCAAAGATATGATCAAAGCGGCCTATGAATTAAGTGAAAAAACCGAGTGTTGCTACATACTGCGACCGGTGATGCGGGTCTGTCATGCCCGGGCGATCATTGACTTGAGTGACGCAGAAACTGAGTTAGACAGGAAGCCGGAATTTATCAACGATCGGTCACGGTTTGTAATGAGTGCGGTTTCTGAAAAAGCGGCCGGCGGAAAGATGCGCCCGCAATGGAGGCACGAGCTTTTAAACAAGAAACAGGCGGAATTTACGGAACTGGCGGAAAGCAGCCCCTATAACTGGATTGAGGCGGGAACGGGAGCAATCGGACTAATCGGCTGCGGAGTCGACTATGCCTATATCAAGGAAGCGGAAAGCAAGCTCGAGAAAAAGTACCCGGTTCTGAAGCTGGGCACCCTTCCCTTGCCGCGGAAGAAAGTGATTGAATTTTTCCACGGGCTGAAAACAGTGATTGTCTTTGAAGAACTCGAGCCGGTGGTTGAACGGCTGATCAAGGAGATCTGCTATGAAGAGGGCATCAATATTCAAGTCTTGGGCCGGAAGTCCTTTCTGCCGTCAACAGGCGAACTGCTTACCACAGACGTGATCGAAGCTCTTGCCAGGTTGGAGGGTAAAGTCCAAAACGAAGCCGGGGCCTCAGATTCGAACCGGTTGGCCGCACCGATCAGGACAAGGACACAATGCGTGGGATGCAGTTACCGCGGACTCCTGAACGCCCTCAAGAATGTAGTCAGAAAACACAAGGGAATAGTGACCGGAGATATCGGCTGTCATGATGCCGGAAGCTTCCCGCCGATAGAACTGCAATCGACGATCTATTGCATGGGCGCATCCATTCCGATTGCCACCGGTATTAAAGCAAGCGGGTTTGACCGCCCGGTAGTGGCCCTGATTGGAGACTCAACCTTCTTCCATTCAGGGGTCAGCGGACTGTTGAATGCAGTCTACAATCAGAGCAACATCACCATCGTAGTGGCAGACAACTCAACGACAGCGATGACGGGATTCCAACCTCACCCTGGAAGCGGAGAGGATATCAGGCGTCAACCGGCGCCGAAAATCAGCATTGAAAAACTGGTAGAATCGCTGGGAATCAAAGTACGAACGGCCAACCCGTATAACATCAAAGAAACCAGAGCGGCGCTGGAAGAGGCGGTGCAGTCAGAGGGCGTATCCGTAGTGATTTCTCGTGCGCCCTGTTACCTTCGGAGCAGTAAGCAAGCGAATCCGCCCTTCATACCAAGGGATGTGCATATCGACCCGGAACGCTGCAATGGCTGTAAAATCTGCATCAATGATTTTGGATGCCCGGCGTTGCACTATGAAGACGGAAAAGTAGTAATGGATGAAATGACCTGCGTCAAGTGCGGGTTATGCGCCGATGTCTGCAAGAGAGGGGCGATCTCATGAAGATAGATATCATTGTTTGTGGCGTTGGAGGCCAGGGTAACCTCTTGGCATCTGTAGCCATTGCGCAGTATGCGATGGATAGAGGGTACAACGTCTTGGGAACGGAGACAATCGGAGCTGCTCAGCGCGGCGGCTCGGTGGTATCCCACCTGCGGATATCTACGGATAAAATATATTCACCGCTGGTGCCGCAGGAGAGTGCGGACATTTTGATGGGGTTTGAACCGGTAGAAGCGCTGAGGAACATTAAACTGGTCAACAACAACGGTCAATACCTGATCAACACGCAGAAAGTGCCTACAGTGAACTGTAACATGGGGCTGGATACCTACCCGGAAGAAGAAGAGATCATTAAGAATATTCAGGAAAAATGCCCGAAAGGTTATATCTTCAATGCCACCAAGGAGGCACAGTCTCTCGGCAATACACAAATGACCAATGTGATCATGCTCGGAGCGTTGGCCAGGATGTCGCCGTTCTTTGATAAAGAGGAGTTCGGTGAGATAGTGATAGATCGTTTACCGGAGAAGGTGCGGGAGATCAACAGAAAGGCGTTTCAGACCGGGTATGACCTGATCTGCAAGTAATAGGGAACGAGGATGGAGTGATCACCATGAAAACCGCTCAAGAGTACATTGACAGCATTAAGCAATTACGGCTCAACGCCTATTCTTTCGGCAAGAAAATTGATTGCCCGGCGGAGCATCCCCTGATCAGGCCCTCGCTCAATGCCGTTGCCATGACTTACGAAGTGGCAAATAACCCTGAGTATCAGGACGTGGCTACCGCAAACTCGCACCTGACAGGAGACAGGATCAACCGGTTTACAAATATCCACCGCAGCACCGCTGATTTGGTTTCCAAAGTCAAGATGCAGCGTTTATTGGGCCAGAAAACCGGTACCTGCTTTCAGCGCTGTGTCGGGATGGATGCCTTGAATGCGCTTGAAAGCACGACATTCGAAATAGACCAGGCGCAAGGAACTGACTATCATCAAAGATTTAACAAATTCCTGCAGTATGTTCAGGACAATGACCTGGTCTGCGACGGCGCCATGACCGATCCCAAGGGTGACCGGAGCAAGCGCCCGTTCCAGCAGTCAGACCCCGATCTCTTTCTTCATGTTGTCAAGGATCTCCAGGACGGCATTCTGGTCAGGGGGGCAAAATGCCACCAAACCGGAGCCTTAAATTCGCACGAGATCATTGTCATGCCGACCATGTCCATGCAAGAAGAAGACGCCGATTATGCCATATCCTTCGCCATACCGGCCGATACCCCCGGAATTACCTATATCCTTGGCCGGCAGGCTTCCGATACCCGGAAGCTTGAGGGAGGCGCCATCGATGTCGGTAATGCCAAGTTTGGTGGGCAGGAGTGCCTCGTGGTCTTTGACGATGTCTTCGTTCCCCGGGAAAGAGTTTTTATGCACCGGGAATACCGCTTTGCCGGTATGCTGGTGGAGCGCTTCGCAGGCTATCACAGGCAAAGCTATGGCGGCTGCAAGGTTGGAGTGGGAGACGTTTTGATCGGCGCCGTGAGTAATCTGCTGGATTATCACGGGCTGAGCAATGTCTCACATGCCAAGGACAAGTTGGTGGAAATGGTCCACCTGAACGAGACGTTATACGCCTGTGGCCTGGCATGCTCGACCGAGGGCAAGGCGACTCCGTCGGGAACCTACCTGATCGATCTCTTGTTGGCTAACGTTTGTAAATTAAACGTGACCAGGTTTCCTTACGAGATTGCCAGGCTGGCGGAGGACCTGGCAGGCGGTTTGATGGTGACATTACCGTCCGAGGCGGATTTTAACAGCCCGGAGGTTGGCCCGTACATGAAGAAATACCTGCAGGGGATCAGTGGCATCTCAACTGAATGCAGGTTGCGAATGCTGCGCCTGGTGGAGAATATCACCATTGGAGCCACTGCGGTCGCTTATCGCACCGAATCCATGCACGGAGCAGGACCGCCACAGGCGATGAGAATCATGATTGCCCGTCAGGCTGACCTGGAGCGCAAGAAGCAATTTGCCAGGGACTTGGCCAATGTAAAGGAGTAGGAAAGAGGGGATGACATGGACTTCGATCTAACGGAAGAACAGGTTTTGACCCGTGATATGATCAGAAATTTTGCCGAAACAGAGATGCGTCCGATCGCCGATGAGATCGATCGGAAATCGGAATTCCCTGAAAAGATCGTAAAAAAGCTTTGTGAATTAGGGGTCATGGGAATCGTGGTTCCCGAAGAATACGGCGGCGCCGGCGCCAGCTACTTGAGTTACATATTGGCCGTAGAGGAACTGTCCCGGGTTTGCGCTTCAACCGGGGTGACGCTGGAGACGCATACCTCGCTCGGGACGGAGCCAATTATCGATTTTGGAACCGAGGAGCAAAAAAGAAAATATTTGCCCGGTCTGGCCAAGGGCGCCATTATCGGTTCCTTCGCCCTGACGGAAGCGAATGCCGGCTCCGATGCGAGCGCCCTGCAGACTGTTGCCGTTCCGGATGGGGATGAATACGTGATCAACGGATCCAAGATGTTTATCTCCAATGCCGGGGTGGCAGGACTAACGATCGTGCTAGCCAAGACCGACCGCACCGCCCCCGGCGTCAGGGGCATCTCGGCTTTCATCGTGGAGTGCGGCACAAAGGGATACATTACCGGGCAGCACCTGGACAAGTTGGGGATCAGGGCCTCGAGCACGTGCCCCCTGACCTTCGAGGATATGCGGGTGCCCCGGTCGAACATGTTAGGCAAGCCGGGTGAGGGATTCAGGATCGCCATGCACGCCCTTGACGGGGGCCGGATTGCCATTGCCGCCCAGGCCCTAGGCATTGCGCAGGCCGCTTACGAGGAGGCTGTAGGATATGCCAAGGAGCGCGTGCAGTTCGGTAAGCCGATTGCCGATCTTTATGCCGTCCAGGAAATGATCGCCGATATGGCCACAGAAATTGAGGCCGCCCGTTTACTGACCTACAAGGCTGCCTGGCTCAAGGAAAAAGGGCAGAAATACACCAAGGCAGCGGCAATGGCCAAGCTGTTCGCTTCAGACACGGCCATGAAGCACTCGGTGAAAGCGGTGCAGGTCCACGGAGGCTACGGTTTCATGATGGAGTACCCGGTTCAGAGGCATATGCGGGATGCAAAAATTACCCAAATATATGAAGGGACGAATGAAGTTCAAAAACTGGTGATCGCCAATAACATCTTCAGATCTTGATTGTTAGAACTGTCTTGGCTGTTGTCGAGACACAAACAACAGGGAGAGGCAGGGAAGATCAGCAGGGAGTCGTTTATGGCTTCAAAGAAATGAAACAAAGAGGAGGGCGGTCGCGAGGGTTTAACTGCGGGAGTGACGGCGTTTTTAAAGTCTGGAGAAAGAACAGAGGCATCCTGGAAGTAGCGTATGAATTTTTACATGAAATTAATTAAAAAAGGGGGTAAGATCAGTGTTGAAGAAGCAAAGCAGTGTAGAGTGAGAATTTTATGCGCTGCTTTCTGCGTTATGTTAGTGTGTTCGCCACGATTGTGGCAGGCTGTACGCCGAAAGCGCCAAGCATCAACCGACTAGTTCTGGTGCCAGTAGCGGCACATCATTTATTGTCAAGCAACGCTGCTTCGCAAAAGTACGTAATAATTACCTACGATTCGGGTATTTCTTATTGGAAAGCGGCCGAGACCGGAATTCAGCAGGCTGCCGCGGAGTTAGGAGCCAGACACAGATTACTGGTACTCCTGCAGGAAGATGCCAGCGACGAGGCCCGTATTTTGTCGACAATAGCATCGCAGCATCCTGCGGGTATTATTGTGCCCAGTCAACGCTACGGCCTTAAGCCAGACTATCAATCAGATAGTTGCATCAGGCATTCCGGTTATTACTTATGACAGCGATGCATCGGCAATAGCAACCGGGATGCGTTCCTCGGAACCAACGGGGAGCAGGCGGGACAGGTGGCAGCTGATACTTTGGCCGGTCTCATGCAATGACCAGGGAAATGTTGCCCTCGAAGCAGTTCCAGGAATTCCCAACAGTGGACCTGCGCGGCCAGGGCTTCAAACTGAGGAACTGAAGCGAAATACCCAAACATCCATCTCGTCGCCACCGAAAACGGGAACAACGATCCTCGACGTTGCTGCACACAGGTGGGCACACTTATGCAGAAAATATAATATAAGCGGCGTGTTTTGTGACGACTGCCAACATGGGATTCGGCGTCGCTACCGCAGTGACCGAGGCCAATAAAGTCGGACAGGTGAATATCGTGTCGATGGACCGGGACACGGAAACACTAAACGAGATCCAGAACGGTGTTATCCAGGCGACGATGGTCCAGGGGTCTTACATTATGGGTTATTGGGGGATGTTGCAGCTGTACGCCATGCACAACAACCTGTCGACTCCCCTTTCAGCCGGTGGCCAAGGCGGCAGGAATAGGTCCTGCTTCCCCGGTGAATGTACACAGGGATCAATGTAGTTACCAAGAGCAATTACCAGGCTTTTGTGAACAGTACATATTAGCCGATAGTTGGAGCAGGGGGTGCTGGGGCAAAATGTTGCCCAGCACCCTAAACCTCTTGCATTAGTCACGCTAGGAGGATTTTTATGGCTGAGCCAGTGCCTGTCATAGAGATGCGGGGAATAAGCCGGTCATTTGGGGCTACCAAGGCCGTCGTCGATGTGTCGCTGTCTTTCCACGGAGGCAAAGTTTACGGACTCCTCGGTCAAAACGGAGCAGGAAAAAGCACTCTGATCAACATTCTGACTGGTTCTCTGGAACCAGACAGCGGCAGTATTTTACTCGAAGGAACGCAGGTCAGATTTATCCAGCCCCGCAGTCGCTGAAGGACTCGGAATCGCCACGGTGCATCAGGATCCACAAATTTTCCGTTCATTGACAGTTGCTGAAAACATTTTTGTAACCCGAGGAATCACTGGCCATAGTTTCGCACAAGAGACTTGAAGAACGCGCCGTCAGTCATTGCGAGGAACCTGTTCGGGGAAACAGGAAGGGAAATCGATGTCAGGAGTAAGGCCGGAGACTCTCCCTGTGATAAGCAACAATTAATCGTGATTGCCCGGGCGCTTGCAGCTCAAAAACACCAAAGCGTTGTTGCTTGACGAGCCCACTTCCTCGTTGGGCCAAGTAGAGGCGAAGCGATTATTCAAGATTATTGAATCGTTAAAGAAGTAGGGGTATCTTGATTATTTTTGTAAGTCACAAGTTATCGGAAATTATCGAAGTATGCGATTCGGTCGTGGTTCTCCGGAACGGAGAAAAAGTGCTGTTAACTGAAACCTCCGAGGTAACCAAGGATGATCTCGTCTTTGCAATGACCGGGAAAGCAAAAGCACCTTGCAGTTCAACAATCACAGGAGGTAAAGCCTGATGCCAGTAAACCCTCGCGTCCCGCACTACTGGTGGCCGATAGAATTTCCGGCAAGGGGTTTAGAGAGTTTTCGTTGACAGTCAAACCGGGGGAAATTATCGGACTCTATGGCTTACTCGGATCAGGAGTAAGGGAGGTAGTCCGGACTCTGGCCGGACTTCTGCCAATTGAGGAAGGGGCTATCAGTTTTAAAGGCATAAAACTCTCCGCTTCCGTAAAAAACGCCATCGACATGTGGCATCGTCTACCTGACGTCGGATAGAATCAAAGAGGGCCTGTTCAGATTGTTCAGCATCAAGTGGAATACTGTGGCCTCCAGTTTGCGAGAAAGTGACCAGAGCCGGTCTTTTCCAGGAGTCTGCTGCGGCGGAAGTGACCAGGAAATTTATGGCGATGCTTGAGATCAAAGCAGAATCCTTCGAGCAGGGAATTGATCAGTTAAGCGGAGGTAATCAACAAAAGGTGGTTTTGGCCAGAGCATTGGCAACTTCGCCGAAGCTGTTGCTGCTTGATGAGCCTACGCGTGGAGTCGATATCGAGACCAAGTACCAGCTCTATGAACAAATAAAAAATTTGGCACAAACCACCGATTTAAGCGTAATTGTTTCGTCTTCAGACGCTGAAGATATTCTAAACCTCTGCGAGACAGTTCACATATTGCGTAGCGGAAAACATGTCTCTTCGTTGACGAGAGACGAAATCACGGAACCGACTCTTCTTTCTCTTTCAAGCTAATTCAGAGAACAGACAAGAGGTGGCCTGGAGTGAGGATCACCAGGGAATATATTATTCTGCTGTTCACTCTGTTGTTGGGAGTTGTCATTGCCTGCACAAGCGGGGGCTTTTTCAGCTTTAAAACCTGCAGTCAACGGTGCTGGGGATTGCCATTAACGGCATCGTGTCGTGGGAATGCTTGCTGACCCTGATCTCTGGAGGGTTTGACCTATCGGTGGCGGGTGTGCTGCCGATGTCTGGCGCTTTAATGGCAGTATTGATGCAGTCGGTTCGATGAATCCGTGGTTGGCGGCGCTGATAAGCGTATTAGCCGGAGTAGCCGCCGGAGTTAATAACGGGTTTATTGATCAGCCGGGTCGGCATCGATGCGTTTATGACAACGCTGGGCATGCTGAGCGTGACCGGAGGCATCGCCTACGTGCTAACCCAGGGTGCCCCGCTGCCCGTCATATTGCCGATGCAAGTGGATTTTCACGGCATTGGGACAGGGAACGATATTTGGAATCAACGTGACTATCTATATAATGGTGATACTGGCTTTGGTCTTTGGCTGGGCGGCGAAAAAGCTATCGTTGTTTAGAAAGGTTTATTATGTAGGAAGCAACCGAAACGCCAGCATCCTATCCGGTATCAGCGCCCCCAATATACATCCTGCTGGTGCTACATGATCAGTGCGTTCTCGCTGCCATATCGGGAGTTTAACGGATATTCGCTTTGCCACTGCCAGTCCCCGTGGCAGGAGCAAACATTGAACTGACGGCGATTGCCGCGTGCATCATCGGTGGAGCCAGTCTTGTCCGGCGGCGAGGGCAGCGTACTCGGGGCAATTGTCGGCTCACTGCTGCTGGGAGTGGTTAATGATGCATTGGTCCTGGAAAACATCTCTGTTTATTGGCAGTCTTTCGTCTCTGGCGATCGTCTTGATCGTGGCAGTGGGATCGGATATTGTCTTCCACCGATATCGGTTTGAAGGTGAAACACAGAAACGACTAAGCACTGGAGGTGAAAATCGTGCCGAAGATATAGACCTCACCCTGGAGACATACGATCGTGCACCAACATTCCCGTGGGATCCCAAGTGTGCATTTATCAAGCACAACACCACCCGGAGCATCGGTTACAATATTACGCAAATTATAATAGTACACATCAGGGTACCCATGTCGACGCACCCTTGTCATTTTTTAGACTGGCGGAATAACGATAGACAACGATTGACTTGAAGCGTTTGCGGCCCTGCTACTTTGATAGACTTGTCTCATAAGGAGCCAGGTTCGTCGATAACAGTTGCGGATTTTGAGGCCCATATGGATGTTATCGGACACGGGCAGCCGGGTAATCTACCGAACCGGATGGGATCGTCATATCCTGCTACCGGAGTATTTGAATGACCTCCCAATTTGACGCTTGATGCGGCAGAATGGCTGGCCGGCCGTGGCATCCAGATGATCGGGATGGATACGCCTACACCTTGTACCGACGATTATACCAGGGTACACCAAGCGCTGTTCAAACATGATATTCTCATAGTTGAGGGGTTGGCTAATCTGGATAAGTTACCCGCCAGTTTTACCTTTATGGCTCTGCCTCTACGGTTGGTGGGTCTTGATGGTTCACCAGTAAGAGCTATTGCAATAGTCTAAGCCAGGGTAATCATCAATATGGTAAGAAGAGGGATCGACAGGGGGAGTCCGGGGTGCTTTTCCAGGACGAAAGGTGGTGAGGGCACGGACTCTAGCGGCAACTTTCCGGGGAATGTTCCCTGGGATGGTGAAGCTCGAAAAAAGGGCTGCTTTGCAATGGCGAAAACATTTTAGGAGGAGCACATGACGAACGAACTCAAGGGTAAACTGTGGCAGTGTTGGTGGAAGAGCGGCTTTGAAGATATGGAACTCTGGTATCCGGTGATCCGGCTGCGGGAGGCCGGGGCGGTTGTGGACATTATCGGTACCGGCAGTGCTGAAGAGTACCATGGGTACCACGGGTTGGTATGCCGGCCGGACAAGACCATCGACCAGGTCAAAGCAGCCGACTACGACGGGGTGGTGATTCCCGGCGGCTGGGCGCCAGACAGTCTGCGCCGCTATAGGAGCATCCTGGAATTCGTGCGGGCCATCCACGACGCCGGCAAGCCAACCGCGGCCATCTGCCACGGTCCCCAGGTGCTTATTTCCGCAGGCTTGCTTCGTGCAAAGACGGCCACCTGTTTTGTGGCCATCAAGGATGATGTGGAAAACGCCGGGGCCTCGTTTGTTGATCAGCCGGTTGTTAAGGACAGCAACCTCATCACTTCCCGCACGCCCGAGGACCTGCCCGATTTTTGCCGAACCTTGATTGCCGCTCTGGCCGGATAGACCCGGACCCGTTGGGGAGGAATGACGGGGTAATCATCAATACAGTAAGGAAAAGGAGGACCTACAATGCAGGCTCTTTTGCTTCAAAGCCCAAATAATTGGGCTATTACTGAAATACCGGTGCCAGAAATTGGTCCAGATGAAGTACTTATTAAAGTGAAGTTTGCCGGTATATGCAATACGGATCTGGAAATACTTGACGGAAGAGATCAATCAAGCATATATAAAATATCCAATTGTTCCCGGACACGAATGGTCTGGCGTAGTGGAAGAATGTGGCAACAATGTTAATAGATTTCAGCCATGGCGATAGAGTAGTGGCAGAACAGGTAGTCCGTTGCTGTTATTGTAGAAACTGTCTGGAAGGCCGAACCAATTTGTGTTTGAATAGCTACGTGATGCCAACCTTGGTTTTACCCACAATGGCGCTTTTGCTGAATATATCTCTGTTCCTCAGCATATTGTTCATCGTTTGCCCGACAGTATGCCGTTAGAAATTGGTGCGCTGGTTGAACCAACGGCGGTTGTTATCTATGCTTTAAGAAGGGCAAGAATTGAGCCCGGGAAGACTACTGTTGTAGTAGGTCCTGGCCCTATAGGGCTCCTCGCCGTGGCAATGCTCAATTTTTACCACCCAAAAGAGGTTATTTTGGTTGGGACGAGAGATGATCGGTTGGCAGTCGGAAGCAGACTGGGCGCCACTAGGACGATAAATATCAACTCAGAAGATCCTCGACATTTTGTGCAAAAAATCACTGGCGATTTTGGGGTTGATCATGTTTTTGAATGTGCAGGGAATAAGGACGGAGTAGAACTATCATTCGACTTATGTCGACACGGCGGAGTGGTGTCACTAATGGGAATCATGGGTGGGGGACAAAAAGTAAGTCTTTCTACCGACGACATGATGTTTAAGGATATGTACGTTTCGGCAACATATGCCTGGGATGCTGAATCGTGGACAAGAGGCATCGAGTATTTATCTATGGGTGTTATAGATGTTTCCCCAGTGATAACTCACAAATTCGATTTACAGGAAGCTCGCGCAGGCATTGAAACAGTGCTGTCTAGGAAAGACGGAGTAATTAAGGCCTTACTTGTGTGCTAAGTGGAAAACCCTTTATGAGTTGTGAAAAAGAGACCCCCTCTTTAGCATCTCTTTTTATAGCCGGCGGCCCAAACCTCAGGTTTGGGCCGCCGGCAACTCAAGTAGTTGTATAAAAAATATAACGCAATTCTCATTATAATTAGGTTTCAGCATAAGTGATAAAGGATTGAAGGCAACACCATTTTTTGCCGTCGGTCAGAGTGGACGCGCCGCCGACCTGGCGGGGATCAATGTCCGGAGAACCGTCATCGCCGCCTTTATCATCAGCGGTGTTCTCGGAGGCCTTACCGGCATCCTGTGTTGCGGTTTTTTTGGCGGCACCTTCCTGGATATGGGCAGCGCCTATTTAATTACCGGGATTGCGACCACGTTAATCGGTGGAACAGCCGTTGCCGGGGGGAAATCGAGCGTGGGCGGCACGTTCGCCGGAGCCTTGATGCTGACGCTGATCGTGACCTTTATCACCCTGACGAAATTGTCCATCGGGTTGCAGTACCTGATTGAAGGCATAGTCCTGGTGGCGATCCTGGCAGTATCATCGAGTAAAGAAGATACGGCATGAGGAGAGGGGTGATTCTTCAGACCCCGATTCCGGCCGGCAACTCAATCATTTCCTAAAAATGATGATACATCAAGAAAGGTGAAGGCGTATGCTGGCAAATGCGATCAAAGAGCTGACCGCAATCTTGGGAAAGAACAATGTTAAAAAAGAGTTGGAGGATAGAATTTGTTATTCCTATGATGCAACGGATATGACAGCATTGCCGGGCGTGGTGGTCTTCCCAACCTCAAGCGAGGAAGTCTCGGGGGTTCTAAAGGTGGCGAGCCGCTACCGGATCCCGGTGACGACTCGAGGAGCCGGAACCAATCTCGTTGGTGGAACCATACCGATTCCAGACACGATTGTTCTTTCCACCCAGTTGATGAACCAGGTTTTGGAGATCGATGAGGAGAACCTGATTGCGGTCGTTCAGCCGGGGCTGATCACCCGTGATTTGCATCGGGCGGTAGAAGAAAGAGGGCTTTTTTATCCACCCGATCCGGCTTCACTTAATATGTCGACCATCGGCGGCAATGTGGCCGAAAATGCGGGCGGTCCGCGAGGTTTCAAATATGGAGTGACCAAGGACTATCTGTTAGGGCTGACCGTGGTTCTCATTGACGGACGGATCATTCATGTTGGTGGTAAAACGATTAAAAATGTGAGCGGCTATAACTTGACGCAACTCTTTGCGGGGTCGGAAGGAACGCTTGGAGTGATCACGGAAATTATCGTCCGTTTGATTCCGCTCCCTGAAAGCAAGCAAACCCTGCTCGCCTTTTATGATGAGGTCGATCAGGCGACCGAAACTGTCACGGCTATTATTCGGAAGAAAGTGGTCCCGACTACCCTGGAATTTATCGACCATGATCTGGTAAATCTGATCGAAGCCTGTAACCATGTAGGCTTTCCGACGGATATCGCCGCCGTTCTGCTGCTTGAAGTCGATGGCAGCAAGGAAAGCGTCGCCGTCGAGGCTGAAAAGGTGAAGCGAATCTGCCTCGATCAGGGGGCGCGTTCCGTCCGGGTTGCCACTACGGACGAAGAGGTCGAGAAGTTCTGGCAAGGACGGAGAAATGCCTTCGGCGTCTTGTCCCAAAGTTTCACGACCGTTTATGCTGAAGATGCCACGGTCCCCCGTAACCGGGTGCCGTTTATGATCAGAAAGATGAAAGAGATCGGCGCCAAATATCATGTTGGCGGTGCTGATCTTGGGCCACTTGGGCGACGGCAACTTGCACCCCAACATCTGTATCAATGATGATGACCCGGGCGCCGTGGAGAGGGCGCATAAAGTGATTGATGAGATCTTTGAAGCAGCCCTCGCCTGTGAAGGCACTTTAACCGGAGAGCACGGCATCGGTTTGGGAAAGAAACCCTATCTTTCATGGCAATTTTCCAACGATGAAATCAACTTCATGAGAGAGTTGAAACGCACCTTTGATCCTGAAGGACTCCTCAACCCTGGCAAGATCTTCGATCTGGCAACGGAAGAGGGCCGGAAAAATGCTTGACCGCCCTGAATTGATCGCCGAAACAAAGAAGTGTATCCGCTGTGGACTATGCCAATCGGTCTGCCCTTCCTTTAAAGCGATTCGCAACGAGAGCGCCGTCGCCCGTGGACGGGTGCGTCTGATCCGCGAGCTGGCCGAAGGGCGTCTGAACATGACTCCGAGACTCAAAGAGGACATGTTTGCCTGCCTGGGCTGTGAACAATGCAAGGCCATCTGTCCTGCCGGGATCCATATCCCGGAGATGATCTCGGCGATGCGATCAGAATATGTGGCCAAGGATGGTCTGCCGTTTACTCACAGAGCTGTTCTGCGCGGCGTACTACCACATGCCAAGCGGGTGTCTCTCGCCGCAAAAGCCTTTCGCTTAGGTCAAAAAACAAAAATCGTGCCTACCGTCGCCAGGTGCTTGCCGTCAGGACTCCGGGGAAGACTACAGGTGATGCCCGAAACCTTACCAATTCCCCTGGTTGACCAGATCGAGCCGAACCAATTTCCCAAGGACGCCACGGTAGCCTATTACTTAAGCTGTACCACCAATTACCTCACTCCGTCTCTCGGCCATGACGTGCTCAAAGTCCTGGCCAAGGCCGGTTACAAAGCAATGATCTGCATGGACACGTTATGCTGCGGAAAACCCCAACAAAGCCTGGGCGATAAAGAAACGGCCATCAAAATGGCGATCCATAATGTGAAAGCTTTAAGTAGCCTGCCTGTTGAGGCTATTGTCGTAGACTGCGCAACCTGTGGTTCAACCCTTAAAGAGTATCCTGAGTTGCTGAAAGGACATCCCGAAGAGAAGGAAGCCCGCGAACTTGCCCAAAAGACCTATGACATCAGTGAATTCTTGGTTAAGAAGGGATTCAAAGTCGGCAACACAACCAACAGTGTAACCGTAACTTACCACGACCCCTGCCATTTAAAAAATGCCCAAGGAGTCAGAGACGAGCCTCGGGAAATTCTTAAAGCCTTGCCCGGTGTGAACTTTGTGGAAAGCTACGACTCTGACCGCTGCTGCGGTGGAGCAGGCTCATATTGCCTCACGCATACCGGGATCTCGGACAAAATCCTGGAGCCTAAAGTGAAGGACCTCTTGGCAACCAAAGCGCAGTACGTAGCGACCGGATGCCCGGTCTGCAGGATGCAAATACAGTATGGGTTAAGGAACACCAATGTTAAGGTGGTTCATCCCGTAGAGTTGCTAGCGCGCTCATTTGCCCCTGAAACTGACGGCGGGATAACCCAGCCGTCTAAAGGCTCAACTATACCTACATCTTAGAGAGAGGTGGCGAATATCGTGCAAATTTGGAGTGAGCTTGGCAACTGCAAAATTGTAGATCTCTCTGTGACCGTGTCTGAGTCATTACCGTCAGGGTGGCCTCCACATATACCTTTTACAGTCAAGACATGGAACTATTTTACGGAGTTGTTCGAACGTCAAGGTGAGGTCAAGAGCATAGGTCCGTATCAAACGCGGTTCTGGGTGATTGACGAGCATTGCGGAACGCATTTTGATGCGCCGACTCACTTCATTCCCCCGCCCGATTCGGGCTTGCCTTGGGCCGGTGAAATGGGTTTGCAGAATGGTGATTTAGTGCCGCTCAAGGATCTGTCCGGCCCTGCTGTTACTATGGATCTACGGGTGCTCAGCAGTGAGGGGAAACCGGGTGAAAGTCCATGGATCAGAGTTGAACACGTTAAGGGCTGGGAGGACAGGCACGGCCCGGTTCAGCCGGGTGATGTGGTGTTGTTTTTCACGGGGTGGGATCAGTACTACGTCCGGGGTCCTGAAGGCGATGCTTACTGCCTCAAGCCGCTTATGTACAAGCAAGGGCCTGGCTGGCCGGCGCCTGATGTGGCGACTGTATGCTATCTCTATGACAGGGGTGTGCGCTGTCTTGGTATTGATAGTCCCAGCATGGGCGCCACTCACGACGGGGCGCCGGTCCATCATGAAGGTCTCAGTCGGGGTATGCGTTATATAGAAATGCTTACCGGCCTGGGGAGTTTGCCTTCACGAGGAGCCTACTTTATCTTTCTTCCGGTGAAGGTGGCCGGTTCTACCGGCGGACCGGGGAGAGCAATTGCCTTATTGCCGTGACGATAGAGTCACGCTAGTCACACTATTATGGATTGGAGGAAAAATGTGATGGAACAGGTTGGATTTATCGGCCTCGGGACCATGGGTTTTCCTATGGCACGCAACTTATTGAAAGCAGGATACAAGGTCAGTGTTTATAACCGGAGCACCGCCAAGGCGGAGAAGTTGGAACCGGTAGGCGCCACAGTCCTGACTTCCCCGGCGGAAGTCGCCGGTGAGAGCGACATTGTGTTTACGATGCTAACAGCGGATGTCGCAGTGGAAGAAGTCATTCTGGGAGAGAAAGGAATCAACGTCGGCATATCTCCGGGAAAGATTGTTGTGGACTGTAGCACGGTGTCGCCTGCGACCAGTCAGAAAATTAGCCGCGAACTGGCCAAAACTGGCGTGGAGATGCTGGATGCGCCGGTAACCGGCAGTGAACCGCAAGCAATAGAAGGGATCCTCGCATTTATGGTTGGAGGGAAGAAGGAAATTTTTGAAAAGTGTCTCCCGTTGTTTCTGGCAATGGGCAAAAAGGCTTATTACATGGGTGGAAGCGGCGCCGGCTCCTGCACAAAGCTGGCTAACAATAGCATCAGCCGCGATTAATCTGCTCTCGCTTGCTGAAGGAATGGTTATGGCCAAGAAATCCGGTATCGACCCCGAGGTCTTTGTTGAGGTCGTTACCGGAGGCGGGGCAAGGAGCGGCATGATGGACAACAAAGCCCCAAAGATACTGGCCGGAGACTTCTCTCCGAATTTTGCCACGGCCTTGATGTGTAAGGATTTGCGCCTGGCTAGTGAGTTGGCGGAGCAACTCAGGGTCCCAGTCCCTGTGCTGAGTATCGTTAAACAGATGTTGGAGTTGGCGGAAATCAAAGGTTACTCCGGCGAAGACATGGCTTCCGTCATCAAGGTCTATGAAGAGTGGGCAAACGTGAGTGTGAGAAGATAAAAGGGAAACGGACCAATCATTTACGAAAAGAGCGAAATCCTGGGGTTTTTGGAACCAGGAAACTGCCCATGGGATGCAAGATCAATGCCTTGTTAATCAACCCAAGAGATAACGTGGTTGTGGTCATGAAAGCATTGCAGGCGGGAGACATGGCCGTCTATAAGCTCGATGATCTGGTGCAGCAGACGGCAGCGATCACGGATGTGCCGATTTATCACAAGTTGGCCCGGTCCGACATCCGCGAAGGGCGAAGGCGTCTTCAAGTATGGAGAGACGATCGGTCGAGCGACCGGAGATATCAAGGCTGGTCAGCATGTGCACACGCATGACGTGATCAGCATGCGTGAAAATATTTCAGAACGTTAGAAAGGGTATATAGCAGCATGCAATTTCTAGCCTCGATTTCCACGGTGCTCATAAGTACTATAATTAAACTAACCAGCCATGATGGCGGCCATCACAAACCGCGCATGAAAATGGTTTAGATCTTTCTCAACTGGATATTTACGGCTAAACTCTGATCAGGCAGGGTAAAGGTTGAATTATGTTTGGTGGTATATACCCCGCGAACTAACCTAACCCGGCGGCTTTCGAGCACAAACCGCTGTCGCATCTCCCAAGGGAGATAGCACGTGTGTTAAATTTCTTGATTCTCGGGCTGCCATCCCTGCCACAATCATTCTTTAGCCGAGGTGAGTCACAGAATGGAAGCCGTATTGGAATGCTGCTGTGGTCTGGATGTCCATCGTGACAATGTTGTGGCCTGTATCCTTAAAGGTACGAATGATCAGAAGCCTGAGAAAACCATCAAGACATTCTCCTCTCTGCCGGATGGATTGAAGAAACTACGCACCTGGTTGGAAGAGGAGAACTGCCGCCATGTCGCCATGGAGAGCACCGGTGTCTACTGGCAGCCGGTCTACAACATCCTGGAGGACGCCTTCGACGGCACCATGGTCGCTATGGTGGTCAACGCCCGGCATATGAGAAACGTGCCTGGCAAGAAGACTGACATGAAGGATGCCGAGTGGATCGCTCAACTGCTTCGCTCAGGGCTCCTGGATGCCAGCTTCATTCCTTCCAAACCGGTCAGGGAGTTGCGTGAGTTGACCAGGTACCGTAAAACCATGGTGGAGGAAGTCTCCTCCCAGAAGAACCGGGTGGAAAAGTTTCTACAGAGCACCGGCTTCAAACTATCCACCTTCTGCTCAGATGTTTTCGGTGTCTCCGGCAAGGCGATCCTGGAGCATCTCGCTCTGCAAGGCTCCATCTCCCCATCCAAGGTGGAAGCATTGCTCAAGGGGCGCCTGAGAGTCAAGAGAGAGGAAGTCGCCCTCGCCACTACGGGCAGCTTGACCGAGCTGCAACAGGATTTTCTGGGAATGCTCCTCAAGCACCTGTACCAGCTCGAGTCCAACATTCCGGAGATCGATCGCAAGATCGATCAGGTAGCGACCAAGTTCCAGCAGCAGATCGAGCAACTGGATGGCATCCCTGGCATTGACATTGTGGCAGCCCAGGCAGTGCTGGCCGAGATCGGCACGGACATGAGCAAGTTCAAGACAGCGGCCAACCTCTGCTCCTGGGCAGGACTAAGTCCCGGCAACAATGAAAGTGCTGGAAAAAAAAGTCCGTTCGCACCACCAAGGGAAACCCCTACGTCAAGAGAATAGTCTGCGAGATCGCCTGGTGTGTCACCCGTATGAGAAAGACCTACCTCTCCAGTTGGTACTGGAAAGTGAAGCAACGCCGTGGCGGCAAGAAAGCTTTGATAGCTCTGGCCAGGAAGATTCTCACCATCATCTATGCCATCTTGAAGAATGAAGCGAGCAGTTACGACGAAGAAATGTACCAGGTACTACAGGACAGAATGCTCGAACACCGCCAGGACAAGATGATCAAAGAATTAGTGAGTTCCGGTTTTGTAGTTACGCCTCCAGTCAAGATCGCTTAGGAATCGCTTCGTGTTGCCGCTTTGACCGGCTTGGGGCAGCCTTCTTTACGCTCCTTGGTATGTTGTTGTTTTGTTGGTATTGCCTATTTTCGTGTTAACATTAGCCGGTTGTGAAGCGCAGTGCCCTGCGCTTCAGCCAGGGAACCCTGACGGACTGGTCGAGCAGCCCGGCAGAAACCAGAAAGGGATTGTGGGCACGGTTGGCCAATTCAACGATAATCTCCGATTCCGTCAATGTGACCTGTCAATAATAAAAATTATTGTGATATAATATTTCCATCAGGTAACTCAACAATTAAAAAAATATCATGTTCTCCTAAATCCATATTAATATTAACAACATGTGGATGTTTATATAATTATACCGGAGGACAAGAAAGTTTACTTATTGTTAATCCATTTATTGTTGATTGTTGGACATATTCTAATTATAGTTGTTATATTACATGGAGAGGAGAAACTGCGGGGACACGTCCAAGCAGAGCATTTCATGGTGGACGGCACCCTGCTCGAACTCCGCCGATCGACCCCGACCCGGCTGTCGACAAGGCTCGTCGATGGGCGTCAGAATGGCGTCCGGGCCAAGAAGGCGTCGTCCGGGGACGGGCCCGCCGCCGGCCGTCCACCAAGGGATCCTCCAAGGACAGGGCCGCGGCCGGCCCGTCCAC